>NZ_BAAHCB010000005.1:659790-762493 GCF_054776215.1 Glycomyces tarimensis
GCCGGGCCCCGCTGTCGGTTCACGGATCAGGTGCCGTCGCCGGAGGCCCCCGCGCGGCGACTGCGGTCGTCCTCGGCGAGCTGGTAGATCACGGCCTTGACCTTGTCGACCTTCGGCACGTCGATGAGTTCGATCTCGCCGTCGTCGGTCGCCGAGTCGATCTTCAGGTCGCCGTAGCCGAAGATGCGCTCGGAGATCGACTGCGTGTACGAGACGGTGTTGACGCGGGCAAGCGGGATGTGGCGGCTTTCGCGCGTGATCATCCCGGTCCGCCACATGACACGCTGGTCGGTGATGACGTAGTGGGTGGTCTGCCAGGCGATCCACGGGATGACCGACAGCCACACGAGCAGGCCGACCGTGACGACGACCTCGGCGAGAATGAGCCACATCTTGATCGCCCAGTCGGTCTGGGCCGTGTAGTAGATGGCGATCGCGCCGATGAGCAGGAAGACGACGAACCAGAGGACGGGCCCGACGGCCTCCTTCCAGTGTGGGCGAGTATGGAGCTGGACCACTTCGCCGCGGGCAAGTTGATCGTCGGGATACCCCACTGAAGGACCTCCAGGAGTGAGCGCTGGGCTGTGCGAACTGACGGCTCGCCAGCTTCGCCGTGAATGGGCGGTAATCGTTTCACCTGCACAGTACAACACCACGTCCGCGCTCGGGCCCGCCAGATTCGACCGAGCTCAGGTCCCCGAGCGGCCCTGTTAGGACACCCAGCCGTTCTTGGCGGCGTGCCATCCCAACTGGATGCGGGTGTCGACGTCGGCGAGGTCCATCAGGTCGCGCACGCGCCGCTGGACGGTGCGCAGCCCGATGCCGAGCTTCGAGGCGATCGACTGGTCGGTGAGGCCGGCGATGAGCAGGCTCAGCAGGAGCGCGTCGTCCCCGTCGATGTCGGCGGCGCCGTCCCGTTCGGCCACCGGCGCGGGGATGGCGTCTTCCCAGAGCTGCTCGAACAGCGCGAGCGCGAGCCGCGCGATCGACTTGTTCGCCGTGACGATGGCCCGCGGACGGCCCTCGTCGGGGCCCTCGATGACGGTGGTGCGGTCGTCGACGATGACGAGCTTGAGCGGCAGCCGCTTGGCGAAGCGGATCTCGTCGCCCCACTCGACGGACCGCTTCAGGTAGTCGGCCTCGGGCGCGGTGTCGAGCACCGATCGGTCGAACAGGAGGCGGTGGCACACGCCCCGCTCCTGGAGCTCCCGATGGTCCTCGATGTCGGGAAGCGGCATGAGGAGGGGCGGTTTGACGAAGGTCCGGATGGTGCGCTCGGCGGTCTCGCGGAGTTGGGACAGGCGCGAGGAGATGGCGACGGCGCCGGTGACCTGCTCCCAGCGCGCCCGGCCGTCGCGCCCGCCCCGGCCCGGGCCGGTGCGGTGGATCTCCAGCAGTTCGCGCAGCGTTTCGTATCCGGTTCGGACGGTGTTGAGCTGCAAGGCGATACGGCCGCCGAGCACGATGTCGGGGGCGACGGCGCGGTATCGGGCATCGGCGATCATGGTGGCGAAGCCGGCGTCGACGAGCTCGGCGAGCGTGTCGCGCACCGCGTCAGCGGCGAGCCCGCTCTCGGAGGCGAGCTGCGTGACCGAGGCGTCGGATGTGGACAGCAGGAGCCGGTAGAGCCGTTCGGCGTCGCCGCCGAGCCCGGTGGCGCGCTCGTCGGGTCCGTCTCGTCCGTCGTCGGTCAATCCGCCACCTCTCAATCGCTCCTTCGAAGGTGGACGATGTCGCCCGCGGCGACCGTCAGCGCCTCCTCGCGTCCCTCCTCGTCCTGCCGCCGTACGATGAGCCTGCCGTCGTCGGCGATGTCGGCCGCGATCCCCGCCACCTTGCGGCCGTTCGGGAAAGATACCTCAACGGTACGTCCGAGGGTCGCCGAATAATCGCGCCAGCGCGCGATCACATGCGCCGGCCCCTCCGCCTCCCACGTCTCGTAGACGGCCGCGAAGTGGGCGAGGAAGTCGGCGCCGAGCGCCTCCCGGTCGAGCGTCGAGGCCCCGGCGAGCAGCAGCGAGGTGGCCTCGGGCAACGGCAGCTCCGCTTCGGTGAGCGAGACGTTGAGCCCCAGTCCGAGCACGACCGCGTTGCCCTCGACGGCGGCGAGGATGCCGCAGACCTTGCGCCCGTCGACGAGGACGTCGTTGGGCCACTTCAGCCTCGCGGCGACTCCGGCGACGGCGCGGAGCGTCTCCTCCAGGGCGACGGCGGCGGCGATGCTGAGCGTGCCCCATTCGTCCTTGGGGCGTTCGGGCCGCAGCAGCACCGACATCATCAGGCCCGCGCCCACCGGGCACACCCACTGGCGTCCCATGCGGCCCTTGCCGTGCGTCTGCTGTTCGGCGATGAGGACCCGGCCCTGCTCGCCGCCGCGCCGGGCGATCGCCGCCAGGTCGGCGTTCGTCGAGCCAGTGACCTCCATCACACTGATCTCGGTCCAGAAGTCGGACTTCTCCGACAACCTGGACCTGAGCTCGCGGGCGTCCAGTGGCGTTCTCGTCGGTGTGCTCACGCGACCAGCGTAGCGATCATCGGGGCGGATACGATCCGAAGCGTGACCGACATCGACATCCACACGACGGCCGGGAAGCTCGCCGACCTCCAAGAGCGTCGCGACGAGGCGGCCACCGGCAATCCCCGCGCCATCGAGAAGCAGCATGAGAAAGGCAAGCGCACCGCACGCGAGCGCCTGGAGGCGCTGCTCGACGAGGGGTCGTTCGTCGAACTCGACGCGCTCGCCAGGCACCGCTCGACGAACTTCGGCATGGAGGCCAACCGGCCCTACGGCGACGGCGTCGTGACCGGCTACGGCACCATCGAGGGCCGCGAGGTGTGCGTGTTCGCGCAGGACTTCACCGTCCTCGGCGGCTCGCTCGGCCAGGTCTCGGGGGAGAAGATCACCAAGATCCAGGATCTGGCGCTGCGCACCGGCCGCCCGATCATCGGCATCTCCGACTCGGGCGGTGCCCGGATCCAGGAGGGCGTGGCCAGCCTCGGCGGCTACGGCGACATCTTCTTCCGCAACGTGCGCGCCTCGGGGGTCATCCCGCAGATCTCCCTCATCATGGGCCCGTGCGCGGGCGGCGCGGTCTACTCGCCGGCGATCACCGACTTCACCGTCATGGTCGACCAGACCAGCCACATGTTCATCACCGGGCCGGACGTGGTCCGCGCCGTCACCGGCGAGGACGTCGGCATGGAGGAGCTCGGCGGCGGCCGCACGCACAACGCCGTCGCGGGCAACGCCCACTACCTGGCCGGCGACGAGGACGACGCGCTCGAGTACGTCAAGCATCTGCTGTCGTACTTCCCGTCGAACAACCTCGACGAGCCGCCGGTGTACGAGTCGAAGGACTTCGAGCTCGACTTGACCGCGACCGACGTCGAGCTGGACACCGTCATCCCGGATTCGGCGAACCAGCCCTACGACATGCACAAGATCCTCGAGGCCGTCCTCGACGACGGGGAGTTCCTGGAGACGCAGGAGCTGTTCGCGAAGAACATCATCGTCGGCTTCGGCCGCCTCGACGGCCGCCCGGTGGGCATCGTCGCGAACCAGCCGATGCACTTCGCCGGGACGCTCGACATCGACGCCTCGGAGAAGGCCGCGCGGTTCATCCGCTTCTGCGACGCGTTCAACATCCCGGTGATCACGTTCGTCGACGTCCCGGGCTTCCTGCCGGGCACCTCGCAAGAGCACGACGGGATCATCCGGCGCGGCGCGAAGCTCATCTACGCCTACGCCGAGGCCACCGTCCCGAAGCTGACGGTCATCTGCCGCAAGAACTACGGCGGCGCCTACTGCGTCATGGGCTCCAAGCACGTCGGGGCGGACATCAACCTGGCGTGGCCGACCGCCGAGATCGCGGTGATGGGCTCGCAGGGCGCGGTCAACATCCTCTACCGGCGCGAGCTGGCCAAGGCCGACGACGAGCAGAGTCGGCGCGCCGAGCTCATGGCCGACTACGAGGAGAAGCTGAACAACCCGTACGTCGCCGCCGAGCTCGGCTACATCGACGCGGTCATCCAGCCGCGCGAGACCCGCGCGCAGCTGGTCAGGGCCCTGCGCATGACCGCCTCCAAGCGCGACGAGCTGCCCGCGAAGAAGCACGGGAACATCCCGCTGTAGGCGCCCGGGCGGATCTCACGGCACGCGGGGTCCGCCCCACCACTCCCATCTCAGGAGCCCGATCCGGGTACGGTCTTATAGAGCCGGGGGAAGCGGGACATTTCGTCCCGACAGAGATTGGGAGTGGGCCATGACACAGACCGTAGGGATGCTGCCTGGGCATTTGACCAGGCGGTTTGCCATATTGATCGACGTCGGCTACCTCTACGCGGCGGCGGCCGAACTGCTCTTGGACGCCACCAGCCGCAGGGATTACCGGGTCGACGCCGAGAAGCTCATCGGCACGCTCATGGAGCGCGCCGCCCGCCACCTCCCCGACGGCGAGCTGCTGCGACTGTACTGGTTCGACGCCGCCCGCGACCGGGTGCCCACGGTCGATCAGCGGGTGATCGCCAACATGGAGTTCGTCAAGGTCCGGCTCGGCAATCTCAACTCGCGCGGGCAGCAGAAGGGCGTCGACGCGCAGATCCGCTCCGACCTGGAGCTCTTGGCCCGCCACCGCGCCATCCACGACGCGATCCTGCTCGCCGGTGACGAGGACATGGTGCCGGCGGTCGAGGTCGCCCAGGCCTACGGCGTCCGGATACACCTGTGGGGGGTGGAGCCGCCGTACGGCACCAATCAAGCCGAGCGGCTGGTCTGGGAGTCGGACACGGTCGAGACCATCGACGCCGAGGAGCTCAAGCCCTATTTCGCCAAGAGCGGGACCGCCGCGGCGGCCACCCGCGGCATGGTGGGCGCTCCGATGGCCGAACCGGAGCCGGAGGTGCCCAGTCCGGCCGCGGTCTTCGGGCAGCGCCAATCGGTCGCGGTGACGATGAACGCGGCCGAGGCCCTCGCGCAGGCCGAATCGGCGCGGCCGAAATTCGTGCGCACCACCCAGACGGGCGAGAAGCTCGACCCCGAGACGGTTCGCTCCGTGGGGGAGTACGTCGGCCACAAATGGCTGCTGACCCGCGGCGCCGACAACATCGCCGATCTACTGCCGGGCCCCCAGCTGCCGACGGTCATCGACAAGGAACTTCTGGTGGAGGCCGAGAAGGAACTCGGTTACTCTCTACGCGACCACCCCGAAGCCCGGATCTGGGTCCGCGACGGTTTCTGGGAGAGGGTCCACCGCGAATTCGACATCGAGGAGTGAGCCGGATGAGCTTGGAGCTCAAGGTGCTCCGTGGGAATCCCACGGATGAGGAGCTGGCCGCGATCGTCGGCCTCGTCACCGCGCTGCCGCGCGAGGAGGAGGAGTCCGAGACCGCCGGCCGTCAACGGAGGGCCTCGTGGGCCGACCCGGGCCTGAGGCTGCGGGTGCGCCGGTCGTGGCGCGACACCGCCGTGCCGGCGCGACGGGGCCTGGACCGGTGAGTCGCCCACCCGCCACCCCGCCCGCACCCCCGAACTCGGCTCATGGCGGCCCTCGCACCTTCGTGCTGGCCTCGGCCTCTCCGGCCCGCCGCGCGCTGCTGACCGCCGCCGGCATCACGCCCGAGGTCGTCGTCTCCGGCGTCGACGAGAGCCAGGTGAGGGGCCACGACCCGGCCGAGCTGGCGAGCACGCTCGCCGAGCTGAAGGCGTCCGCGGTGCTGGAGCTGGTCAGCCCGGGGACGCTCGTCCTGGGCTGCGACTCGGTGCTGCACTTCGACAACGAGATCCTCGGCAAGCCCGACGGCGCCGAGGAGGCGCGCTCGCGCTGGAAGCGGATGCGCGGCCGCTCGGGCACGCTCTACACCGGCCACTGCCTGATCGACCCGGGCGCCGACCGCAGGATCGTGCGGGCCTCGGGCACGGTCGTGCACTTCGCGGAGGTCTCCGACGCGGAGATCGCGGCGTACGTCGCCACCGGCGAACCGCTGCACGTGGCCGGCTCGTTCACGCTCGACGGCTACGGCTCGGCCTTCATCGACCGGATCGAGGGCGACCCCGGGACGGTCATCGGGCTGTCGATGCCGCTGCTGCGCAGCATGCTCGGCGAGCTGGAGATCGCCCTCACCGATCTTTGGCGCTCATAGCCCCTTCGGTGCGGCCGCGCACGGGGAGCGACGCCACTCGGTAACACTGCCCTCGCGCGACGAGCACACGCTTGACAATGCGCGGGGCGCACTGATAGAAACATACGACTAGCGCGCGCTAGTCGTGATCAAGCTCCCGAGCTGCGGTTCGGCGGTGCGACCCGGTGTGCCGTGCGCGCTCCCGGTCCTTCCATCCCCCTGAAAAGAGACCTCAATGAAGAGAAGACTCATGATGGCCCTCGGTGCGTCGGTTCCCGCGGCGACGGCGCTGAGTTCCTGCGGCTTCGTCGGCGGCGGCGGCGAGGGCGGCGACGACACGCTCCGGTTCTGGCTGTCCGGCGACGCCAACCAGGGCGGCGGCTTCCAGGCGATGGCCGACAAGTACGAACAGGAGACCGGCGTCGCGATCGCGATCGACGACGTCCCCTACGACGACTTCACCACCCGGCTGCGCAACGCCGCCCAGGCCGACGGCCTGCCCGACCTCGCCCGCGTCAGCTCGGTCGACGCGATCTGGATGGACCGGCTCCGCGACCTCTCCGGCATCGCCTCCGAGCACGGCGTCATGGACAACCTGCTGGTGGAGAACACCGACGGCGAGATCCCGACCATCCCCACCGACCTCACCGCCGTCGGCCTGTTCATCAACAAGAGCCTGTTCGACTCCGCCGGCGTCGCCTACCCCACGACCCCCGACGACATCTGGACGTGGGAGGAGTTCATCGCCGCCCTCCGCGACGTCAAGGCCGGCACTGGAGCGCGCTACGGCCTGGTGATGGACGCGTCCTCGCACCGCCTGCGCTCTTTGATGTACCAGTTCGGCAGCGACGGCTTCGTCCGAGGCGACGACTGCGCCTGGGCGACCGACGACCAGGCCGCAACCGCCCTGGAGTTCTTCGCCGACATCAACGACGACGACATCATGCCCCGCTCGGTCTGGGTCTCGGGCGACGACCCGAACGCCCTGTTCAAGAGCGGCCAGGTCGCGGCCTACTACTCCGGCTCCTGGCAGGTCGCCGACTTTACCGAGAACATCGCCGACTTCGCATGGGCCTCGGTCCCCATGCCCGCCCAGGAACGCCGCGCCACCAACCTCGGCGGCGGCCTCATGGTCGTCTTCGACGGCGAGAAGGCCCAACAGGCCTACGACTTCGTCAACTGGCTCTACACCCCCGAGAACTACGCCGAGATCTCCGAGATCTCCGGCTTCCTGCCCGTGATCGAGGGCCTCGACATCGACTACGGCGACTTCCAGGCGAGCTTCGACCTGTACAACGAGGAGGTCGCCGCCTCCGACCCGATCTCCGGCTACCAGATCACCTCGCAGCTCGAGATCGTCTACTCCGGCGCGACCGACGCCGCCGCCGAAGGCGACCCCATCCGCGACGAGGCCGTCAAGCTCGCCAACGACGAGCAGGACGTCCCCACGACGATCGAGAACATCATCGCCGCCCTCGACGAGCAATCCGGCAACTGCGGGTAAGCCTTGGCGGCCACAACGATCGAGAACGAGAACCGCACCGCGCCGAAGCGACGGCGCGGTGCGGCCCCGCGGCGCGTCAGCTACCGCTCGGCACCGCTGGCGCTGGCCGGCGTCAACGTCGTCCTGTTCGGCGTCTTCTTCGTCTGGCCGGGCAGCCTGGGCCTGATCTACTCGTTCACCGACTACACCGGCATCGGGACCTACGAGTTCATCGGCCTGGAGAACTACCGCAACCTCTTCGGCGACCCCACGTTCTACCAGGCCCTGACCCGCACCCTCCTGTTCGCCGCGCTCAGCGTCCCGCTGATGTACGTGATGTCCTTGACCATCGCCGCGCTCCTGGTCTCCAACTACACCAAGGGCAGGGCCGCGGCCAAGATCATCTTCTTCTTCCCGTGGCTCATCTCGCCCATCGTCGCCGGCGTCATCTGGCGGTGGATGTTCGGCGAGAGCTTCGGGTTCGTCAACTACGTCGTCACCCGGCTCGGAGCCGACCCCTTGGCCTGGCAGACCGACCCCGACCTCGCGCTCATGGTCGTCGTCATGGCCGCGACCTGGGGCGGGACCGCGTTCAACATGCTCATCTTCATCGCCGCGCTCAAGAACGTCCCGCGCTCGTACTACGAGGCGGCCGAGATCGACGGCGCGAACGGGTGGCAGCGGTTCCGGCACATCACCCTGCCCTCGATCGCGCCGACCTCCTTCCTGGTCGTCCTGCTCTCCTCGCTGGGCGCCATGAAGGAGTTCGCGATGGTCCAGGCCCTCAACGGCGGCGGACCAGGCACGTCGAACACCTTCCTCATCCAGTACATCTACGAGACCGGCTTCGCCCAGGCGAAGGTCGGCTACGCCAGCGCCGTCTCCATGATCCTGCTGGTCATCCTGCTGTCCATCGCCCTGCTCCAGATGTGGGTCAACCGGAGGCGAGCCGCATGAGCACCGTCATGACCCGTCCCCAGGCCCGCAAGGCCCAGACACGCAAGACCCAGACGCGCAAGGCGCGCGAGATGACCAGCGTCATCCCGATGTCCACCTTCATGTGGGCGCTCGCCGCGGTGTACGCCTTCCCGCTGGTCTGGTTCCTGCTGAGCGCCTTCAAACCGGGCTCGGAGCTGTTCCGGTACCCGCTGACGATCCTCCCCGAGAGCCCGACGACCGCCGGCTTCGAGCAGGCGTGGGACCGGTTCGACTTCTACCTGTACTTCTCCAACACCCTCGCGGTGGCGGTGACGACCACGATCCTGACCGTGATCGCGAGCGCCATGACCGGCTACGCCCTCGCGAAGTACGGCTACTGGTGGGTGAAGGTGTTCTTCGTGTGCATCCTCGCCACCACCATGCTGCCCACCGAGGTGATCCTGTCGCCGACGTTCGTGGTGATCCGCGAGCTCGGCATGTACAACACCCTCGCCGGGCTCGTCGTCCCCTCGATCCTGACGGCCACCGGCGTGTTCATGTTCCGGCAGTTCTTCGTGTCCATTCCGGACGACATCATCGAGGCCGCCCGGATCGACGGCGCGCGCGAGTGGGGGATCTTCTTCCGGATCATGCTGCCGATGTCGAGGCCGATCATCATGACTTTGGCGATCTTCTCCTTCCAGTGGCGCTGGAACGACTACATCTGGCCGCTCATCGTCGTCGGCGACGAACGGAGGTTCACGCTCCAGATCGCGCTGCGCAGCATCGTGGGCGCCGAGAACATCGACTGGCCGCTGCTGCTGGCCGCCTCGGCGATGTCGATCCTGCCGCTGGTGCTCCTGTTCATCGTCTTCCAGCGGTACGTCATGAACGAAGACCTCAACGCGGGCCTCAAGGACTGACATGGACGAACCCTTCATCGCCCTGGTGACGGCCGGCGCGGACGAACGCGCCCGGCGCGTCCTGGACGGCATCGACGAGCTGCTGACCGCGACGGTCCACCACCGGGCGGTGATGGCGGGCGCCAAGGCCCTCATCGCCTGCTGCGTCCACCGGCGTTCGGCGTTCGGAGGCTCCGAGGCGGCGGCTCGCGCATCGCTCCGGCTCATCGAGCACCTCGCCGCCATGCAGGGCCAGGAAGGCCTGTTCGACGGCGAGAACCTCGCCTCACCGCCGGACACCGCGTTCACCGTCAACGACCTGTGCGACGCCTACGCGCTCCTCCAGCGGTTTCCGGCTCCGGCGCTCGCCGAGTCCGCCGCGAGGGCGCTCGAACAGATCGCCCTGTCCACTCGGGAGCCGCTCCTGCGCGGCGGCGTGCACACCCCGAACCACCGATGGGAGCTGTGCGCGGCGCTGGCCCGCCTGCACCGCCACTGGCCCGATCCGCGGCTCGTCGAGCGGATCGAGCAGTGGCTGGCCGAGGGCGTGGACATCGCCGAGGACGGCATGTACTCCGAACGCAGCGCCAACTACGCGGCCCACGTCTCCAACCCGTCCCTGACCGCGATCGGCCTCGAACTCGAACGTCCCGAACTGCTGGATCACGTGGTCCGCAACCTCGAGGCGGTCATGGCGACGACGCTGCCCGACGGCACGGTCGAGACCGTCCATTCCCGACGCCAGGACCAGCGGGGCGTCGTCCGCGTCGACGCGTTCCTCATGCAGTTCCGCCGCTTCGCCATCGCGAGCGACCGTGGCGATTTCGCCGGTGTGGTGGAGGAGACCCTGGAGCGCCCGCTCGCCGACCCCGCCGGAGCGCTCGCCGAGATCCTGCTGGAACCCGCGCTCGCGTCACCGCTGCCGCCCGCCGCGCCGAGGAAGCCGGTGCGAGCGGTCTTCCCCTCTTCGGGTCTCGCGGTCGTCCGCGACGGCGACCGCTACGCCAGTGTCTTCGGCGGCTCCGACTACGCCGAGCACGGCCGGATCCGCTCCGGCCTGGCCAGCAATCCGACGTTCCTGCGCGTCGCCGCCGGGACTGCCGTCCTCGACGCGGTGCGATTGTCGCGCGACTTCTTCGGCCTCGGCCCGTTCCGCGCGGACGGCCTGCACGAAGAGGACGAGGGCACCTTCGTGCTCTGCGAGCGCGTCGCCGCGTCCTATTACGGCCCGCTGCCCGTCGAGCACCGCCGCCGCGACGGCCGCTACGAGCTGGCGGACGACGGCCGCTTCTCGGCCTCGATGGACTTCGCCAACCGCCCCGCCACCGAAGTCGCGCTCACCACGCGGCTCCGCATCCGCATATCGGGCGACGTCGTCCACCTCGACTGCGAGGCGACCCCGGCCAAGGTGCGGCAACGCCTCGAATTGACGTTCCGGCCCGGCGGCGAACTCACCGGCGTGCGCGCCGGCGCCGCACCGGGCGCCTTCGAACTCGCCGGCGACGCGTGCGAGTACCGGTGCGGCGCGGGCGCCATCGCGATCACCGCCACCGGCGCCGGGACGGACGCCGACGGAGCGCCCGCCTATCACCCGGGAGAGGACTACACGCACCTGTCCGGCACCGACGCCGCCGAAGGCGTCAAGCTCCGCATCCCCCTCGGGCGCGACGGGCGCACCTCGCTGACGCTGCGGGCTATTCCCGCCATTTGATGCCGCACCCGGTGGCCGGGTAGTGCGGCTCGGGGACCGGCTCGCCCTTGCGGACCGACTCGACCGCCGCGGCGAGGTACTCGCCGTTGACGGGCACGCCGTTGCCGGGCGTCGAACCGTCGAAGGCGCCGCGGTAGGCGAGCTTGCGGTCGGGCCCGTACAGGAAGAAGTCGGGCGTGCAGACGGCCTTGTAGGCGCGCGCGACCTCCTGCGACTCGTCGATCAGGTACGGGAACGCCCAGCCGGCGCGCGCGGCCTGCTCGGCCAGGCCGGCGGGGCCGTCATCGGGGTAGTTCTCGGCGTCGTTGGCGCAGACGGCGACCACGTCGAGGTCGGCTTGGCCGGAGGTGAAGGACCCGAAGGTCTGCTCGATGTGACGGACATAGGGGCAGTGGTTGCAGGCGAACGCGATCAAGAGGGCGGGCGCGTCGAAGTCGGCGAGTGAACGCTCGTTGCCGTCGAGGTCCGGCAGGGTGAAGTCCGGCGCGGGCGTGCCGAGCGGCACCATGTTCGAATTGAGAGCCACGGGTATCGCACTCCTCCGGTAGTTCGGTTGTCGCCTCCATCGTAGGGACAGCGTTGTCCGGTTCCAAGACCCGGACCGTACGGCGCTGGTCGGCACGGTCGGCGGCCTCGTAGACTCCCGCAATGCCGCAGATTCCGCACCGATACGTTTTCCATGACGAAGACAGCGGACGCTGGCTCGGCTTTCCGATCCGTTCGGGCGACATCGTGATCAGCACCCGATCCAAGAGCGGCACGACGTGGATGCAGATGATCTGCGCGCTGCTGGTCTTCCAAACGCCCGAACCGCCGGAGCCGCTGCCCGCGCTCTCGCCGTGGCTGGACTGGACGATCGCACCGAAGGAGGAGGTGTTCGCCCAGCTGGAAGCGCAGGAGCACCGCCGGTTCATCAAGACGCACACGCCGCTCGACGGCATTCCGATCGACCCGCGCGCTCGTTACATCGTGGTCGCGAGGCACCCGCTGGACGCCGCGGTCTCCCTGTACCACCAGAAGAAGAACCTCGACCGCGACCGCATCCGCGAACTCACCGGCGTCCCCGAATCGGCCGCGCCCGCGGGCCCGAGGCCGTCACTGCACGACTGGCTGGTCGACTGGATCGGCTCGACCAAGGAGCCGCGCGAGTCACTCGACTCGCTGCCGGGCGTGATGTGGCACCTCTCCGACGCGTGGGCGCGCCGGGACGAGCCGAACGTGCTGCTCGTCCACTACGCCGACCTCTCGGCCGATCTCGACGGCGAGATGCGGAGGATCGCCGAGTGGCTGGGGATCGACGTGGCACCGCGGACATGGCCTCGATTGGTCAATGCCGCGACCTTCGCCGAGATGCGATCGAGAGCGGCGACGCTGGCGCCCGATCCGGCCGGCGTCATGAAGAGCAAGGACGCGTTCTTCAGGAGAGGATCGTCGGGGGCGGCCGACGAGGTCCTGTCCGAGGCCGAGCTGGACGCCTACCGGTCGCGAGCGGCGGAGCTCGCGCCGGCGGACCTTCTCGAATGGCTTCATCGGGCATGACGAGCCGTCCGGGATTTGCCGGAGGTTGCCGGGCGCCGACATAATGAGATCGGCCCCCCGTTACGAAGGAATACCCGTGACCGCGCAAGACCGACGCCCGAATGATGAGATCACGATCGCCGACCGGATCAGGCTCGGCGATCTGCTGTGGTTCACCACGGCCGCGGCCCTCGTGGCGGCGACCCCGTGGATGTTCATGGATTCCGCGGAGGAGACGGTCGTCTACCGAAGTTCGGGAGGCGTCGACACCGAGACCTCAGTGCCCTTGACGCTCGCGTTCTTCCTGCTGATCGTGGTCGCCTGGACGGCGGCGAAGGCGTTCTACCTGCTGCGAGGCCCGGTCGTGGCGAAGATCGACGCCGAAGGGCTGCGCTTGTTCTCGGAGGGCATCCGCCTGCTCCATGTGCGCAGGGACACGCCCAGCGTCGACCTTCCCTGGAACGAGGTGCAGCGGCTGATCGTATGGCGGCAGCAGACCAGGATCCTGGGGCTCTTTCCCGGCTGGCGGACGCGGTTGGGCGTGGAGAAGACCGGCGACTACTACACCGTGAGCCAAAAGGAGCCGAGCGCGAAGGAGCGCGCGAGCAAGGAGCACCGGGAGAACGGCTCACCGGTGCGTCTGAGCCAGACGCTGCTGTCGAGAAGCGTCGGGCTGTCTCCGCTGTGCTTGAGGGCCGTGGCCGAAGCGGTCGCGGATTTCGCGCCGGACATCGAAGTGGTGGACGAGCGCCGCCGCGGAAAGACGCACGTGATCAAGCCGAGGCGAAGCCGCGAGCCGGACTAGTCACGCGAAAAACCGGTGGCGCCGGAGCGCCTCCCCGCGTTGAATGGCCCTATGGAACCAGCGCAGGTGGCCGAGCGACTCGGCCTCGGAGGCTTGCGGCGGCCTGCGTCCGTACTGAAAAGCGGGGAGCCGCACCCGGTCTGGAAACTTGCGACCGCTTCGGGGCCGTGGGTGGTGAAGGTCGTCCGGCCGTGGGGTGATTTCTGGCAAGGCGTCGTCGCTCAAGCCGGAAAGCTGGAACTCGCCGCCTGGCAGGCCGGAGTCGCCATGCCCGAACCGCTGCCGCCGCCATCTGCCGAGACCGGTCTGTGGCGGCCGATCGGCGAGGACCATTACGCCAGGGCCTGCCGGTTCCTCGAAGGCACTCGACCGACCGCTCCTCTCGCCCCGCACCTGGCGAAGTGGACGGGCACGGTCACCGCGGCATTCGAACAGCTCGCTATCGAGGCCGACCCGGGGGTCGACGCCGACTTCAACACCCACCCGGAATCCGACTGGGACGACTGGCTCGCTCAGGCAAAGCGGCTCGGTGTCCTCGACGTCGACGGGGCTCGCGAACTCAAAGACCTCGCGGCGCGCATCAACGCGATCGTCGGGGAGACCCTGGCATCGGGACCGGTGAAGCTCGTCATGCATCGAGACACGTCTCCCGACAACATCCTGGTCACCGCCGACGGCCCGGTACTGCTGGACTTCGACCACGCCGGGCCGCAAGTGCCATGGTGGGAGTTGATCGGCATCGCCTTCAGCGAAGCCAGCCCCGATCTGGGCCGGGTCGAGCCCGACCGAGCGACCGTCGAGGCCTGCCTCAACGGTTACGCCGCCGCCGGAGGGCGCATCGGGGCGACCGACGAGACGGCCTTCACCGGCCTGCTCGCCCTGCGCCTCTCGTACGCGGCCTACCAACTATGGATGGCCTGCGGACACCGAGGCGGCAGCCGGGAGCTGCAAGCAGCGTTCGGACAAGGCCTGCGCGACTCGATCACCGCCCTCACAGCCCAGGTCAAGCTGACAAAGGCATGGGCGGCCTGGCTGCGCGCGTGAGGCAGGAGCCGGTGTGGCCCGGCTGGATGGCCCGCTGAGCCCTGCAATGGCCGCCGATGCGCTGGCGGGAACGGGCGTGAGCGATGGTCGCCCTGCGCTGAGGCAGCGATGACGAGGTGGCGGGGTGGCCGGGGGGGGGGGGGGACTGGGGTTGGTGCTGCTGTGGTTCGGCGGGGAGCCTGTCGAGATCGGAAATGGCCCCGGAGGCGTTGGCGGGGTCGGTGTCGTGGATGGCCCGGCTGCGCTATGGCAGCGATAAAAGCTGTGGCAGTTGGGCTGGTGTTGGCTGTTCGTCGCGGAGGTGGTCGGTGGTGCCGTGCCGGGAGGGGTTGGGGGGGTTGGCCCGGCGGCGGGTTTGGAGGGCCTGGTGGGGCCGAGCCGTGTCGGCTGGCCCTGGCCTTGGCTGGGCGCCCGGTTCGGCGGTTGGTGGTCCGGTTCGGGGTGTGGGCATGGGGATGTGCTCGAAGCCGTTGCCGGTTTCGAGCTGGCGGCCTATGAGGTGCCTTCCCCGCCAGGGCATCCCGTGGCGGGCACCCTAAAAACGGGGGCGGTCCGTAGTCCGGTGCCGGTGCGGCCCCGACCGGTTCGCGAATCCGCTTCGCCTCGGTCAGCGCTGTCGAAGTCTCGTATTCCCGCCTCTGGCCCTGCTCCGGTTCGGGTGCCGGTGCTGAAGCCGGTTCGGGTGCGGTCTCGCTTTGGGGAGTCGGTGTCGTGAAGCGTGCTCGCAGTTTGGCGCGGGCGGCTTTCGCGGCGGCCATGACCTGCGCGGTCTCGGCCTGCTCGGCAACGGCTTCGAGGTCGGGTTTCAGGGTCTCCGACCATTCCTCGGGGTACAGGCCGGTGGGGAAGGCGTTCGCGATGTCGTCGGCGAAGCCCAGATCCAGGTCGGTGTCGGTGCGCCAGTCGGCGCAGCCGCATGTGAGGTCGGGGTCGGTGTCCTCGTGCCCGTCGTGGTGGACGATCAGGGCCTTACCGGGTCCGGTTTTGGTGATCGTCCAGCCGGGGGTGTGGATGCGGCCGTGGTGGAACCGGCACAGCAGGATCAGGTTCTCCGCCACTGTCGGCCCACCATTCGCCCAGTGGCGGATGTGGTGGGCTTCGGTCCACTGCACCGGTGCGAGGCAGCCGTTCCAGACGCACCCGCCGGGCTGCTCGAGTTCCAGCTTCCGCCGCAGGGCGCTGTTGGGCAGGCGCAGGGCCCGGCCGAGCTCGATCGCTTCACCGGTCCGGTGATTGAACACGTTGGGGATCACGAGGCCCTCGCAGGCGAGCAGGCGGGCCTTCCCCAGGCTGATCGGGTCGCCTTCCAAGGTGGCCACGCGTCCGGTGTCCTCCCCAGCCAGGGTCTCGATGTCGACCGACAGGTGCAGGATGGCGGTGTGCCCGTGCCGCTTGGCCGCGTTCGGGCCCGCCCCGTGGGCCGCGAGCACCTGGTGGAACGCCTCGGCCCGCCGGTTCGCCGCAGGCGGCAGGCACCCGTCCTGGTCGACCTCGTCCTGCCGGGGAGGCGGCACGGCCGTCGTCAACAGCTTCGCGAACAGCTTCCCGGTATCCGCAGACAGCAGCCCGGAGAGGACGAACATGCCGTTCTCAGTCTCCACCAGATCCAGCCGCTGCAACGACTGCTGCCCCAGCCCGTCCAACAGCTCCTCACCGGAGTCGAGGGCGGCCTGGAGCTCATCGAGCTGGGCGTGCACGTCCTTCACCGTCGCGTGGATGCAGTACTGCGCGATCAGATGCTCCGGGGTCGCACACGACACCTCGGCGTCGAAGGGGGAGGGGACCGGCTCTCGGTAGGGGGTGCGGGCGTAGACGCGGAGGGCCTTGGTGGCGTCCAGGCGGCGCACGGCCGCCGCGACCCGGTCGATCCGCGCCGCAGCGGAGGTGGCGGTCTCGGCGAGGACGGTGAACTTCCCGGCCGTGCGGGCGATCGCCGCCAGGTCGGCCGCGACGCGCAGGTGGAAGTCGAAGGTCGACACCAGCCACTCCCGCAAGGCCGAGAAGCCATCGCAGTCACGGTGGATATTCCACGCCTTCGCCTCGATCACATCAGCGAGCACCTTGGCGTGGGCCTGGTTGATCATGGCGGCGGCACTGTCGAGGTTGGTGTGGATGGCCTGAGCCCGCTCGCTCCGCTCGGTCCTGCTGGTCTTCATGCTCGCCTTGGCCATCTGACACCTCCTTGAGGTCTCGTACGAACCTGCTGTTTCCACCGGTTCGTGCTATACCTCTATTCTCCCAGGTCACAGCCGCTCTGTCATCACCCATTAGGGTGGGAAAACACTCACGTTTCCGCCGCCCGAGACCACGAAAAGTCCTGCCCCGCAAGACAAACCGGACACCACACGGCCCGCCCGCGCAGAGGCCCGCGCCCACACCCCACCGGCACGCCCGCCGACCCAACATCCACAAAGAACCAACCTCTTCGTCGCTGACGCCTTTAGCGCAGAGCAACCATCAACCCCACACCGTTCCCGCCAGCGCCCACCTTCCATTGCCGGGCTCCCCGGGTGTCAGCGGCGGCCCGCGGGTCTCCGCGTCCTCATTGCCTCGCGGGCGGGCGCATGCCGCCGAAAAGCATGGCCAGCGCGCGTTCTTGGAACTGGCCCCGGTCGCGCCGCCGAGCAGCGCTTCGAGGATCCCTGCGTCGGCCGGCGTCCGACTCCACCGCTTGCGGGATTGGGCGGCGGGGCTCCGGGCCAGGTAAGCGGAGCCCCGCCGCGGGCCGCTCGGACTACCCCACGTCGCCGAGCGGCCACCTGGTGATGGAGGCGGTGTCTCTTGTCGAGCAGCGACATTTTCGTAGCCGATCCATCACTGAGTGGCGTAGAAATACCGTACAACGGCACAATCGACTTGCGAAGTCAAAAACCCGACAAGTGCGGATATTGCCATTCGAGCATGTGACACGCTGCGTGCGCTGGGGAAGTGCGCCTTGTCGCAGTCCCTTGAGGATTACTCATCCTACCCGCCCTCGGGTCCTTTGCTCCTCCGGCTCGACAACTCCACGTGAACCTTCCTCCAGGGTGCGGCGAGGTCAGCGCCGGCACCGCTTCGGTCGGGGCAACGCTCAGCGCGAGGGCCGGGTCGCCTTGCGCGAATGACGTATCCTGGTGTCGGCGCCAAGTCCCCTCGAGCGCTTGGAGTTCGTGACCGTGGCCTTCATGTTTGAGATCATCGGATTCATTTCGGACCTGATGGGACTGTCCTTTCGCGACGAATTCCCCCGGCTGCGGGCCAAGCGAGCGCTGCGCCGGGCCGTTCGCCGGGCGGCCGTGAAGACCGCCGCCCAGATCGCCTCCTCCAAACCCGACCGCGCCGCGATCGCCGCGCGATTCAGAAGCTCCCTCGACGGGCTGAGCGAAGAGGACTTCGTCGACGAGTACGGCAATCTGGTCCTCCGCGACACCTTCGCCCGCCGCTTCAGCGACCTCGACCCCGACGATATCGCCACCGTGACGGTGGTCCGCGAACTGTACGAGGGCCTGCTGGCCGAGATCGGCCGCCAAGGCGTCACCGGTGGAACCCTCGAAAGCCTCCACAGCCGCGTCCAAGAGGCCCGCAAGGCCTACTTCGAGGCCGCCTCCGACTCGGCCGAGGTCGACTTCTCCGGCACCGGTTTCGGCGTCCCGGTCTCCGACGAGCCTTTGCTGGGCCGCGACAACGACCTCGAAGAACTGCTCGACCACTGCCGCACCGCCGCCGGGGCCACCATCGTGTGGATCCACGGCGACCCCGGCTCCGGCAAGTCCACACTGGCCGCCGCGCTCGCCTGCCGCCTCGACGACTTCGGCGGGAAGGCCGTGCCGTTCGTGCGCCTGCGCGGCGCCGCAAAGGAACTGAGCGGCGCCGCCTACCAGGGCACCGACCCGATGCGCGTCCTCTCCGACCTGCTGCGCCGCTACGACGTCGTCGGCGCCGACCGCCTGCCCGCCGCCGAACTGCGGGCACGCTGGAAGACCACCATCCGCCAGCGCAACGTCCAGGCCGTCGTGCTCGACGACGTGCGCGGCATCGACCAGGTCGAGCCGTTCCTCCCCGGCGACGGCCACTGCGTCCTCATCGTCACCAGCCGCGCCAACCCGCCGGGCCTGCTCGCGCACCGCTGGGCGATCCCGCCGCTGCCGATCGAGGCGGTCATCGGCCAGGTCAGCGGGCTCAACGGCAGCGACTCCGAGCTACTGACCCGGCTCGTGCGCGGCGTCTCGACCGTCCCGCTGCTGCTGCCGCTGCTGCGCTCGCTCGATCTGCGGCCGGAGCAACTGCTCGGTGCCCTGCCGCCCGAGATACTCGCGGCCGACCCGAGCGCGGCACCGCAGGCCGGCGACCTCGTCGCCACCGCACACGCGCTCGTGATCGACCGCCTCCACCCGCACCTGCACCGTTCGCTCGGCATGCTCGCGGCACAGCCCGGATTCCGGCTCACCGCCGACAATCTCGCCGCGCTCGACCGCATCAGCCCCGAGGAGGCGGCGCTGCGCCTCGAAGCGCTCGTCGAGGCCGGCCTGCTCAAACCCGGTCCTGACGGCTCCTACGGCTTCCACGACCGCACCCTGGAATCGGTCGAGGAGGACCTGGGCGAATACATCGGTGCGGACGACGCCCGAGACGCGCGACTGCGCCTGCTGCGCCGCCAGCTCGACTACGTGCGGGCCGTCCGGGACTGCTTCGACGACTCCCAAGGCCGCCACTGCGGCACCGAGATCGGCTCGCTGCACCTCACCGTCGACGAAGCGCGACGGTGGCTCACCGCCGAGCGCCGCAATCTCCGCGAGGCCGTGCGCTTCCACGTGAAATCCGGCGAGACGGAGCGGCGCGTCCTCATGGAACTGTGCGAGCTCGCCGGCCCGCCGCTGCTGCGCATCGGCTACACACGCGACGCCGAGTTGTTCCTGTCCACCGCGATCCGGCTCAGCGAGGAGCTCGGCGACCGCCGGGCCGAGGCCGACTCGAGGCGTTCGCTCGGCGGCCGCGTCTTCCGCATGTTCGACCGCTACTCCGAAGCCGAGCACGAGCTGGCCCTCGCCATGGAGCTCTACGCCGAGCTCGGCGATCCCGAAGGCGAGGCCAACTCCCGCTGCGGACTCGGCCACGTCGCTCGGCTGCGCGAGGACTGGCAGACGGCGGCCGAGCATTTGGAGCGGGCCCGCCAGGGCTACGCCGCGCTCGGGCTGGACCGAGGCGAGGCCGAGTGTCTTCTGGGTCTGGCCGAGATCACCGTGCTGCGGCCCGATCCCGACCTCGACGGCGCCTTCGAGCTGTACCGCCATGCCGGGCGGCTCTTCCAGGACCACAACGATCTGCGCGGCGTCGCCGAGTCCTATTGGGGCCGCGCGGAGGTCTCCCGCCGCAAAGGGGAACTGCCCGTCGCGGCCCGCCTTTATGACGCCGCGCTGGATCTGGCCCGCGCCAGCCACGATCAGCTCGTCGAGGCCGACACGCTGCGGGGCCTGGGCGACCTGGCCGCCGCCGAGGGCCACCACGCCGAGGCGCTCGAGCGGTTCACCGCCGCGGTCGAGCTGTACCGGCACATCATGGACCAGGTCGGCACCGCCGACGCCCTTGCGGGCCAAGGTGAGACGTTCCTGGCTCTGGGCCGCCGGGACGAGGCCGCGGAGGCGCTGGAGGAGTCGCGGAAGCTGTACAGTGGGATCCGGCACAGCCGAGCCGAGCGGGTGCGGCGGGTCTTGGCGGACAACGATCTCCTGCCCTCCGAGGCGAGCTCGAGCTGGTGGCGTTCGCGACTGCGGAAGGAACGAAATGGCAGCGGCTGAAGACTACGTCATCTCCACCGATCCCGAGCGCATCGATCTCGACTGGCTCCACAAGGCGCTTTCCACCGATACGTATTGGGCCCCCGATCGGCCCCGGGAACGCGTCGCCCAGGCCGTCGAGCACTCCCTGTGCTACGGCCTCTACGACACCTCGGGGCGCCAATTGGGATTCGCCCGGCTGGTGACCGACCGCACCGTTTTCGCTTGGCTCGGCGACGTCTACATCGACCGGGAAGCGCGCGGTGAGGGCCTGGGGAAGCGCCTGGTGGAACGCATCATGCGCGATGTCGAGGCCATGGGACTGCGCCGGATCGTCCTGTCGACCGACGACGCGGACGGGCTCTACCGCAAATTCGGGTTCACGGATCTCGACCGCGAGGAGACCACCTGGATGCACCGGTTGTGGAGCGATCACAAGTAGGGGTCGATCAGAAGACGGGCCAGGTTCCGACGCGCTAGGCTGGTGCGTTCCCGAATTCGAGCGAGGAGCGCTGTGTCCGAGAAAGCAGACCAGGTCGACGCCGAAAACCCGCAGGATGTCGACACGTCCCACGCCGTCCCGACCCCGAACCCGGCCAATACCCCTGACCAGGAGGTCGCGCTCGAACAGGAATTCGTCGACCGCGTCTACGACCGGGTCGACGTGCTCCGCGCCGATGCCGAAGGCCACCGCGACGCCGGATACGCGCACCGCGACGCGACCGTGCCCGGTGCGCAGTTCGAGCGCGACGTGTTCGTCTACCGCGCCGCCCGCCGCATCGCCGACCTCGACTCCCAGCACGAAGGACTCGTCTTCGGGCGCCTCGACTTCGACGACGGCCGCGTCCGCCATGTCGGGCGCCTCGGCGTCCGAGACGACGAGTACCGGACCCTGCTGGTGGACTGGCGCGCCCCCGCCGCCGCCCCGTTCTACCGCGCCACCGCCGTCGACCGCCAGGAGGTCGCCAGGCGGCGCGTCATCCGCTCCTTCGGTCGCCGCGTCGAGGAGATCAGCGACGACCTGCTCAACGAGGACGCCGCCGACCGGCTGCCGGTGATCGGCGACGGCGCGCTCATGGCGGCCTTGGGCCGCAAGCGGACCGGCCGCATGAGAGACATCGTCGCCACCATCCAGTCCGAGCAGGACGCCGCGATCCGCGCGCCCGGGCGCGGCGCCACCCTCATCACCGGCGGACCGGGCACCGGCAAGACCGTCGTCGCGCTGCACCGTGCCGCGTTCCTGCTCTACCAGGACCGCAGCCGCTACGAGGCGGCCGGCATCCTCGTCGTCGGCCCCTCGGCGGTGTTCATGAAGTACATCGGCCGCGTCCTGCCCAGCCTCGGCGAGGAGACCGCCGCGCTCTACTCCCTCGGCGAGCTCTACGCCGGCGTCGAGGCCACCCGGCAGGACAGCCCGGAGGTCGCCGCCGTCAAGGGCGGCAGCGTGATGCTGCCGGTCCTCAGGCGCCTGGTGCGCCAGACGCCGCCCGGCGCGCCCGACGAGCTGCGGATCACCTACCTCGGCGAGGTGTTCCGACTCGACGCGGCTGAGCTCGCCGCCGCACGCGCCCGCGTCTTCGAGAAGGAGCAGCGCCCGAACCTCGCCAAGACCGAGGCCGGCCGTGCCGTGCTCGTCGCCCTGTGGCGCAAGGTGAAGCCTGTGCTTCCCGACGCCGAGCCGGGCAAGTTCTCCCGCGACGTCGGTTCGCGCGGTGAGTTCCTGACGTTCCTCGACCACTGGTGGCCCGATCTGGACCCGGCCGACGTGCTCGCCTGGGCGGGCGAGACGCGCCGCTTCTCCTCGGCCGCGGAGGGGCAGCTCAAGCGTGCGGCGATCGATGCCGTCGCCGAGTCGCTCCGGCAGCCGGAGTTCTCGATCCAGGACGTGGCGCTGCTGGACGAGTTGCGCATGCTGCTGGGCGTGAAGCCCGAGCCGCGCCGGCGCGACCGCATCCGCACCTACGGCGGTGTCGAGGAGGTCTCGACCACCCAGGACCGCTACTACGACCGCGGGGAGCGCCAACCCAGGGACGCGTTCTACGAGGACTACGCGCACGTCATCGTCGACGAGGCGCAGGACCTGTCGCCGATGCAGTGGCGCATGCTCGGGCGCCGGGGCCGCGCCGCCGGCTGGACGATCGTCGGGGACGAGGCCCAGTCGAGCTGGCCCAGGCCCAAGGAGAGCGCGGACGCGAGGCGAAGGGCCGTGCCGCGCGGGCGGATCCACGAGTTCCACCTGACGAAGAATTACCGGAACTCCAAAGAGGTCTTCGACTATGCCGCCGAGTGGGCCAAGCCGCGGCTGAAGAACATCGACCTGCCCGAGGCGGTCCGCGAGACCGGCGTGGACGTCGAGGAGCGGAGCGTCGACGCCGACGCGCTGCTGCCGGAAGTGGCCAGTGCCGTCGCCGAAGCGCTCGACGCGGTCGAGGGAACGGTGGGCATCATCGCGCCGTACTCGCGGCACGACGAGCTGGCCGATATCGTGCATGACGGCCGCGTGACGCTTGTCGGGCCGCTCGAGTCCAAGGGTCTGGAGTGGGACGCGGTCATCGCCGCCGACCTGGAGGGCATCGCCGCCGAGCACGGCCCTGGAGTCGCCTACGTGGTCCTGACCCGATCGACCCAGCGCCTCACCAGGATCGACATCAACTGAGCGCACCTGGACGCGAGCGGCGCGCGCCGCCGGAGCCGCGTCATTCGTGTGCACGAGTATGCCGAATCTCGGCATACACCGATCACGGCGGGCGCCGGCTCCGGATCAGCGCTCGGCCGGGGGATCGGCGCGCTGGCGGCGGTCGGACCTGACCATCCACCGGAGGAACAGGGCCACGGCGATGAGGCCCGGTCCCATGTGCACCAGCAGCACGCCGATGAGGCTCGGGCCTCCCCAGTCGTTCTCGTAGGTCGACGGGTCGGAGAAGTCGATGACGAAGGGCTCCATCATGGCGCGGACGACGAAGAAGCCGCCCACGATGAAGGCGAGGCCCAGCAGCAGGATTCGTCTCATGGGCAGCCCCACCTCATCACTTTCGCCTGTCTTCCCAGGCTAGTCCGTCCCGGCTCGGACGGAGGTCCGGCACGGCCGCGGCAGCCCATCGGCGCCGACGCGCAGGAGTGAACGCGGCGGTCCGCTGGGTAAGCCCCCGCAATCGCGCCGGCAGTCGAACCAGACTCGGGCGGCGGCACGCTTCAAGCTCGGCGTGTTGTCGCCCTCGAGCGTCCATGCCCGGTGCGCGGCATCGCAGATCCACAGATCCGGCTCGCCGACGACCAGGCCGGTCATATACCCGATGAGACCCGGCTCGGCGTCTTTGAAGGCCACCCACAGCCGTGGTGCTTCGGCGAGTGTCCCGAAGACGATCGCGCGCCCGGCGATCGTGGCCTCGCCGAGGACGGTCAGGCGCTTCGGATCGATCGGGTGCACGGATACGGCCGGGATCGGCAGGGCGTTCAGGGCCCGCTGGTAGCGGGCGCGGATCCGGTACAGGGCGTAGCGCGACGGGCTCATGCCGAGCCACCGCCGATCGCGATCGCTTGCCGCCGGAGTCGGTCGGCGACGTCGGACGGCATCGGCATGACGAGATACCGACTGCCGTCGGGACGGGTGTGCAGGCCGGGGGAGTGCGGGTGCCTTTCCGGCGGTCGTGGCCGTGGAGGGAGTGCGTTGGCCGGTTCCTTCTTGTTGGGCGCGGAGTCGAGGTGGCCGGTCCACACCAGGCCTGTCGCGAGCGCGGCGAAGAACAGGTAGGCGAGACCGAGCAGGAAGACCAGCCGCTTGGTGACGGTCCCGGACTCCGTTTGTCCCTCGATCGGGTAATCGACGGATTCGGGTCGCTCGAAGCCGATTCGCCAGGGATGGAACGGCTCGGCCGGGCGCGGGCTCGGCTTGCGGGCGCTGGCGAGGGCCGCTGGCCTGGGCGGAATGGTCCACTCGTCCCAGGGTGGGACCGGACGAGACTCGCCGGGAGCGTCCGGTCGCGCCCAGAGCGGCGTGCCCGAGACCGGCCGAAGGGCGACGCGAGCGTTTTGCTCTGTTGCGAGCATCGGATTTTGGCGTAGGCTGACGCTAACCATGGGAGGTTTCCTCTCAGGGTTTGGGGGTGGGCCGCCACGGAGATTCGCGTTTCAGGCGGCGGCCCACCGATTCCATATTGAATTTGGGTCGAACATTCGCGCACTGCGCGTGCGAGCACCTTCGCACGCGCAGTGCGCGAAAGCAACCATCAACACGCGCATGCTCCCGGAATTGCCCATGCCATTTGCTCGCGGGAATTGTCGTCATGCGACTATGTCCCGGTCGTTAGTCATTTCCAATGGGGATATTCGCCAGCTCCGGCGTCAGGTTCCACAGCGCGATCGCCGGACGCCCGTGCTCGAAACCCAGCGCCGCGATCGAAGCCGTCTCGATGGTGAACTCGCGCCCGTCGCGCGCGGGCCTGCCCAGCCATCGCGCCGCGACCGCCCGAAGGCTGTGACCGTGGGCGAAGAACGCCACGTCGCCCTGGTCGAGCAGTTCGCGGGCCTCGTCGAGCACCCGGTCGAGGCGCTCCTCCACCTGCGCGGCCGATTCGCCGCCCGGTCCCTTGCCTCCGGCGGTCCAGAGCGTCCACTCCGGATCGGCCTCTCTGATCTCCTCGGAGGTCATGCCCTCGTAGTCGCCGTACGCCCACTCGACCAGGTCCGGCTTGATGTCGGTGATGGGCAGCCCGGCCACTTCGGCGGTCTGCGTGGCGCGCTTGCGCGGGCTCGACCAGACCGCGGTGAAATCCCAGTGCCCGAGCATCGGAGCGAGCGCCTTGGCCTGGGCCACACCCTTCTCCGTGATTTCGAGGTCGGTGACCGAGGTGTGTTGCCCGGAGGCCGACCAGGTCGTCTCCCCGTGGCGGATCAGCACGATTTGTCCCATACCGACCACCCTAGTTCGCCGCCCGGCGGCGGTCACCGTGTTGCGGCCATCCGCCTCAGGCCACCCGGGCGAGGAAGAGCCCGAAGTAGCCGGACGCGTCGGTCCACCACCGTTCCGGCTGGAAACCCGCCGCCCGCAACTGGTTCTCCAGGTCCTCGGGGTGGAACTTGACGGAGATGCCGGTCTGGATCTCCTCGCCGGCGTCGAGTTCGACCTGGAGCTCGATCGCGGGCAGGTTGACCGTCATCGGCTTGAGCGCCCGCAGCCGCAGCTCGACCCTGGAGGCGTCCGCGTCCCACCGTACGACGTGTTCGAAGTTGTTCGGCTCGAAGTCGCCGCCGAGGCGCTCGTTGAGCACGCGCAGGACGTTCCGGTTGAACTCCGCGGTGATCCCGGCGGCGTCGTTGTAGGCGGCCAGGATGATCTCGGGGTCCTTCACCAGGTCGGCGCCCGCCAGGAACCAGTCACCGGGCCGCAGCGCGTCGCGCAGGTCTTGGAGGAACTGGTCGCGCTCCATCCCGGTGAAGTTGCCGAACGTCCCGCCGAGGAAGGCGACGAGTCTCGTGTGCTGGTGGTCGGGCATGTGCTCCAGGTGCAGGGTGAAATCGCCGACGATGCCGCCGAGGATGATGTCGCGGTAGCGGACGGCCAGGTCATCGAGCACGTTCCGGACCGAGCCGGCGTCGACGTCGAAGGGCCAGAACGATTCCAGCTGCCCGTCGCGGTCGAGGGTGTCGAGCAGGACCCGGATCTTCTCGGCCCGCCCCGAACCCAGCTCGATGACCGACACCGGTGCCCCCATGGGGCTTTCGAAGCCCCCGGAGTTCGACTCGGTGGCGAGTACGTCGGCGATCGCCTCGGAGTTCGCCCCCAGGATCTCGCGTTCGCAGCGCGAGGGGTAGTACTCGCTCTGCCACGTCAGCTCGCCGAACAGGGCCGCGCCCCGTCCGTCGTAGTGCAGCCGCATCGGCAGGTACTTCGGGGCCGAGGTCAGGCCCCTCCTCGCGTCGAAACGCAACGCGGCGTCGAGGTCGGAATCGTCGAGGCAGATACGCAGTTCTGGTTCGGACACACTCCGATCTTATGTCGCTGTGATCTGGCTTGTGTCGGCGTCGGCGTCGGCGGCACGGTCACGGCGCGCCCGGCACCGTGCAGGCCTGTGCGGCGATCTGGCTCGCGTACCGCAGCGCGGCCGCCATCACCGTCTTGTTGCCCCACGCCGCCATCCGGTCGCGGCGCATCCAGCCCGCCGAGGTCAGCCAGCCGAGCAGCCCCGAGGTGAAGGTGTCGCCCGCGCCGATCGCGTCGACCACCTCCACCGGTACCGCGGGCGTCTCCGTGACGTGCTTGCGGTGGAACGCCACCGATCCCGCCTCGCCCAGCGTCACCACCACCAGTTCTGGGCCCAGTCCAAGCCAGGCGTGCGCGATCTTGTGGACGTCGCCGTCCGGGTAGAGCCGGGCGAGGTCGCGTTCCGAGACCCGCACCAGGTCCGCCAGCCCGACCAACCGCTCGGTGCGCCGCCGCACCTGGTCGATCTCGCCCATCGCCGACAGCCGGATGTTCGGGTCGAACGTGATCGGCACCGCGCGCCTCGCCCGGTTCACCCAGTTCTCGATGATCCGCGCCGACGGCCCGATATAGGCGGCCAGCGAGCCGAAGTGGACGAGGTCCACCCGGGCCGGGTCGGGAGTGGGAAGCTGCTTTCGCTCCCAGGCGAAGTCAGCCGTCCCGGTCGTCCAGTAGTCGTAGTCGGCGGTCCCGTCCTCGTCGACCACGGCGAGCGCGAGCGTCGAAGGCAGCTTGGTGCGTTCCAGGTAGTCGCGCCGCACCCCGGCGGCGATGTGGCGCCGCCACACCTGCCGCCCGAAGTGGTCGCCGCCGACCGCTCCGACCAGGGCGGTCGGGACCCCGCGCCGAGCCAGGGCCGCCGCCGTGTTCGCGGGCCCGCCCCCGCAGGTGGGCCGCAGCTGACCGCCGGGCGCGGGCACGAGGTCGATCACGTTCTCGCCTGCCACGAGAATCAACGGTGGCTCCTTCCGGTCGGGGGCAGTGCATTCAGTTTGGGGGTGAGGGTATTCCAAGCCGATCCGCTCGTGGCGGGCGCGGGCTGTGGACAAAGGGGGAGACGGGCACGCCACCTGACGGTGGGGTGGTGCGGCCCGTCCCGAGGCGGTCGGTCACCATTGGGTCATGTCCAGCGATGACGTCAAGGTTACGGCTGAGCCGACCTCTCGCCCGAAGCAGCGCCGGATGCGCGACATGGCGCTGTCCCTGGCGGTGCTGCTGGTGCCGTTGGGCATCTTCTACTGGGCGTGGAACTGGGCCTCCCCGGACAGGGAGGTCAGCGTCGTGAACACCGCCGAGGACTACATGAGCGCGGAATCCCTCGGCCTGGACCCGGTCGAGCCGGAGCTGTCGGACGATTGGAAAGCCATATCCAGCGCGCTGGCGACCGCTGACGAGGCCGTGACGCTGCGGACCGGCTGGTATTCGCCCGACGGCCACGGCCTCCAACTGGTGCAGACCAATGGCCCGGTCGACGAGGTCCACGACGAGATCGACGGCGCCGGAGAGCCGGTGACGGCCGGCGGGACGGCGTGGTCGGCCTACGACATAGCCGACGGCGAGGCGTGGGTGGCTGAACTGGGCGGCTCCACGATCGTGCTCCTCGCCGAGCCGGACGCCGTCCCCGAGCTTCCCGAACTCGCCGAAGGCGTCACGGCGGGACTGCCCTAGTCTTCCTCGCCGCCGGTCTCGGTGCGGGCGGCGAGGCGCTCGCGGGCGCCTTCGAGGTGCGACTGGCACAGGTCGGCGAGGGCTTCGCCGCGTTCCCAGAGCTTGAGCGACTCTTCGAGGGAGGCGCCGCCCGCCTCGAGCTTCTCGACGGTGGCGACGAGCTCCGCCCGCGCCTCTTCGTAGGTCAGGTTCTTGTCGGTCATGGCCCCTCTTCCTTCTCGGTGACGTCCGCCCGCAGGCCCCCCGCGGCCAGCCGGACGCTGATGTGCTCGCCCGCGTCGGCGGCGGAGCGCAGGATAGCGCCGGTCTCGGCGTCCGCGGCGATCGCGTAGCCGCGATCGAGCGTGGACTGCGGCGAGAGCGATCGCAGTCGCGCCCGCAGGTGCTCCAAGTCGTCGGTGGAGCGTTCGAGGCGCGAGCCGACGCGCGAGCGCATCCGGTGGATGAGGTGCTCCACCGCTTCGGCGCGCGCCTCCAGCATCGCCTCAGGGCGCGACAGCACCGGTCGGGCGCGCATGGCGGCCAGGGCGTCCTCCTCCCTGGTGAGCATGGCGTTCAGCGCCTGGCGCAGGCGAGTGAGGCTGATGTTGAGGCCGCGCTGCTCCTCGGCGAGGTCGGGGACGACCTTCTTGCCGGCCTCGGTGGGGGTGGAGGCGCGCCAGTCGGCGACGTAGTCGAGGATCGGCGTGTCCGGTTCGTGGCCGATCGCCGAGACCACCGGAGTGACGGCGTCGGCGACGGCGCGGCACAGCGTCTCGTCGGAGAACGGCAGGAGGTCCTCCATCGAACCGCCGCCGCGGGCGATGATGATGACCTCGACGCCGGGATCGGCGTCGAGCTCGGCGAGGGCCGCGCAGACCTCGGTGACGGCCTTCGGCCCTTGGACGGCGACCTCCCGCACCTCGAAGTCGGCGGCGGGCAGCCGGGCCTGGGCGTTCTTGAGCACGTCGCGCATCGCGTCCGAGGCGCGTCCGGTGATGAGCCCGATCCGATACGGCAGGAACGGCAGCGGCCTCTTGCGCTCGGCCGCGAACAGGCCCTCGGCGGCGAGGAGCTTCTTGAGCCGCTCCAAGCGCGCCAGCAGCTCGCCGAGCCCGACTTGGCGGATCTCGCGCAGGTGGAGCGACAGCGAGCCGTTCTTGTCCCACCACTGCGCCTGCGCGCGGACGACCACCTGGGCGCCGTCGCGCAGCGGCGGGTCGCAGGCCGCGGAGGCGCCGGTGAAGTCGACGACCCGCATCGACACCTCGGCCGACGGATCGCGCAGCGTCAGGTAGACCGTGCGGCCGCGGTGGCTGATCTCGGTGATCTGCCCCTCGGTCCACACCTCGCCGAGCCGGGCGATCCAGTCGCCGATCTTCTTGGAGACCACCCGCAGCGGCCAAGGGTTCTCCGCGCTCATGGGTGCGTTCGGTCCGGTGCGTGGCGCTGCGTCGGTCACGTGGTCAGCGTAACCGGCCCCTGTGACATATCCGGACTGCCGGATACCATCGAGGCGTGGCAGACCCCAAACGAGTGTTGTTGGCAAAGCCCCGCGGTTACTGCGCGGGCGTTGACCGGGCCGTGGAGACCGTCGAGAAGGCGCTGGAGCTCTACGGCGCTCCCGTGTACGTCCGCAAGGAGATCGTGCACAACCGCCACGTCGTCGAGACCCTCCAGGACAAGGGCGCGGTCTTCGTCGAGGAGAACGAGGAGGTCCCGCACGGCTCGGTCGTGGTGTTCTCCGCGCACGGCGTCGCCCCCGAGGTCCACGAGCAGGCCACCGAGCGCGGCCTGAAGGCCATCGACGCCACCTGCCCGCTCGTGACGAAGGTCCACCAGGAGGCCCGCCGCTTCGCGCGCGACGACTACGACATCCTCCTCATCGGCCACGAGGGACACGAAGAGGTCGTCGGCACCTCCGGCGAGGCCCCCGAGCACATCCAGCTCGTCGACGGCCCCGAGTCGGTCGACTCGGTGAAGGTCCGCGACCCCGAGAAGGTCGTGTGGCTCTCGCAGACGACCCTGTCGGTGGACGAGACCATGGAGACCGTCGACCGGCTCAAGAAGCGGCTGCCGATGCTCCAGAGCCCGCCGAGCGACGACATCTGCTACGCCACCCAGAACCGCCAGCAGGTCATCAAGGACATCGCCGCGGACTGCGACGTGGTCATCGTCGTGGGCTCCCAGAACTCCTCGAACTCCAAGCGGCTCGTGGAGGTCGCCATCCAGCACGGCGCCCGCGACGGGTACCTGGTCGACTTCGCCCACGAGATCGACCAGGCCTGGCTGGAGGGCGCGAGCACCGTCGGCGTCTCCTCCGGCGCCTCGGTGCCGGACAACCTCGTGGCCGACGTGCTCGCCTACCTCGCCGAGCACGGCTTCGGCGAGGTCGAAGAGGTCGAGCCGGTCGTGGAGAAGATCACCTTCCAGCTCCCGCGCGAACTCGTCCGCGACCTCAAGGCGTCCTAGCCGAAGCGTTGAGGACAACGGCCACCCTCCCGCGCCCCTGAACCCTCGCCCCCGGGGCGCCGCCGACCGCCGCTGCGGGCGGTGGATACTTCGATGAGGGCTGTCGCTCTCCAGCACATCGTCATCGATGCTCACGGTCGCTCCGGACTGGCCCGCTTCTGGGCCGCGGTCCTCCGCCGGCGGGTCGTCTCAGAGCGCCGAAGACCGCCTCGCCGAGATTTCGAGCGGATCCTCGGCCTCGGCGCGAAGCGAGTCGACATCGGGCCGACCGGCGAGGAGTCGTGGACGGTGCTGGCCCGGCCCCGAAGGCGACGAATGCTGTGTCGTCCGCCCCACGAAGACCCCGATCGGCTAGCACCGGGCCGGCGCGCTCACACGTCCTGGGGCGCGTCCCACGTCGGGCGCCTCGCCGGAGTCACCACCGGCGGGATCGGCTCGGGCGGCTCGGCCGCCACCTCCAGCTCGGCGAACCGCCTCGCCGTCACCATCAGGCGCGACTCGACGCTCGCCACCGCCGCGTTGTAGGACCCGACCGCGGCCTCCAGCGACGATCCGAGCCGCGCGAAATGCCCCGAGACCGTCGCCAGGCGCTCATGGAGCTCCCGGCCGAGCTTGTGGACCTCTTTGGCGTGCGCCGCCAGCGCCTCCTGGCGCCAGGTGTGGGCGACGGTGCGCAGCAGCACCATCAGCGTCGCCGGGGAGGCCACGACCACGTTGCGCGCGAACGCGTCCTCCAGCAGTGCCGGGTCGGACCTGAGCGCGCCGTCGAGGAACGCGTCAGCCGGCACGAACAGCACCACCAGCTCCGGCGAGTCGTCGAACGCCCGCCAGTACTCCTTGGTGGCCAAGGACTCCACGTGCCGCCGCAGATGCTTCGCGTGGACGCGCAGCGACGACTCGCGGGCGTCCTCGTCGTCGGCCTCGAGCGCCTCCAGATACGCCTGGAGCGGCGCCTTCGCGTCAACGACGATCGAGCGCCCGCCCGACAGGCGCACCACCAGGTCCGGGCGCACCACCCGCCCGTCGACCTCCGCCGAATGCTGCTGCGTGAAGTCGCAGTGCTCGACCATTCCGGCCGCCTCCACCAGCCGCCGCAGCTGCACCTCGCCCCACTGGCCGCGCACCTGCGGCGAGCGGAGCGCGCTCAGCAGCCGCCCGGTCTGGTCCCGCAGCGCCTCGGAGATGTCGGCGACGCCGGAGAGCTGGATGCGCAGCTGCGCGTACGCGTCCAACCGGGCCCGCTCCACGTCCCCGAGCCGGGTCTCATAGCGAGCCAGGGTCTCGGCGATCGGCGCGAGCACGTCCGCGACGGCGTGCCGGGAATGGTCGGTCGCCTCGTACGCCACCGATTTCAGCGTCGTCTCCAGGCGTTCCTCGTTGTCCGCCGCGGCCTCCAGCCGGGCCGTCGCCGCCGCCAGCTCGGCGGCCTGCCTGCTCCGCCCGGCGAACCAGCCTGCCACCGCACCTGCGGCGAGGCACACCACCGCCAATAGGACCCACGTCATACGGGCCAGTCTAAAGGCGGCCCCGCGGGTAGGCTCAGTTCATGGAACTGTGGTTGATCTTGCTCGTGATCGCCGCCGCGGTCATGGCCTTCGTCGTCTACTCCAACAAGCGCCGCGCCGAACGCGAACTGGCCGACGCCGAAGCCGAGGCGAGGCGCCTGTACGAGCGCCTCGGCGGCCAGACCATGAACCTCACCGCCCCGGGCGACAACCCGGCCGCCGGCCAGGCGCTGGCCGACGCCGGCGAGCGCTACACCGCGGCCGGCGCCCAACTCGACTCCGCCTCCACCGTCCGGCAGCACCGGCTGGTCAGCGAGACCGCAATCGAAGGGCTCCACTACATCCGGGCCGCGCGCGAGGCCATGGGCATGCAGCCGGGGCCGGAGGTCCCCACGCTGCCGGGCCAGGCCCGCGCCGGAGCGCTCAAGGAACGCGTGTCGGCCGAGGTCGAGGGCCGCTCCTACACCGGCTCTCCCACGCCGGACAACGAGAACCGCCACTACTACCCTGGAGGCAATGTGGACGGACGTCCCGTCCCCTCCGGTTGGTACAACACGCCGTGGTGGAAGCCCGCCCTGGCGGGCGTCGGCGGTGCCCTGGTCGGCATGATGATCTTCGACGCGATGCTCGCTCCGGCCTACGCCGGCGGCATGGTCGAGGGCGCATCGACCGACGCCGGAGCCGATGCGGGCGGCGCCGCCGAGGGCGGCGACGCGGGTATGGACGACGGCGGCGGCGACTTCGGGGGCGACTTCGGGGGTTTCGACATCTGACCGACTGCACCGAGTCACGCTCTTCCACCGGGCTCCAGCCGAACACGGCTGGGGCCCGGTGTCGTATGCGGGCAATTCGGCCTCAGATGCAACCGGTATGGACGTATGCGGCGTCCAGTCACATAGGGATCGCAAAGCCGTGCGATCTCTGACACCATGTCACCAGTCACCAAACCATCCCGTTGGAGACAAACCCCGCCGCCTCGTGTCCAACCCGCGCGAGGCCATCCCCCTATTGAGGAGAGTTCGTGACATCTTCCCCGCGGCGTCCACGCCGCATCCTCGCAGCCGCCCTCGCGGGCGCGCTCGTCCCGACCCTCGCCGCCACCGGCGCCAGGGCCGAGGTGACCGAATCCGAGACCGAACAGCTCATCGAGCAGAAGGTCCAAACCGAAGTCCTGGAACAGGTCGAGGCGGTCGGCGAGACGGAGCTGTGGCTCCGCTTCACCGGCGCACCCGACTGGAGTGAGGCGGTCGCCGCCGACGAGAAGGAGGAGAAGGGCCAGGCCGCCGTCGAGGCCGCCCTCGCCTACGCCGAGCAGCGCCAGGCCGACGTGGTCGGCGCGCTCGAAGCGGCCGGAGCCGAGTACGAGACGTTCTGGGGCTCGGCGACCGTCAAGGTCGTCGGCGACGCCGGACTGATCGAGGACCTCGTCGCCTTCGACGAGGTCGAGGCCGTGGTCGAGGCGCCCGAATACGACTACATCGAACCGATCGCGCCCGACGGCAAGAGCGACCCCCGCTTCCCCGGGGCCGTATCCGCCGAGCCGCAGCAGGAGAGTCCCGCGTGGCACCTTGAGGACATCCGCGCCCCTGAACTGTGGGCCGAGGGCATCGACGGCGAGGGCATCGTCGTCGGCTCGATCGACTCCGGAGTCCAGTACGACCACCCCGCGCTCGTCGACCAGTACCGCGGCAACGACGGCGACGGCACCTTCACCCACGACTACAACTTCTTCGACGCCACCGGCGAATGCGACGGCGAGCCGTGCGACCTCTTCGGGCACGGCACCCACACCATGGGCACCATGGTCGGCGACGACGGCGAGGGCAACCGGATCGGCGTCGCCCCCGGCGCGAGGTGGATGTCCGCCTCCGCCGGCGCCTCCCCGACCCTGGAGTCGTTCCTGGCCGCCGGCGAGTGGATCACCGCGCCCACCGACGCGCGTGGGGACAACCCCGACCCGGCGATGGCGCCGCACGTCGTCAACAACTCCTGGTCCGGCACCGGCGGCTACGACCCGTTCTACGCCGACGTCATCGACCTGTGGCACGCCGCCGGGATCATCCCCGTGTTCGCGGCGGGCAACGCCGGCGAGGAAGGCTGCCTCACCGTCGGCAGCCCCGGTGTCTACGAGAACGTCATCGCGGTCGGCGCCACCGACATCGACGGCAACGCCACCGAATGGTCCTCGAAGGGCCCGGGCATGGACGGCTACATCAAGCCCGACGTCGCCGCCCCCGGCGACGCGATCGTCTCCTCGGTGCCCGGCGACGAGTACGCCGAGATGTCCGGGACCTCGATGGCCGCGCCGCACGTGGTCGGCGCGATCGCGCTGATGATGTCGGCCTCGCCGGTGCTCGAAGGCGACTACGGGAACGTCTACGAGTACCTGACCGAGAACGCCGTCCCCGTCGACGACCGCTCGTGCCGAGGCAACGACGAGGCCAACAACGTCTACGGACACGGCCTCATCGACGCGTACGCGGCGGCCGACGACGCGCCGGAAGGCCGGTTCGGCTCCCTGTCGGGTGTCGTCACCGACGACGCCGGCGAGGTGTTGTCCCGGGCCAGGCTCGACTTCGAGGGCCCGGTCGACCGCGTGGCGTACACCGACGCCGACGGCGCCTACGCCTTCGACCGCATCCCGGCCGGCATGTACAAGGTCACCGTCGCGAAGTTCACCTACGAGTCCGTCACCGGCTGGGTCCGGGTCAAGAAGCACGGCGAGGCCGTCTTCGACGCCGCCCTGACCGCGCTGCCGACCCGCACCGTCGAAGGCGTCGTCGTCGACGGCGCCTCTCAGGGCTGGCCGCTCGCGGCGACGGTGCGCACGTCCGGCGGCGAGGCCGAGACGGTCACCGACCCGGCGACCGGCGCGTTCAGCCTGACGATCCCCGTCGAAGGCGACTGGCCGCTGACCGTCGAGACCGCCTACCCCGGCTACGAGACCGTCCAGACCGACCCGGACGACGCCGCGCGCATTGAAGTGCCGCTCGCACCGGGCTGCACCGCTCCGGGCTACGGATCCAATGCTCTGCAGGAGGAGTTCGGGTCCGGCGAGGTGCCGGAGGGCTGGACGGTGGAGAACCGCGGCGAGGCCGACGGCTGGGTCTTCGACGACCCCCACCTCTACGGCAACCTCACCTCCGGCAGCGGCGGGTTCGCGCAGGCGAACTCGGACGCGGCCGATCCCGAGGCGCTGGTCGACACGGACCTGATCACGCCGGTCTTCGACCTGAGCGCGGTGGCGGACCCGACGCTCGCGTTCGCGAGCTTCTTCTACGACGGCGGGCTCGGGAGCGAAATCGACATCGCGATCTCCACCGACGGCGGGGCGAGCTGGGAACAGGTCTGGCACAACAACGAGGATCTGGAGGCCTCCGAGGAGTCGGTGGACCTCTCGGCGTGGGCCGAGGCGACCGAGGCGCAGCTGAAGTTCCACTACACCGACAACGGCGCCTGGGCCTACTGGTGGATGGTCGACGACGTCAAGATCGGTTGCGAGGCCCTGGAAGGCGGCCTGGTGACCGGCACGATCGTCGACGCGGACGGCAACGTGCCGGCGGGTGCGGTCGTATACGACACCGAGACCTCCGCCGAGGCCGTCGTCGATCGGAACGGCCGCTACGTGCTGTTCACCGACGCCGGACCGACCACGCTGCTGGCGTCGGCGGACGACCACGGCGGGAAGGAGATCGACGTCGAGGTGGTCGCCGACGCTGTCGTCGTGGCCGACATCGTCCTCGACTGAGGCGGTATCCGAGCCGAGTCAGGGGCCTCCCGCCGAACGGCGGGAGGCCCCTGCTCTGCGGTCACGAGGGGCGGTGCCGGACGGACCGGCCCGCGAGCGCGTCGGTGCGCCGTCCGTCGTCGACGGCGATGCGGCCGTTGACGATCACGTACGGGATGCCCGCGGCCTGGCGCCGCGGCTCGGCGAACGTCGCCCGCGCCTCGACGGTCTCGGGGTCGAACACGACCAGGTCGGCCGCCGCGCCTTCGGCGACGATGCCGCGGTCGGCCAGTCCGAGCCGGCGTGCGGGGCGGCCGGTCAGGTGCGCGACGCACTCCTCCAAGGAGAACAGCCCGAGCTCGCGGCAGTAGTGGCCGAGGTAGCGCGCGAAGGAGCCCCAGCCGCGCGGGTGGATCTTCTCGCCGTGGAGGACACCGTCGGTGGAGCCGGTGTGGGTGGGGTGCAGCATGATCTCGCGGACGTTCTCCTCGTTGCCCACGTGCATCAGGCATGCGGTGCCGAAGTCGTCGGCGAGGAGAAGCTCGAGGTAGAACTCCGACGGCGGCGCCCCGGCCGCTCGCGCCGCTTCGGCGACGGTCCGCCCGACAAGGTGCCGGCGGTCCGGCTTCACGACCCCGGCGATCTCGATCCGCTCCCAGTTCACCGGGACGCCGTTGGCGCCGTCGGTGCCGACCTCGTCGAGCTCGTGGACGATCCGCTCGCGTGCCGGGCCGTCCGCCAGGCGTTCGGCGAGCGCGCCGTAGCCGCCCTCGACCGACCAGCTCGGCAGCAGCGCGGCGAGCATGGTCATGCCCGGCAGGTACGGGTAGGTGTCCAGTCCGATGTCGAGCCCCTCGTCCAGCCCCGCGTCGACGAGCTTGAGCAACTGCCCGGCGCGGCCGGCGTTGACCTCGTAGTTCATGGTGGCGTGGGCCAGGTGCAGGGCGCAGCCCGAGGCGCGGGTGATCTCGATCATCTCCGCGTAGCCCTCCAGGGCACCCGCGCCGTAACTGCGCTGGTGCGGGCTGAAGTAGCCGCCGTAGCGGGCGACCACTGTGCACAGTTCGACGAGCTCGGCGGTGTCGGCGTACATGCCCGGCGCGTAGCTCAGCCCGGCCGAGAGCCCGACCGCGCCTTCTTCGAGGCCGGTCGCGACGAGCGCCTTCATGGTGTCCATCTCGGACTCGGTGGGCGGGCGATTGTCCCAGCCCATGGCGAGCATCCGGACGGTGCCGTGCGGCACGAGGTAGGCGACGTTCGTCGGCGTGCCCGCGTCGAGGCGGTCGAGGTAGTCGCCGACGCTGCGCCAGTTCGTCTCCAGGCCCGCCGGGCGACCGTTCCAGGCGCTGATGGCGTCCCACATCTGCGGCGCGGTCGCCTCGTCCACGGGGGCGTAACTGAGGCCGTCCTGGCCGAGCACCTCGAGGGTGCAGCCCTGCCCGAGCTTGGCGAGGTGGTCGTGGTCGGTGAGGACCGCGAGTTCGGAGTGGGCGTGCATGTCGATGAAGCCGGGGGAGCAGACCAACCCCGCCGCGTCGACGACCCTTGCGGCGCTGAGCCTCTCGCCGGTGGTGACGGCGGCGACGCGCCCGTCCTTGACGCCGACGTCGGCGCGGAACCGGTCGGCGCCGGTCCCGTCCACGACCTCGGCTCCGCTGATGAGGATGTCCAACTCAGGCATGGGGCCCCTTGTGCTCGGGCGGTTCGGTCAGGCCGTGCTCGCCAGTGCGTCGATCTCCACGAGCATCTCCTCCCGGGGAAGACCGCAGATGACGGTGGTGCGGCACGGCAACGGTATCCCCTCGGAAGTCCGGGCGGCGACGAACTCGGCGTAGGCCTCGTTCATGGCCCCGAAGTCGGCGCGGTCGGCGAGGTAGACGCGGAGCATGACCACGTCGTCGAAGCTCGCGCCGCCGGCGGCGAGGATCGCCTCGACGTTCTGGAGGGTGCGCACGGTCTGGGCCCGCACGTCGCCGGGGTGGAGGTATTCGCCGGTGCCGGGGTCGACCGGGCCCTGCCCGGAGACCTGGAGGAGCGGGCCCTTGCGCACGCCTTGCGGGAAGGCATGGGCGGGAGGAGGGGCGGCGCTGGTGTGGATGGCGTCCTTCGCAGTCATATAGTAAAGATACATTCCTATTCTAGGGGGCGCTCGATGGACGAACGACGGCTCAGCGACCTGCGCGAAGCGATCCTCGACTGGCGCTGGAAGGCGATCCCGACCGCCGCGCACGGCAAGCGCCTCGGCGACTGGCTCGGCACCGGCCCGCGCGAGGACGAGCTCGACACGCCCTCGGTGGCCCTCTCCGCACAGGCCCTCGACCACAACCTCGCGGCGATGGCCGCCTGGTGCGAGGAGCGCGGGCTGGGACTCGCCCCGCACGGCAAGGCCACGATGGCCCCCCAGCTGTGGCGCCGCCAGATCGAGGCCGGGGCCGTCGGCATCACCGTCGCCAACCTGCCGCAGGCGCGCGTGGCGAGGGCCTTCGGCGTCGAACGGGTGCTCATCGCCAACGAGCTCACCCGCCCGGCCGCCATCGCCTGGCTCGCCGACTGGGCCGCCGAGGGCGCCGACGTCACGGTCTTCGCCGACTCGCTCGACGCGGTCGAGCTCCTCGACCGCTGCGCCACGGCCCCGCTCGGCGTGGCCGTGGAGCTCGGCGTCACCGGCGGTCGCGGCGGCGCCAGGAGCGGCGCCGATGCCCGGGCCGTGGCCTCGGCCGTGCGGGCGGCTTCGAATCTCCGACTGCTCGGCGTGGCCGGATACGAGGGCTCGGTGACCGCGCGGACGGACGCCGCCGCGCTCGCGGCAGTCGACGACTACCTCCGCGAGCTCGCGGAGCTGTTCGGCGCCTTGGACTTCGAGACCGATCGCCCGATGGTCACGGCTGGCGGCAGCGCCTACTACGACCGCGTGGCCGCGGTCCTCGGCCCGCTGGCGAGCGAGGCGGAGGTGCTGCTGCGTGCGGGCTCGTATCTGATCCACGACCACGGCTTCTACGCCCGCATCGCGCCCGGCTGCCGGGGCGCGGACGGCCCGAGTCTGCGTCCGACGCTGCGGGCCAGGGCGAGCGTCCTGTCGCGTCCCGAGCCGGGCCTGGCGATCCTCGACGCCGGGCGGCGCGACGTCCCCTTCGACCAGGACCTGCCGATCCCCTTGGGACTCGACGGGGCGGCCTGCCCGCAGATCAGCGACCAGCACCTGTTCCTGAGCGGTGCGCCCGACGGCCTGCGCGTCGGCGACATCGTCCATCTGGGTCTGTCGCATCCGTGCACGGCCTTCGACAAGTGGGGCCTGATTCCGGTGGTCGACGAGGGCCTCGTCGTGGACGCGGTTCGGACCTTCTTCTAGTCGGCCAGGAAACCCTTGAGCGCCTCGACGACGGGCCGGTTGCCGGGCAGCCAGGGCACGTCGTCGAGCTCCTCGGCGGCGAGCCAGCGCAGCCCGCCGTGCTCGCGCGCCTCCGGTTCGCCGCCTCGCAGCCGCGCCGCGTAGACCCGCACCAGGAACCGCCCCTCATCGGCCGTGAGGTCGCCCCCGACGCGTTCGCCCACCTCGATCTCGACGCCGAGTTCCTCGCGGCATTCGCGGCGCAGGGCGTCGGCCTCGGTCTCGCCCGGCTCGACCTTGCCTCCGGGGAACTCCCAGAGGCCGGCGAGCTCGGGCGGGTAGGCGCGGGCGGCGGCGAGGACCTTGCCGCCCTCGTGGATCGCGGCGCCGACGACCAATCGCGGTTCCATCACGCGGGGAGTCTATCCGTGCCGGTGACGTCCTTACCACGCAGAAGTCGCGTGTCTGTAACGGTGCGTACCGTTCTGCGGGCGATGTGGTGGTCTGTGTCAAGGCGATTTCCGCGAGATTGCTCATACGTTCGGGTGATATTCGGCGGCACTATTGGTCGGGAATCGCCTCCGGCAGCACGGAAACAGACAAGAACTGTACTGAAAAATCCTATATTACCGGAATGCCGTATATGTCTCCCTGGACAGAAGCTGAGCAAGGGGGAACACTCGGTTCAGAAATGATAAAGATCCGGCGACAATTCAGACACGAACGCCCCTCGTGTCCATCGGAGCCAGAGGACCTACCTTACTGATCGGCTGCGGCCCAGTCACACCTGGGCTTTCTTCGGAGCGCGGCCAACACAGATGGCGATGGTGCCATATGGGGAGAACGGAGCAAGACGACAACGTGCTGCTGGATGCACTCAGGGAGCTCAACGGTTGGGAAGCGGACGACGGCCGTCTCGCGCGGACGCTGCCGCTTGACGAATCTCAGCACGCCGAGCTTGCCGAACAGATCAAGATCTTCGCCGACACGCTCAACGTCCACCCGGATGTGACCAGGTCCGATCACGCGACGCTCATCGTGCTCAGCCGTGACGGGGGCGTCAGCCTCACCGACGTGACCTTCGCCGGAAGGGTCGAGAGCGCGTACATCACCATCGCGGGTGAGCTCGCGGCCGAGGAGGACTCCCACTTCTCCAAGGGCCGCTTCTCCCGCTGGCGCAAACGAAACCAATGATCCCGAGCGAAACGCGGGCCCCGGCTCAGGCGCCGGGGCCTCGACGAAGCCCCTTAGGGCCGCCTGCGCTCGGGATCGGGGCCGTTCACGGCCCGGCCGCCGTCGACGGGCACCACCGCGCCGGAGACGAATGCCGAGCGCTCCGACAGCAGGAACGCGACCGTCTCCGCCACCTCCGAGGCGAGCCCCGCCCGCCCCAGCGGGTGCAGCAGCCGCATCTCCTCGTCCGTCACGGCCCGTTCGGCCGCCGACTGGGCCCGTCGCAGCTCCTCCAGGCGATCGGTGACGATCGAGCCGAGAGCGACGGCGTTGCACCGGATGCCCCACGGCCCGTAATCCACCGCCAGAGCGCGCGTCAGGCCCTCTACGGCGGCTTTCGCCGTCGCGTACGGCAGCGCGCCGCTGACGGGCCGCTGCGCTTGATGAGAAGAGACGTTCACGATCGACCCGGCCGTGCCCGAGGCGCGGAACGCCGCCACCGCCGCGGCCGCCCCGGCCAGGCACGGACGCAGATTCGCTTCGATCAGCTCGGCCACCGCGGACCCGCCCGACTCGTGCAGCCACGCGTCGCGGAACACCGCGGCGTTGTTGACCCACCCCGTGAACGTCCCCAGCGCATCGGCCGCCGCAGCGGCCCGCACGGCTATCGCGTCGTCCCCGGCGTCGCCGACGACGACCGCCGCACGCCCGGCCTCGACCGACGGCCTCAACCACGCGCCCGCCGACTCGGCGATCTCCACGACGACCACGGACCACTCCTCGGCGAGGAGCCGTTCGGCGATCGCCCTGCCGACGCCCTGTCCGCCGCCGGTGACGACCGCGGTCGAGCGGTCCATGCGCTGCCCCCTAAACGTTGAAGCGGAACTCCACCACGTCGCCGTCGGCCATGACGTAGTCCTTGCCCTCCATGCGGACCTTCCCGGCGGCCTTGGCCGCCTGCATGTTCCCGGCCTCCACGAGGTCGTCGAACGAGACGATCTCGGCCTTGATGAAGCCGCGCTGGAAGTCGGTGTGGATCTCGCCGGCCGCTTCGGGCGCCGTGGCGCCCTGCGGGATCGTCCACGCCCGCGTCTCCTTCGGGCCCGCCGTCAGGTACGTCTGGAGGCCGAGCGTCGAGAAGCCGACGCTGGCGAGCCGGTCGAGGCCCGGCTCGGTCTGGCCGGTGGACTCCAGCAGCTCCCGCGCCTCCTCGGCCTCGAGGTCGACCAGCTCGGACTCGAACTTCGCGTCGAGGACGACCGCCTGCGCGGGGGCCACCATGTCGCGCAGTTTCGCCGCGAGCGCCGCGTCGCCCACCTGCTCCTCGTCCACGTTGAACACGTAGATGAAGGGCTTGGCGGTGAGCAGGTGCAGGTCGTACAGCAGCTCGGTGTCGAGCCCGGCGGCGAAGACGGTCGTGCCGCCGTCGAGGATCTCGCGGGCCTCCTGCACGGCCTTGACCTTCGGCTGCTTCGTCTTGTCCATGCGCGCCTCCTTCTCCAGGCGCGGCAGGGCGTTGTCGATGGTCTGGAGGTCGGCGAGGATCAGTTCGGTGTTGATCGTCTCGATGTCGTCGAGCGGGGAGATCCTGCCGTCGACGTGGGTGACGTTGCCGTCCTCGAAGACGCGCACGACCTGGGCGACTGCCGAGCACTCGCGGATGTTCGACAGGAACTGGTTGCCCTTGCCCGCACCCTCGGAGGCGCCCTTGACCAGTCCGGCGATGTCGACGAACGTCACCGTCGCCGGGATGATCTTCTCGGAGTCGTGGATCTCGGCCAGCTTCGGCAGCCGCTCGTCGGGGACGGCCACCACGCCGACGTTGGGCTCGATCGTGGCGAACGGATAGTTCGCCGCCAGGATGTCCGAGCGGGTCAGCGCGTTGAACAGCGTGCTCTTGCCGACGTTTGGCAGGCCGACGATACCGATGCTGAGTTTCACGAGAAACAAGCCTAGCTGGGCCTATGCGGACCCGGCCAGGCGCGTGCTCATGCCGTCAGCAGGCCCACTCCCAAGGTCACGACGCCGGCGGCCAGGAACGCCGCCCCGATCCACAGCAGCGCTATGAGCCGGTTGGGCCGCGTCACGTCCTTGCCCAGCGAGGCGAGGAAGAACCCGGCGGACATGAAGATCGCCGCCAGCGGCACGCCGGCGCGGGCGAGCCCGCCGACGACGCCGGTCAGCTCGGTGGCGTCGGCCAGCACGAGGCAGACCAGGCCCAGGGTGATGAGCACGCCGGCGTGGGCGTGGCCGGCCCGGGCGAAGCGCTTCTGGAAGTCGGTCATGGGCACCTTGCCGCGCACGATCTTGAGCATGAACGTGCCGCCGAATTCGACGGTGACGACGGTGAGCAGCACGATGCCCGCGATGAGGCGCGAGGCGTCGCTGAGTTCGAGCATGAGCGTTCCCTTTCCGAAGGATTTTTACACTGTCAAGATACAGTCGTGTCTTTACAGTGTCAAGATTTGCGATAGGGTTCACGGGTGAGCTACTCATACCACCACGGCGACCTGCGCCGCGCCCTCATCGCCGCCGCCGTCGAGTCCATAGCCGAGGGCGGTCCCGGCGCCCTCAGTCTCCGGGCGGTCGCCAAGCGGGCCGGCGTCTCCCACGCCGCCCCCGCGCACCACTTCGGCGACAAGGCCGGCCTGCTCACCGCCGTCGCGGCCGAGGGCTTCGACCGCTTCGCCGACGCGCTCGAACGCGCTCAGCGGGAGAGCGGCACCTTCATCGAGGTGGGGGTGGCGTACGTGCGCTTCGCGATCGACAACCGGGCCTACTTCGAGACCATGTTCCGGCCCGAGCTGCTGCACGAGGACGATCCCGAGCTCGCCCGCGCCGAGGCCCGCTCGCGGCACGTGCTGTTCCAGGGCGCGGCCGAGCTCGCCGGCGGCGAGCCGGTCCTGAGCGCGACCGCGCTCGCGGCCTGGTCGCTGGTGCACGGCTTCGCCGAGCTGCTCACCGGCGGCAACTTCCCGCCGGAGATCGCCGCCGATCCCGAGTCGGCGGTCCGCGAGATCGCCTCGCGAGTGCGTCTCGGCTCCCACTGAGGCGCAGCCGGTGTGACGAACGATGAGGCCCGCCGCGGCGGGCATCGCGTTTCGGCTTCGCCCGCCGAGGAAATCCACGCCCTCCGCGGCCGGCCCGACCGGCTCGCCGACTCCGTCCGGCACCACCTTGAAAGCGATGAGAAGGAGACGTCATGAAGCCGCTCTACACCGCACACGCCACCTCGTCCGGCTCCGGCCGCGACGGCCGGGTCGCCACCGACGACGGCCTGGTCGAGCTCGACCTGGCCGTCCAGAAGGAACTCGGGGGCCCCGGCGGCAAGACGAACCCCGAGCAGCTGTTCGCCGCCGGCTACGCCGCGTGCTTCCACAGCGCGCTCCAGGCGATCGCCCGCTCGTCCGAAGTCGAGCTCGGCGACTCCACGGTGAGGGCCGAGGTCGGCATCGGCAAGGAGGGCGAAGGCTTCGCGCTCACCGCCAATCTCAAGGTCAGCACACCCGGCGCCGAGCGCACCGCCGCCCAGGGCCTGGTCGCCAAGGCGCACCAGGTGTGCCCGTACAGCAACGCCACCCGCGGCAACATCGACGTCACGGTCGAGCTCGTCCAAGCCGCCGACGATTAGCGGTATTCCCTGAGCGGTCGGGAACGCGGGGGCGGGTGGGTCGCCTTTGCGTGCGGCGCCTCAGGTGCCCGCGCGGGTGAACGTCAGGTGCGTCACGCCGCTGGGCGAGGAGGTGGCCTCGATCCGGAAGTGCCGCTCCAGGCCCTCCAGTCCGTCCCAGAGGCGCACGCCTCGACCGAGCAGGATCGGGACCACCACGATGTGCATGTAGTCGATGAGTCCGGCGGACAGGAACTCCCGGATCATCGTGGCGCCCCCGCCGATGCGGACGTCCTGCCCGCCGGCGGCCTCGCGGGCGGTCGCGAGCGCCTCGGCGGGGGAGGCGTCGACGAAATGGAACGTCGTGCCGCCCTCCATCTCGACCGACGGGCGCACGTGATGGGTGAGGACGAAGACCGGCGTGTGGAACGGCGGGTTGGGCCCCCACGGCCCTTTCCACGCCGGGTCCTCCTGCCATCCCGGGGGACCGAACTTCCCGGCGCCCATGACCTCGGCGCCGATCCCCGGGTCGTGCTGCTGGACGAAGGCGTTGTCGACGCCGCCGCTGCCACCGGACTCCTCGCGCCCGCGCCACCACTGCGTGCCGAACATCCATTCGTGCAGCCGCTCCCCGGCGTGACCGAAATAGGCCTCGGAGCTCTGACCCTCACCGGTGCCGAAGCCGTCGAGTGAGATGGCGAAGTTGTGGACGCGCGTGAGTGACATGGCTGGTGCTCCCTCAGTCGGCCGAGCGCCGTCGGATCGGCTCGGTTCTGCAGTGATCATGCCGGGGCCACTGTCATGATGTCCGCCCACCCGGCCGAGGGCCTGAAGCTGCTGCGTTCGGGACGGGCGTCCACGCCACACCGCTCGCCGACAGCACACGCCGGATCTACGCCGCCACGAATGGAGACCCGCCGGACCCGCCGGCCACGGCCGCGCTCCTCGAGGTCCTGGCGTCGAAGCGCGCGCGGACGTCGCCGTGAAAACGGCGCGGGCGGGCCTCAGCCCTGCTCGCTCTCCTCTTTCCTGCCCTTGCGGAAGATCTTGCGACCCAGCCACACCAGCGGGTCGTAGCGGTCGCCCGCGACGCGCTCCTTCATCGGGATGATCCCGTTGTCGGTGATGTGGATGTGCTCCGGGCAGACCTCCGTGCAGCACTTGGTGATGTTGCAGTACCCCAGGCCCTGCTCGTCCTGCGCGAAATCCTCGCGGTCCTCGCGCGCGTCGAGCGGGTGCATGTCGAGTTCGGCGGCCCTGATGAACAGGCGCGGACCCGAGAACGGCGGCTTGTTCTCCTCGTGGTCGCGTACCACGTGGCAGGTGTTCTGGCACAGGAAGCACTCGATGCACTTCCTGAACTCCTGACCGCGCTCGACGTCGACCTGCTGCATCCGGTACTCGCCCGGTTTGAGGTCCGCCGGCGGCTGGAAGGCCGGCATCTCGCGGGCCTTCTCGTAGTTGAATGACACGTCGGCGACGAGGTCGCGCACGACCGGGAACGTCCGCAGCGGCGTGACCGTCACCGTCTCGGCCTCCTCGAACAGGTTCATGCGCGTCATGCACATCAGGCGCGGCATGCCGTTGACCTCCGCCGAGCACGAGCCGCACTTGCCGGCCTTGCAGTTCCACCGCACCGCCAGATCGGGCGCCTGCTCGGCTTGGATGCGGTGGATGACGTCGAGGATCACCTCGCCCTCGTTGACCTCGACGTCGAACTCGGCGAAGTCGCCGCCGCCGGCGTCGCCGCGCCACACTCGGAATGTTCGCGTGCTCATTCGGCGTCCTCCTGGCCCGCCGCGGAGGCGTCGGCCTCCGCGGCGGTCTGGTATTCCTCGGGGGTCATGTACTTGGCCAGCTCGCTGCTCTCGAACAGCGCCAGCAGTTCGGGCGGCATCGCCGGGACCGGCTGGCGCCGCAGCTTCACCTCGCCCGCTTCGAGCGTCTCGACCAGATTCGTCTTGCGCCACTGCGGGTCCATGCCCGGCGCGTCCTCGCGGGTGTGGCCGCCGCGCGACTCGTCGCGCTCCAGTGCGGCCTTCGCGGTGGCAAACGAGCACAGCAGCATGTTCTGCAGGTCCAGCGCGAGGTGCCAGCCCGGGTTGTAGGCCCGCCCGCCGGCGGCGCCGACGTTGGCGATCCTCGGGCGCAGCGCCTCCAGTTCGGTGAGCGCCTCCTCGAGTTCGCCGGCGCGCCTGATGATCCCGACGAGGCGGCCGTTGACGGCCTGGAGCTCGGACTGGAGCGCGAAGGGGTTCTCCCCGTCGTTCTCGAAGGGACGCAGCGCGTTCCCCGCGGCCTTGGCGAGCTGCTCGTCGGTGATCTTGACCGGGTCGCTGCGATCGGCGTGCTCGGCCGCGAACTCGCCGGCCCGCTTGCCGAAGACCAGCAGGTCCGACAGGGAGTTGCCGCCGAGCCGATTCGAGCCGTGCATGCCGCCGGAGACCTCGCCGGCCGCGAACAGGCCCGCCACCTTGGACGCGGTGGTGTCGGCGTCGACCTCGACACCGCCCATGATGTAGTGGCAGGTCGGTCCGACCTCCATCGGCTCGGCCGTGATGTCGACGTCCGCCAGCTCCTTGAACTGGTGGTACATCGACGGCAGCTTCTTGGTGATGTACTCGGCGCCGCGCCGCGAGGCGATGTCCAGATAGACGCCGCCGTGGTCGGTGCCCCTGCCGGCCTTGACCTCGGAGTTGATCGCGCGGGCCACCTCGTCGCGCGGCAGCAGCTCGGGCGGGCGGCGGTTGTGGTCGGGGTCGTCGTACCAGCGGTCGGCCTCTTCGGGGTTGTCGGCGTACTGCGCCTTGAACACCTCGGGGATGTAGTCGAACATGAACCGCTTGCCCTCGGCGTTCTTCAGGACCCCGCCGTCGCCGCGGACCGACTCGGTGACGAGGATGCCGCGCACGCTCGGCGGCCACACCATCCCGGTCGGGTGGAACTGGATGAACTCCATGTTGATCAGGCTCGCCCCGGCCTTGAGCGCCAGCGCGTGGCCGTCCCCGGTGTACTCCCAGGAGTTCGAGGTGACCTTGAACGAGCGGCCGATGCCGCCGGTCGCCAGGACGATCGAGGGCGCCTCGATCGCCATGAAGGCGCCGGTGTCGCGCCGGTACCCGAAGGCGCCGATCACCTTGCCGCCCTCGGTGAACAGCTCGGTGATGGTGGTCTCGTCGATGACCTTGAGCCTCGAGTCGTACTCGCCGGTCTCGGCGTGGTCCTCCTGCTGGAGCGAGACGATCTTCTGCTGGAGCGTGCGGATGAGCTCCAGGCCGGTGCGGTCGCCGACGTGCGCGAGACGGGGGTATTCGTGCCCGCCGAAGTTGCGCTGGCTGATCCTGCCGTCGGGGGTGCGGTCGAACAGCGCCCCGTAGGTCTCCAGCTCCCAGATCCGGTCGGGCGCCTCCTGGGCGTGGAGTTCGGCCATCCGGTAGTTGTTGAGGAACTTGCCGCCGCGCATGGTGTCGCGGAAGTGGACCTTCCAGTTGTCGCGGGAGTTGACGTTGCCCATCGCCGCTGCCGCGCCGCCCTCGGCCATGACCGTGTGGGCCTTGCCGAACAGGGACTTGGAGATGACGATGACGGTCTTGCCGGCGACCCTGGCCTCCACGGCGGCCCTCAGGCCGGCTCCGCCGGCGCCGATGATGAGGACGTCGCAGGCCAGCCGTTCGACTTCGTCGTTCGAGATGTCACTCATGTTGCCTGCCTTAGTTGATGAATCGGAGGTCGTTGATCCAGCCGGCCGCGACGGCCATGACGTAGAAGTCGGTCAGCGCCAGCGAGGCGAGCGTGATCCAGGCCCACATCATGTGGCGGTTGTTGAGCACGGTCACGGCCGTCCACAGGCGGTACCGCACCGGGTGCTTGGAGAAGTGGCGCAAGCGCCCGCCCATGACGTGGCGGCACGAGTGGCACCCGAGCGTGTAGCACCACAGCAGGACCACGTTGGTGAGCAGCACGAGGTTCCCCATGCCGAAACCGAAGCCCTCGGGGGAGTGGAAGGCCAGGATCGCGTCGTAGGTGTTGATGGCCGAGATGAGGACGGCGGCGTAGAAGAAGTACCGGTGGAAGTTCTGCCCGATCAGGGGGAAGCGGGTCTCGCCGGTGTAGCGGGCGTGCCCGTCGGGGACGGCGCAGGCGGGCGGCGAGAGCCAGAACGACCGGTAGTACGCCTTGCGGTAGTAGTAGCAGGTGAGCCGGAAGGCCAGCAGGAACGGCAGGCTCAGCGCCGCGTAGGGGAGGAGCGGATGGTTCGGCAGGAACCGTCCGAAGTGGGCGGATTCGGGGAGGCAGCCCTCGGAGACGCACGGCGAGTAGAACGGCGTCAGGTAGTGGTAGTCGGCCACCCAGTAGTCGCCTTGGTAGAAGACGCGGAAGGTCGCGTAGGCGGCCCAGACGGTGATGCCGACGACCGTGAGGATCGGACCGCGCATCCAATTGTCGGTCCTGAGATTTCGGGCCTTGATCGCCGCGCGCGGCGGTGTGGATACGGAGGTGTCGTCGGTAGTGGCCATCAGCGCCCCTTCGCGCGAGAATCCGGACAACACGGGCTCTGAGCGCCCGCTCAGCGCAGGATAACGCCCCGATTGCGGCCGTAGGACATGGGGTTCATCACAAAGCCGAGCAAATTTCAGATCGTATCGGTAGCGTTCAGTGTTTTCCACGAGCCGCATGTGGCTACAGTGCCCTGCTGAGGTCCGACCTCGCGGATAGGCTTGCCCGCATGACCGAACGCGGCATCCTGTTCGTCCATGCCCACCCCGACGACGAGACCGTCGGCACCGGCGCCACCCTCGCCCACTACGCGGCCCGGCCGGACGCGCACGTCACCGTCGTCACCTGCACGCTCGGCGAGGAGGGCGAGGTCCGCGTCCCCGAACTGGCGATGCTCGCCGCCACCGAGGCCGACCAGCTCGGCGGCTTCCGCTACTGGGAGTACCGCCACGCCACCGAGGCCCTCGGCGTCACCGACACCCACTTCCTCGGCGGCGTCGGCCGCTGGAGGGACTCCGGCATGATGGGCCTGCCCAGCAACGAACATCCGAGGGCCTTCTGGGGCGCCGACGTCGACACCGCCGCCGCCGACCTCGTCCGCATCATCCGCGAGCGGCGGCCCGACGTGCTCGTCACCTACGACCCCGACGGCTTCTACGGCCACCCCGACCACATCCAGGCCCACCGCGTCGCCATGCGCGGCGCCGAACTCGCCGCCGACCCCGCCTGGCGAGCCGAGTCCGGCGCGGCCCACAGCATCCGCAAGATCTATTGGACAACGATGTCCAAAGGCTTCCTCGCCGCGCAGTTCGAACTCTTCGCCGGCGCCGGCGACAATCCCTTCGCCGACGCCGCCTCGGTCGACGAGCTCCCCTTCGGCACCCCCGACGACGAGATCGACGCCTGCGTCAGCGACCCGGCCGCCGCCGAGAAGAAGCGCGCGGCGATGCGCGCCTACCGCACCCAGGTCGCCCCCGGCGACTGGCTCGACGTCCTCGGCGAACAGCTCGCCGCCGAGCACGCCGGGGCCGAGCACTACCGTCTCGTCAAGGGCGACAAGGGCACCGGCTCCGGCCCGCACGGCTGGGAGACCGACCTCCTCGCCTGAGGATTGAGCACGGCCCGCCAGGGTAATCCCAAGGCCCCGAACACAGCGACACCTGGGAGGCCCGCCATGGCCGCGACAGTCGGCGACCACATCATCGAACGGCTCCGCGAATGGGGCGTCGAACAAGTCTTCGGGTATCCCGGCGACGGCATCAACGGCATCCTCGTCGCCTTCGGCGAATCCGACAACCGGCCGCGCTTCGTCCAATCCCGCCACGAGGAGATGTCCGCCTTCGAAGCCGTCGGCTACGCCAAATTCTCCGGAAGACCCGGCGTCTGCATGGCCACCTCCGGACCCGGCGCGATCCACCTCCTCAACGGCCTCTACGACGCCAAGCTCGACCACGTGCCCGTCGTCGCGATCGTCGGCCAGGTCGCCCGCAGCTCCATGGGAGGCGCCTACCAGCAGGAAGTCGACCTCCACACCCTCTTCAAGGACGTCGCCTCCGGCTACCTCGCCGAGATCGAGGTCGCCGAGCAGCTCCCGATGGCCCTCGACCGGGCCTTCCGCACCGCCGAGGCACACCGCTGCCCGACCGCCGTCATCGTCCCCGCCGACCTCCAGGAAGCGGACTACGAGGCACCCAAACACGAGTTCAAGCAGGTCCCCTCCTCCGACCCCGGACGCGAGCGCTTCCACGTCCTCCCCGACGACGGCGACCTCCACCGCGCCGCCGAGATCATCAACGAAGGCGAGAAGATCGCCATCCTCGCCGGCCAAGGCGCCCGCAGCGCCGCCGAAGAGCTGCGGATCGTCGCCGAGGCCACCGGCGCCGGCGTCGCCAAGGCACTGCTCGGCAAGGACGTCCTCTCCGACGAGCTCCCGTACGTCACCGGAGCGATCGGCCTGCTCGGCACGCGCCCCAGCTACGAACTCATGCGCGACTGCGACACCCTCCTCATCGTCGGCTCCAACATGCCCTACAGCCAGTTCCTTCCCGAATACGGGCAGGCCAGGGCCGTGCAGATCGACATCGACGGCGCCATGATCGGCATGCGCTACCCCACCGAGATCAACCTCGTCGGCGACGCCAAGGCCACACTCGCCGCCCTCATACCCAAACTCGACCGCCGACCCCGCCGGTCCTGGCGCGAGACCATCGAGAAGAACGTCGCCGACTGGTGGGACACCATCGGACAGCAGGCCATGGTCGACGCCGATCCGGTCAACCCGATGCGCATCGTCCACGAACTGTCCGAACGCATCCCCGACGACGCCATCGTCACCGCCGACTCCGGTTCCTCCACCAACTGGTACGCGCGCAACCTCAAGATGCGCGGCACCATGCGAGGCTCCCTGTCGGGCACCCTCGCGACGATGGGCAGCGGCGTGCCCTACGCGATCGGCGCGAAGTTCGCCGACCCGCGGCGCCCCGTCGTCGCCCTCGTCGGCGACGGCGCCATGCAGATGAACGGCCTGGCCGAACTCATCACCGTCGAGCACTACCACCACCTGTGGGACGACCCGCGCCTGATCGTGTGCGTGTTCAACAACGCCGACCTCAACCAGGTCACCTGGGAGCTGCGCGCCATGGGCGGCGCGCCGAAGTTCGAGCCCTCGCAGTCACTGCCGCGCATCTCCTACGCCGACTTCGCCCACTCCATCGGACTGGAGGGCATGACCGTCGACGAACCCGGCGCCCTCGCGAACGCCTGGGACCGGGCCTTCGCGGCCGACAAGCCGGTCGTCATCGACGTCCACTGCGACCCGGCCGTGCCGCCCATCCCGCCCCACGCCACGCTCGAACAGATCACATCGACAACCCAGGCCCTGCTCAAGGGCGATCCCGAGGCCTGGCACGTGTTCGTCCAGGGCGCCAAGACGAAGGCACGTGAGATGATGCCCGGCGGCAGGTGAAGCAGCCAGAGCGCGAAGGACGACATAGATGGGATTCTGGGAACAGCTGGCGCTGGTCGCGCTGGCCATGGGCTTGGGCGTCGTCGTGGGCGCCGAACGCGAATACCAGGGCAAGGCCGCCGGGATGCGCACGCACGCGCTCATCGCCGTCGGCGCCGCCCTGTTCGTCACGTCCGGACGCTGGGGCTTCGACCTCATCGTCGGCACGCCCGGCGTCGACCCCGCTCGTATCGCGGCCCAAGTGGTCGCCGGCATCGGCTTCCTCGGCGCGGGCGTCATCTTCGTCCAGAGAAACCTCGTGTTCGGGATGACGACCGCGGCCTCGATCTGGGTGACCACGGCGATCGCCATGGCCGCCGCGGCGGGGCTGCCGCTCCTGGCCGGCGCGGTGACCGCGATGCACCTGATCGTCGTGCTCGGCCTCAACCCGATCGAGCGCGTCATCGCCAGGCACGCCCTCCACGCCGGCAAGCTGCACCTGACGTACACCTCGACGGAAACGCTCACCGACGCGCTCTCGACATGCACCGACGAGGGCTTCAACGTCGTCGAGATCAGCACCGAGAACGAACACCGGAACGGTGAGCGCACCACGACCCTGACCCTCTACGGCAGGGGCTCGGTCGCGGACCTGACGAGCCAGCTGATTCGAGAGACCAGCATCGTCGGCGTCTCGTTCGAAGAGGGCTGAGCCCGTGCCCGTGGAGACCGCGGCCGCCACGCTGGCGGGCGGGCCGGCGCCGAACGAAGACTGCTACCTGGTGTCGAACTCATGGGCGCTGGTGCTGGACGGCGTGACGCGATATCCCGACGACGGCTGCGTGCACGACGTGCCCTGGTACGTCGCCGCCCTGGCGAGCGCACTGGCACCGCGACTGTCGGACGAGCGGCGGCCGCTCCGTTCGGCGCTCGCGGCGGCGATCCAGGCCGTCGCCGGTCGGCACCGCTCGACATGCGACCTCGCGAATCCGGTCTCACCGGCCGCCACGGTCGCCCTCGCCCGGGTGGCGGGCGAGCGGTTCGAATGGCTGGTGCTCGGCGACTGCGCCGTGGTCTGGCAGCGGCGCGGAGGCGACCCGCACGTCCTCTCCGACGATCGGCTCGCGCGCCTGGCGAATCCGCCGAAGGCCGTCGACGTCGGCGGCATCCGGAGGTACCCCGTCGATTACCTCGCCGAGGTCCGCAATCGCCCCGGCGGCTTCTGGGTGGCCTCGACCGATCCCGAGGCGGCCGACGAAGCCCTCGCCGGCGCCGTCCCGGCGGGTGGGCTCGAGACCGCGGTGCTCGCCACCGACGGCCTCACGAGACTGACCGAGCGGTACGGCCGTTCGTGGCAGGACATGCTGGAGACCGCGCGGTCGCTCGGCGTGCCGAGGCTTCTAAAACAGGTCCGGGAGGCCGAGCGCGCCGATCCCGCGCTGCACGACCGCGGCAAGCCGCACGACGACGCGACCGGCGTGCTCATCCGCTTTCAGTAGCGACGCGAACGAGGGGCGGCGGCCTCGGCCGCCGCCCCTCGCCGCCGTGCCCTACCTGCGGCCCCCGCGTCCAGGCCCGTCGCTGACCAGGGAGACCAGCAGCGGGTCGTGGTCGGACGAGCCGTGCGCGGTGTCGTCGATCGGGTCGTTGTAGTAGAGGTACCCGACCGGGGCGCGCGAGTTGATTTGCCACACCTCGGCGTCGGTGATCTTCGCGGCCAGGGACGGCGAGGCGAACGCGTAGTCCAGTCGCCCGTAGCGGCCGTCGAACTTGTAGGTGAAGGCGTCGTCCCCGAGCGATTGGACCAGGTCGGTGAAGCCGGCGTCGACCAGCGTCTCGATCGGGTCCTCCTCCTCGTAGGAGTTGAAGTCGCCCACCAGCAGCGCGTCGTCGGTCGGGAACGGCGTGGCGCCCTCGTCGACCCATGCGATGAGCCGCTCGACGACGTGGTCGCGGGTGAGGTTGCAGTTGCCGGTCAGCTCGGTCTCGACGTCCTCGCCGAGGCCGAAGCCGGGGCCGGCGCCGTTCTCGCAGGAGGAGCCCTTGGACTTGAGGTGGTTCACGACCACGGTGACGAATTCCTTGTCGATCTTGAACGTCTGCGCCAGCGGCCAGCGGCTCAGGCCCGGGTCGCCGGTCAGTTCGCTGTTGATGTCGAAGGTGGTCGTCGGACCGACCGGCACGGCGCGGTCGGTCTGGTAGATCAGCGCCTGCGCGATCGCGTCGGTGCCCAGACCGCCGCCGCCGAGGCCCTCGTCGGTGAGGAGGTCCTCCTCGGGCACCACCCAGTCGTAGACTTCCGCGCCGGCTTCGGCGTTGAGGGCTTCGACGAGGGTCTGGACCGACGGGACGGTGTTCGGGTCGTCGTCGTAGTGGTCCTCGTAGTCGTTCTCGATCTCGATCAGGCCGAGCACGGCGGCGTCCATCTGGAGGATCGCGTCGACGATCTTCGCGGTCTGCCGCTCGAACTGCTCCTGGTTCTGCGCGCCGCGCAGGACCTCGGAGTCGCCGAAGGTGTTGAAGTAGTTGAGGACGTTGAACGACGCGAAGTCGTTCCCGTCGGCCAGGGCCGGAGCCTCGGGCCGCTGATCGGTGTCCTCGGTCTCGGGGAAGTACCGGTCGCCCAGCGGCTCGATCTTGAACTCGTCGAAGCTGTAGTTCAGGGCGCCGACGACCGATCCGGCGGGCATGGTGTCGCCCGCGGAGAGGCCCTCGTCGTACAGCTCCCACGGGAAGGGGTTGTACTGGCTGGACGCCTCGTCGCGGTCGTTGACCTTGAGGAAGGAAGCCGCGTTGGCCTCGTGCAGCTCGGTCGCGGCCGGGTCGCTCGGCGCGTGGACCGACGTCGGCTGGCGCAGCAGATCAGGGTGGGCGAGTCCCAGCTCGCCGAACTGGTACGCCGCGAAGAGCCCGCTCACGACGAGGTCTTGGTCGGTCACGACCAGCATGGACTCGAGCGCTTCGCGGCCGTGGCCGTCGAGCGGCAGCGCGATCGGCGTCGGCTCGATCTCGACCGGTGCCGCCTCGCAGATCGCGAGCTCGGGGCGGGAGAGCTGGGTCAGCCCGTAGTAGGCGGTGGCCCGGCCGGTGAGCTCGACGGTGTCGCCCGCGGCGGGCAGGTCGCCGTCCGGCCGGTGGACGAACAGGCCCTCGGAGCTGAGCGGATCACCGTCGTGATCGGCCGGCTCCTCCTGGACGAAGAATCCGTCGAGATCGGCGTCGGCCATGGTGACCACCGCGCGCACGGTGACGGTCCGGCCGTCCAGGGGCGAGTCGTACCGCTCCGCAGGATCGGCCCCGGACCCTTGGACCGCGCTGATGGGCGTGATGTCGCCGGCGGCCGCATCACAGCTCGACGGGTCGGGGTCCGGCTCGCCGCCGCTCTCGTCGGGGTGGACGCCGAGCCGGTCGACGGTGTTGCTCGGGTGCGAGGAGAAGGCGTCCAAGGTGAACGCGTCGTCCGGGACGGTGTCCCGGGCCAGGTCGGTGCGCCGCAAGGTGACGTCGGCGGCGAAGTCGGCGTCGTCGCCGACCTGGCCGAAACCGTCGATGACGTCGCCCGAAGCGGTGTCGAACAGGACGACCGCGTCATTGCCGTTGAAGTTCACCGCGCCCGAGGTGGCGTCGATCTCGCCGCCGAGCGCGAATCCCTCGTCGTCGTTGAAGCTGGGGTGGGCGAGCACGAAGACGTCGCCGTCGGCCAGCGCACCGCCGAAGGTGTAGGACGAGGTGGGGCCTTCGGCGAGGGTTCGACCGTTCGAGTAGAGCCGGAACTCCAGGTCGGTGAGGTCCACGGCGGTGCCGGTGCCGTTGTAGATCTCGATGGCCTTGTTGAAGCTGCTGCCTTCCACGTATTCGGTGATGACGAGGCCGTCGGTGGCCGGTTCGGCGGCCATCGCCGGCATGGCGGCCAGGGGCACGGCCACCAGGGCCGGTACCGCGAGGGTCAAGAGACGAGAGCGCATGAGGGTCCTCGATTCGGGGACGGATACGTGCCCGCGCGAGCGGGCCGAGGGGCCGCCTCGAGATTAGGCCATGAGTTCGACGCCCAGGTGACGTCCCGGCAACGAAACGGGCGCGCCAGGCAGTGAGCCGATTCGCGCGGCTGATGGTCGGGGCGCCCGGCGGGGACGAGGTGCCTGCCGAGGCCCCTCAGCCCCTGGGGCGCCCCCGATGTACCGGCCGGGGGGTCATCCCAGGATCGCCTGGATGACCGCGGTGTCGTCGGTGCGTTCCAGCAGGTGCACCACGATCCCTCCGGCCCCTGGTTCCGGCAGCTCCTGCCCTTCCTCGGCGCATGAGAGGCTCCCGCTGCCGTCGGCGTGGGCGGCGAAGGTGCAGGCGGGGTGATACAGCAGGCCTCCGCCGCCGCCCAGTCCGCTCGGTTTGGTCAAGTTCACCCTGACGCCGTCGTCTTCGAACGCGGCCTCCACCGTCCACTGGCCATCGGCCCCGCTGAGGGGGAACTCGACCGAACCGGAGAAGGACACCTCGCATGCGCCGTCGTCGCAGGACTCGAAGTCGGCGCTGTTCTCGCCGGACGATGCGGAGTCCTCCTCCGTCGCCTCCGGTTTTCTGGGGGCGGTGGAGCGCGGAGCGGCCGAAGCGGCGGTCTCCAGGCTCGGGGAGGGCGAGGTGGCCGCGGCAGACTCGGGGTTCGACGCGTCGGCGTCCGACCCCGTGCCGCATCCGGCCGCGGCCAGGACTACGAGCAGCGCACCGATCGCCATGTGCCGTTTGAGGAAAGCTCGCGAGGTCATCATGCGGTGATTCTAGGCGGCCGCCCGGAAACCGCTCCGAGGCCGAACCGATGCGACGCCGATCGAATTCGGATGCCATCGGCCCGGCGCACAAGCGCGAGGGCCCCCGCGAACCGCAGCGGACGGCGACTGACGGCTCCGGCCGCGATCAGTCGAGCTGTTGGGCCAGTCCGACGACGATGCCTTCGGGCCCGCGGACGTAGCAGAGCAGATAGACATCCTCGTACCGCACGATCTCGCCGACGAGCTCGGCGCCGTGGGGTTTCAGGCGGGCCACGGTGTCCTCGATGTCGTCGACGGCGAACATGACGCGGCGGATCCCCAACGTGTTCGACGGCGCGTTCGCCGGCTCCGAGCGGATCGGCGCCGGCTCGTGGAAGCTCGCCAGCTCGATCTTGCCGTGGCCGTCCGGGGTCCGGAGCATGGCGATGTCCTGCCGGACGTTCTCCAGTCCGATGACCCGTTCCGCCCATGACCCTTCGAGCGGTGCCTTGCCCTCCAGCGTCATGCCGAGGTCGACGAAGAACTCGATGACGGCGTCGAGGTCTTCGACCACGATGAGGACGTTGTCCATGCGTTGAATCGTCATGCACCGAAGCGTAGCGACCGAATGCTCCCGGCGAGGACTCCGGCGGCGATGAACTCCGAGTCGCCCAGGGGCGGCCCGCCGAGACCGACGGCCCGTGCTCAGTCGAAGGTGATCGCCTCGCTCCCGGGCATAGGCCCGATCCTGGGCGCGGCCGCGGTTTCCGTGCCGCCAGCTGCGGCCGCGTTCCCGAGCTCGTTTCGGCGGTTCGGTCCCAGGGCCTCGGCGTCTCGGGAACCGGAGATCTTATCGAACTGCCCGATAGGCCACTGACCAGGGCGAATGGGCGCGCCAGGCAGGATTCGAACCTGCGACCGTCGGATTAGAAGTCCGGTGCTCTATCCAGCTGAGCTACTGGCGCCCGGCGCGCTCGCTGAACGGACGCCACGCCAGCGCAAGGATACCCGCTGGGAGCGAACACACGGATACGGGGCGTCGGAAGAACACCCCAAACGATTCTTCGCGACGCCCCGGAATTGCTGACCCAAGTCAATGAGTAGTCGCTGAGCGCGAGCGTGTCAAGCGCCGTGCCGCGTGTTGTCGCCAAGTTGTTACGAAGGCCTAAGTGGCAAGTCGCCATGCGTCCCATCGAGAGCGGTTGCGGCTCTTGACGAGCGGCAGCGACCTTTTTGCGGTCGCGGGCGGGCCGGTCCGGATTCCGCCGCGGGGCCACGGAGCGGGACCGCTGTGTCACACTGGCCTCAGACGATCTGTGAGGAGCGGGCATGTCCGACCAGCAGCCACCCCGAACCGAGTCCCAACCGGCCCCGCGAGAGCCGGTGGTCTTGCGGGGCATATCGACTCGAGCGTGGGAGCACCCGGCCGACCGTGGCGCACTGGTCGCCCTGCGCGAATTGCGGGGCTTCGACATCGTGCTCCGACGGCTCTCCGGCCTGGTGTCCGAGCGGACCCTGCGCCTGATGTTCCTCGGCTCGGCCATCCGGGTCGACCGCCACCAGTACGCTCGGGTCCACGAGGCCTACTTGAGCGTCGCCGCGGCCCTCGACGTCGAAGGCGATCTCCCCGAGCTCTACATCACGCGCAATCCCGACCTCGGCGGGATGTGCATTGGCATCGACAAGCCGCTGATCGTCATCAACTCCGGGTCCCTCGAGCTGCTCGACCCGACCGAACTGCGCTTCCTGCTCGCCCACGAGCTCGGCCACGCCCTGTCCGGGCACGGCCTGTACCGGACGCTGATGATGGTGCTGCTGCGCCTGACGACCTCGGTCGCGTGGATTCCGGTCGGCGTCGTCGGCCTGCGCATCATCACCGCGGCCCTGCAGGAGTGGAGCCGCAAGTCGGAGCTGTCGGCCGACCGGGCCGGCATGCTCGCCGTCCAGGACCCGGCCGCCGCGATCCGGGTCATGGCGAAGATGGCCGGCGGCGGCGACCTGTCCGACGTGGACACCACCGCGTTCCTTGAGCAGGCCAAGGACTTCGAGACCGGCGGGGACCTGCGTGACAGCTTCCTCAAGCTCATGCTGCTCGAACAGCGCAGCCACGACTTCTCCGTCGCCCGCGCCGCCTCGCTCAAGCGCTGGATCGACGAGGGCGAGTACCGCGACTACCTCTCGGGGAACTACCCGCGGCGCGAGGACGACGCGAACGCCTCGATCTCCGAGGAGGCCAGGGCCGCCGCGAAGTCCTACAAGGACGTCTTCGAGACCTCCGGCGACCCTCTCGCCAAGCTGATGCGGAAGCTCCGCGACAGCTTCTAGCGACGACTCGGGCAAGAGGTCGGACGCTTCGGCGTCCGTCCTCTCGCGCTCATCGCTTGAGCTTCTCCAGCAGCAGCGTCTCGGCCACGCAGACCCGCTCGAACATTTGCAGGTCGAGGGACTCGTTGGGGCCGTGCGGGTTCGACAGCTGATCCTCCACACCGGTCACCAGGATCGCGGCATCGGGGAAGAGCTCCTGGAACGTCGCGATCATCGGGATCGAACCGCCGATGCCGATCTCCACCGGTGCCGTCCCGTCCCAGGCCTCGGTGAACGCCGCCCGCGCCGCGTCGAAGGCCGGACCGGTCGAGTCGATGACGCACGGGTCGCCGACGCCGTCCTCGGGGACGACGCGCACTTCGGCGCCCCAGGGGACGTGGGCCTCGAAGTGCTCCGTGACGGCCTTGATCGCGTTGGCGCCGGTGTCGCCGGGCGCGAGCCGGAACGACACCTTCGCCCTCGCGGTCGGCTGGAGCGCGTTCGCCGCCTCGGCCGCGCCGGGCGCGTCGATGCCGAGGACGGTCGCGGTCGGCTTGGTCCACATCCGGGAGGTCAGCGACCCGGACCCCAGGAATTCGGCGCCCGGCAGCATCCCGGTCTCCTCGCGCAGCTTCGCCTCCTCGTAGTCGAGGTCGATCGGCGCGGCGGTGACCAGGCCGTCGACGGCGACATCGCCGTTCGCGTCGTGCAGGGTCGCCACGAGCCGGCACAGCGCGGTGAGCGCGTCGGGCACGGCGCCGCCGTAGATGCCGGAGTGGACCGCGCCGGTCAGCACCGCGGTCTCGACGTAGACGTTGATCACACCGCGCAGCGACGTGGTGAGCGCCGGGACATCGGTGCGCCAGTTCGTGGAGTCGGCGATGACGACGACGTCGGCGGCCAGTTCGCGCTGGTGCTCGCGCAGCAGGGCCTCCAGGGTCGGTGAGCCGAACTCTTCCTCGCCCTCGATGAGCAGCTTGACGCCGACCGGCGGTTTCCCGCCGTAGGCGCGCAGGGCGGCGATGTGCGCCATGACCCCGGCCTTGTCGTCGGCGACGCCGCGGGCGTACAGCCGTCCGCCTCGCTCGACCGGCTCGAACGGGTCGTCCTGGTCCCACAGCGACAGGTCGCCGGTGGGCTGGACGTCCTGGTGGGCGTACAGCAGCACGGTCGGCTGCCCGGCCGGGGCGGGAAAGTGCGCGAACACGCTCGGCTGCCCACGGCCGTGCCGCAGCTGCCTGACCTCGCGGGCGCCCGCCTCGGTGAGCAGGCGCTGCACTTCGTCGGCGCCGCGACGGACCGGCTCGTGGTCGAATCCGTCGAAGGCCACTGCGGGGATCCGCACGAGTGCTTCCAGATCGGCGCGCACGGCCGGCATGGCGGCGCGCACCGCATTCACGACATCGCTCATGGGGCGCAATCCTATGCCGCGTCTAGACTCGTCGTCGTGATGAAGTCGTACCGGTTCCTGGGGACGCCTCGCTGGCTGGTGCTGTCCGCGGCCGGGATCGTCGTGATGGTCGTGTGCGCGCTGCTGTCGCAGTGGCAGTGGGGCAGGGCCCTCGACCGTGCCGAGGCGAACGAGCGGATCGAGGCCGCCGACCAGTCGCACCCGGTGGATGATGTGATCCCGCCGGGGGAGGGCCTCGACGAGTCCGCCCGCTGGACCCTGGTCGAGGCGACCGGCGAGTACGACGCGGGTGGCGAGATCGTGCTGCGCGCCCAGACCAACGACGGCGTCAACGGCTACGAGATCGTGACGCCGCTGGTGCTGGAGGACGGCACCGCGGTCCTGGTCGACCGGGGCTTCGTGCCCGCGGCGAGCGACGGCGGCATTCCTGACTACCCGGCCGCGCCTTCGGGCGAGGTCACGGTGACCGGCCGGGTCTATGAGTCCGAGCCCGCGGGGGGCGAGGTCAGCGAGGAGGACGGTGTGCTCACGTCGCGGCGCTTGAGCCTCGACCAGCTCGGGGAGCACGTCGACCACGAGTTGCGCGCGGCCTGGATCGCGGACGTCGAGCCCGGCGAGGGCCTGACGGCGCTGGAGACGCCGTCGTTCCGGTCGTGGCAGAACTATTCGTACGCCGTCCAGTGGGCGCTGTTCGCCGTGCTCGTGCCGTTCGGCTGGGTGGTGCTGGTCCGCCGCGAGCTGCGCGGCGAGCCCGACGGCCCGGCAGGGGACGAGCGGATCAGCCCCCGAACTGGATCGCCTTCGACGGCGGCGTGAAGTCCTCGACCGGTTCGTCCTCCAGCGCCTCCTTGAGGATCGTGCCGACCGTCTCCTTCGACACGATCGAGTTCGATTTGCCCACCGGGTTGAAGATGTAGTCCGGATCGGCCATGAACGCCCCCACGCTGAGCTGCGGCGTGTAGCCCAGGAACCACGAGGCGCGGTCGTCGTCGGTCGTACCGGACTTCCCGGCCACCGGCCGGTCGACCATCTCGCCGACGACGCGCGAGGTGCCCCAGTCGCCGCACTCGACGCCCTTGCGTTCCTGTTCGGTGACGCATCTGCCCGCGTCGGTGGCCGCCCGGGCCACGTCCTTGTCCAGCTCCTGATGGCACCGCGGCGAGGCGACGTCGAGCTCGTGCCCGTTCGGGTCGATCACCCGCAGCGTCGGTATCGGCTCGCAGTACTCGCCCTCGGCGGCGAGGGTGTTGAACACGTTCGTCATCTCGATCGGCTGCACGTCGGAGACGCCGAGCGTGAACGGCCCCCAGCCCGCGCGGCGCTCCTCGGACGCGTAGTAGGCGTCGCCCTCGCTGCGCCACTGCAGACCCATACGCTCGGCCATCTCGACGGCCTTGTCGGCGCCCACTTGGTCGATCAGCTGCGCGAAGTAGGTGTTGACGGACATCCCGAAGCCGGACCACATGTCGCGGTCGCCGGCCATGGACGCCGAGCCGTTCTTCGGGCACCATCGTCCGCCGCACGCCGTCGTCGCCGACACGAAGCTCGTCGCCACCCGGTGCGGGGAGTGGATGTTGTGGTCGAGCGTGTAGCCCGCGTCGAGCGCGGCGAGCAGCGTGAACACCTTGAACGTGGAGCCGGCCTGGTAACCGCCGGTGTCGCCGCCGCCGAGCACCGGGTTGACGGTGTTGGGGTAGTTGCCCTTGCGTTTGTCGTAGCTGGGGTTCGAGTGCGGGCCGTTGCCGGACTGGTCGTAGGAGAACGTGCGGTTCAGTCCGAGCGCCTTGAGGCGCCCGGTGCCGGGCTCCATCACCACCGCGCCGTGCGCGAGCGGATCGTCCTGGTCCTTCGCGTCGTTCACCGTGTCGTTCGCGAGCTTCTGCAGCTCGGGATCGAGGGTGGTGATCACGGTGTACCCGCCCTGGCGCAGCTCCTTCTCGCGTTCGGCCTGGGTCTCCCCGAAGGCGTCCTGCTCGCGCCACCAGCGCCGGAAGTAGTCGCAGAAGAAACCGTACTCGCTGGTGGTGCCCTCGACGCCGATGCACGAGTTCGGCGGGTCGGACACGTCCAGTTCGATCGGCAGGCCCCGCACCTCCGAGGCGTCGCCGCGCGAGAGGTAGTCGACCTCGACCATCCGGTCGAGCACCCAGTTGCGCCGGCTCAGCGCCGAGGTCTGGTCCGAGGAGATCGGGTCGTACGACGAGGGCGCCTGGACGAGCCCGGCCAGCAGCGCGGCCTCCTGCAGCTTCAGCTCCGAGGGGTGCTTGGAGAAGTACACCTGGCTGGCCGCGAAGATCCCGTACGCGTTGTGCCCGAAGTACGCCTGGTTCAGGTACTTCTCGAGGATCTCGTCCTTGGTCATCTGCTCCTCGACGGCCATCGCCAGGCGCGCTTCGCGGAGCTTGCGCGTCGCGGTCTGCTCGGTGGCCTCGATGACCTCGTCGATCGATTCGGCGTTGAGCTGGAGCGCTCCGCGCACGTACTGCATGGTGATCGTCGAGGCGCCCTGCTCGACGCCGCCGGAGGTCTGGTTGGCGACCGCGGCGCGCATGATGCCGCGGTAGTCGATGCCGTTGTGGTCGTAGAACCGCGCGTCCTCGGCGGCGACGATCGCCTGGCGCATCACCGGCGCGACCTCGTCGAGCGCGACGTGGCGGCGGAACTCGTCGTAGAACAGGCTGACGAGCGTCTCGCCGTCCGAGGCGTACACATAGGATGTCAGCGGCGGATCGGTGTCGGCGACCTCTTCGGAGAGCACGTCGATCGCGTCGAAGCCCGCCTTCGCGCTGAGACTGGCCATGGCCACCATCGGGAACACGAGGACCGCTATGGCCAGTCCGCACAGCAGACTGGTACGGAGCAGGGCATATACCCCGTCGGCGTGCGTCTTCGGGCCTCCGGTGTCTTGGGAGTCGACGCCGGTCATGTGCCGCTGGCGGGGTCGATTGCGCATATACCCAGCTTAGGCCACAACAGCCACGGGAAGGTGAAAAAACTCACGCCCGCGTGAAACGCGTTTACGCAGGCGTGCAAGCGCTACGGCTCGGTATCGCTCGAGCGCAGCGAGGGTCGCCGGAGGCTCGTAACAGGTTCGCAACGAGTCGGTTAGCCGCATGCCACGCGATCCGCCTACGCTTGGCGTCAGTGACAGGGAGCGGAGGAGGCAGACGTGTCGGTCTACGAGGTTGGGCTGCGATTGCGCGGCAAACCGGTGCTCGTCGTCGGCGGCGGCGCCATCGCCGCGAGGCGCGTCCCACGCCTGCTTGACGCCGGCGCCCAGGTGCGGCTCGTCGCCCCGGAGGTCACCACGACCCTCAGCGACTACGCCGCCTCCGGCGAGCTCCACTGGGACGAGCGCCCCTACGCGAGCGGCGACACCGTCGGCGCCTGGTTCGTCCTCGCCGCCACCGACGACCCGGCCGTGAACGCCGCGGTCGCCGCCGAGGCCGAGGCCGACCGGATCTGGTGCGTCCGCGCCGACGACGCCGAGGCCTCGAACGCCTGGACGCTCGCCGCCACCGCCTTCGACGACGTCTCGGTCGCCGTCTCGGCGGGCGGCGACCCCGCCCGCGCCGCGGGCGTCCGCGACGCGATCGCCGCGCTGCTGCGCACCGGCGAGCTCGACGCCCCCCGCACCCGCGCGCGGCGGCGGCCCGCCGGCGTCGCGCTCATCGGCGCCGGCCCCGGCGACGCCGACCTCATCACCCTGCGGGGCCTCGAACTGCTGCGCCAGGCCGAAGTGGTCGTCTCCGACCGCCTCGCCCCCCAAGCGCTCCTCGACCTGCTCGCCGACGACGCCGAGATCGTCGACGCCGCCAAGCTCCCCTACGGCCGGCACACCACGCAGGAGCAGATCAACGCCGTCATGGTCGAGCGCGCACTCGCCGGGAAGTTCGTCGTGCGCCTCAAGGGCGGCGACGGCTTCGTCTTCGGCCGCGGCGCCGAGGAGCTCGACGCCTGCCTCGAGGCCGGCGTCCCCGTCCAGGTCGTCCCCGGCCTGTCCTCCTCGATCGCCGGTCCCGCCGCCGCGGGCATCAGCGTCACCGAGCGCGGCATCGTCCACGACTTCACCGTCGTCACCGGGCACGTCCCGCCGGCCGACCCGAAAAGCCGCGTCAACTGGGACGCCCTCGCGCGGTCCAACGGCACGCTCGTGCTCCTCATGGCCGTCAAGAACCGCGCCGCGATCGCCGAGGCACTCATCGGCGGCGGCAGGGACTCCGAGAGCCCGGTTCGCATCGTCGAGAACGCCACGACGAAGAACCAGACCGTGCGCGCCTGCACCCTCGGAACGCTCGCTTCGACCGAGGCGAATCATCCCGCGGTGATCGTCATCGGCGCCGTCGCCGGACGCAGCCGAGAACTCTAGTCTTCCCAGCTCAGCGATGGGGCCGCCCGCAAGGGCGGCCCTTCGCTCCCGCGTGGTCTAGACGCCTTCGCACATTCACCGAATCCACCCTTTACAAAGCCGGAGCAGAGACCGTAATATTCGCTCATCAACAGCGCTGCACTCGCAGTGTCCGCCACCGCGGTCTCTGAATCCGACCGCTCGTGTCTTCCATTCACAGGGGCTCTTCAGCCGACCCCTATCTGTCCTATTAGGAGTATGCGTGCGCATTCGCGAATTCCCCTACGAGCTCGTATCGCGACTGAAGATCGCCTATACCGTCCGCAATGTCGACCTGACCGCCCCCGGACTCACACTCGTCGACGACTGCACCCCGCGCCCGGGCAACATCCTCGCCGCCCGCGTCGACGCCATCGGACACCACAACTGGCTCGAACTCGGATCAGGCCGCAAATCGGTGATCTACCCCGGAGACGAGCTCCTCCTCGCCTTCGGCGAGCGCTACGCACCCGACCAGTACGAAGCCGCCGTACCCACCGACCTCACCACCGTCGACCTAGTGGCCGCCGGCGGCGTCGCCGGACGCGTCACCAGCCGACACGCCGACATGGCCCCGCCGACCGCGCTCGAAGCCATCGGCGTCCTCGCCGACCGCGAAGGCGTCCCGCTCGACCTGCGCCGCTACTCCGTGCTCAACCCCTTCGGCCTCGGCGACCACCCGCCGGTGATCACCGTCGTCGGCACCTCCATGAACGCCGGCAAATCCACCACCGCCGCCTCCCTCATCCGCGGCCTGACCCGCTCGGGCCGCCGCGTCGCCGGCATCAAGGTCACCGGCACCGGCGCCGGGGGCGACCCGTGGATGTTCCGCGACTCGGGAGCCGCGGTGGCCGCCGACTTCACCGACGGCGGCTACGCCACTACCGCCGGCGTCCCCGTGCCCGAACTCGCCGAACTCGCCCAGACCCTCTACCACCACGTCGCCGCCTGCGACGTCGACGCCGTGGTCATGGAGATCGCCGACGGCATCCTCCAGACCGAGACCTCGGCCCTGCTCGAGTTCCCGGTCATGCGCGAGCTCATCGACGGCGTCGTCCTCGCCGCCGCCGACGCCGCAGGCGCCCGCTACGGCGCCTTCCACCTGCGCGGCCTCGGCCTGCCGGTCCTGGCCGCCTCCGGCCGCCTCACCCAGTCCGCGCTGGCGATCCGCGAGGCCGCCGCGGGCATGGACGCGCCCGTGCACACGCCCGCCGAACTCGCGCAGGCCGACGTGGCGCTGTCCGTCCTCAATCTGGCCGAGGTCAGCCGCGGCCGACGCGCCGGCATCCTCGAGGTCGGCGAGGCCGCTTAGGGCGACAGCAGGGCGGCGCGCCCGGCGCGCCGCCCGTCGTATAGGGCAGATCCCACTTCGAGCCACCCGGCTCCGAGACCTTCTTGTGATATTGGGAAGCTGGTTGCGGTTGCGTGGGCGAATTAGGCTCAACTTCGTGTGCCGACCCTCCGGAAACGATCGGACCCCTCTGGAGCCGACCCCGCGCTCAAGCGCCCTGACCATAGCTGATCCCACAGAGGAACCGCCTCAATGACCAATCTCAACTCCGATGCCCGGCGTCTCAACGTCAAGGGCCTCCTCATCGCGGTTGGACTTCCGGTCGTGCTCGTCGGCGCTCTGGTCGCCACACTTCTCGGCACCGGCGCCTTCAGCCGCGAGAACAACGGCCAAGACGCCAGCCTGTGGCTGTGGACCACCCCCGCCGGCGAGATCGCGCGCGTCAACGGCCTGACGGCCGCCACCGACGCCCGCTTCGAGATCGAGGACGCCGCGGGCAACGCCGTCCAGATCGAGCAGACCGACACCCACCTCCTCCTGCGCAACATCGCCACCGGACAGGTCAGCGCGATCGACCTCTCCACGCTCGCGCTCACCGGCGAGGCCGAGACGGCCCCCGGCGAGGGCGTCCGCGTCGCCCTCCACGACGACGGCGCGTTCATCGTCGACCAGACCCAAGGCCTGGTCAACCAGGTCGACCCCGTCTCGCTCCAGCCGGTCGGCGACCCGCTGGCGTTCCCCGCCGGGCTCACCGGCGGCGCCTTCGACAAGGACGGCAAGCTGTGGGTCGGCGTCCCGCGCGAGGGCACGATCGTCCAGATCGAACCGCGAGACAGCGGCGCGAACGCCGTCAACACGCAGGTCGTGGCCGAGCCGCGCCAAGACCTCGCCCTGACCGTCCTCGGCGACGGCGTGGCCGTGCTCAACTCGACCGTGCAGCAGATGACGACGCTGCGCGGGGACGGGCGCATGCACCAGTCCGACATCGAACTGCTCGGACCGACCCAGACCGCCGAGACCAGCCCCGGCACCGTCGCGGCCGTGACCGTCACCGACCCGCCGTCGGTGATCACCGTCGACGACGAGCAGTCCCACCGCTTCGACATCGCCGCCGGCCCCTCGCAGCTGCTCGGCGCTTCGATGGAGTTCCACCAGCGCGTGTACGTCCCGGACGGCGCGGCCGGCCTGGTGTGGGTCTACGACCTGGAGGGCAACGAGCTCGACCGGATCGAAGTCGACTCCGGCGGCGGCCCGATCGAGCTGTACCACACCGGCGACACCCTGTTCGCGAACGCGGTGAACACCAACAACGCCGTGGTCGTCTCCTCCGACGGCAACGCCCGACTGGCCGAGAAGGACCGCGACGACATCCTCGGCGGCAACGCCCCGCCCGAAGACGAGGAGGACGGCTCCGGCGACGAGGGCGACGAGGGCGATGGCGAGGGCGGCGAAGAGGTCGGCCCGCCCGGCGCGGTCACCAACCTCGCGGGCACCGTCGGCGACGGCCTGATCAACCTCTCGTGGGACGCCGCCCCGAACAACGGCTCGGCGCTCACCAAGTACGTCATCGAGGGCGCGGGCGACACGTGGGAGATCGCCCCGGGCCAGCGCATCCTGGAGATCGACGGGCTCACCAACGGCGAGCCCTACACGTTCACCGTGACCGCGCACAACGAGTACGGCCCCGGCGACACGGCCACCTCGCCGTCGATCATCCCCTCGGCCGAGGTCCCCGACCCGGTCGAGAACGTGCAGGCGGTGGCGAAGCCCGACGGCACCGTGGAGGTGACGTGGGACGAGGCCAACGGCCAGGGCAACGAGGTCTCCGGCTACCAGGTCGAGTCCGTGACCGGCGGCGGCGAACGGTCCGTGGTCGGGCAGTCCGACGGCACCACGTTCGTGGTCCCGGAGGACACGCTGGCCTACAACAACGTCCAGTACGCCTTCTCGGTCACGACCTTGTCCGGCGCGTCGGCCTCCGAGCCGTCGGACCTGTCGAACTCCGTGGCGCCGTTCAAGGCGCCCGAGCCTCCGACCGAGCTGCTCGCCCAGACCGCCGCGAACGCGGCAGGGTCGATCGACGTCATCTGGGACCAGCCGGTCAACAACGGACGGCCGATCGAGAAGTACATCGTGCGCGCTGGCGACCAGACCAAGGAGGTCGCGAACGCCACGAACGTGCGCATGGACGGCTTCTCCAACGGCGCGGAGGTGAACGTCACCGTCACGGCGGTGAACGAGGCCGGCGAGTCCGAGCCCGCCCAGACCACGTCGAACACCATGGACGCCCCGACGGTCGCGATCCAGGGGCACTCCTCGACCGCCAACTCGATCACGCTGAACCTGACGTACGACGACGGCGGCGGCACCGCCACCTGCGACCTGCTCCGCGACGGTGCGGTCAAGGTCGACAACGGCTCGTGCGACAAGCTCACCGAGAGCGGGCTCAACGCCTCGACCGAGCACACTTACAAGGTTCGGATCAACAACCCCGCCGGCAGCTCCACGACGAACAATTACAAAGCCTCGACCACGGTCGTCAACGGGGAGGTGTACTTCGGCTGCGACTCGCAGGACACGCAGTACTGTCGGTCCCTCGACGGTGTCAGCATCTACCCTCAACCCGACCAGGCCGGCAATGAGATTGGCACGACCAACACCGGTGACCGCTACAAGGCCTTCTGTTGGACCACCGGCGATACGGTCATCCAGAAGGGCGGTCCGGAGATCGATGGCAACAACGACTACCACCCGGGCAAGAACGCCTCCGACAAGTGGATCAAGATCGACCATGCCGCCAAGGCCTACATTCCGTTCGTCTGGATCAACATCGACGGCGTAGGCAAGAACTCGACCGGGGATCTCCCCGCCTGTTAGCAGGAGAAACGATGGACACTGAGCAGACCCATCCGTTGCACTTGCCTCGGCCCGTGCAGCAGCCGGTGACGCTCAACGCCGGGCAGGCCGAGGCGTTCGCCGCGACGTTCGAACGCCTCGCCGCCGCGGTGGACACGGTCGTGCTCGGCAAGCCCGAAGTGGTGCGCCTGGCGCTGACGGCCATGTTCGCCGAGGGCCACATCCTCCTCGAGGACGTGCCCGGCACCGGGAAGACGACGCTGGCCCGCGCGATCGCCTCGGCGGTCTCGGGCAAGTGGCGCCGCATCCAGTTCACCCCGGACCTGCTGCCCTCCGACGTCTCCGGCGTCACGATCTTCAACCAGGCCTCGGGCGGCTTCGAGTTCCACCCCGGTCCTGTGTTCGCCAACCTCGTCATCGCCGACGAGATCAACCGCGCCAGCCCGAAGACCCAGTCGGCGCTGCTCGAGGTCATGGAGGAGGGGCGGGTGACCGTCGACGGCCACCCGCACTCGGTCCCGTCCCCGTTCATCGTCGTGGCCACCCAGAACCCGGTCGAGATGGACGGCACCTACCGGCTCCCGGAGGCCCAGCTCGACCGGTTCCTGGTGAAGCTGTCGGTCGGCTACCCGGTGGAGGCCGCCGAGATCGAGGTGCTGCGCGGCACCCACCAGCGCTCCCCGGAGAACATCCCGGCCGTGGTCGACACCGACACGGTCGAGCAGATGGCCGAGATCGCCAAGAGCGTCTACATCGCCGAGCCGCTGTACACCTACCTGGTGCAGCTGGCGAACGCCACCCGCAAGCACCCGCAGGTCGCGGTCGGGGTCAGCCCGCGCGGACTCATCGCGCTGACCCGGGCCGCCTCGGTGTTCGCGCTCTCGCAAGGCCGCACGTACATCATCCCCGAGGACGTCAAGGCGCTGGCCGAACCGGTGTTCTCGCACCGCATCCAGCTCGCCCCGGACGCGGCCATGCGCGGCGCCACCGGCGCCGCGGTGGTCGCCGACGTATTCGAGTCCGTCCCCGTGCCCCTGCCCGCTTCGGCGGCATGAACCGGCTCGAGTTCCTCCGTGCGGTCCCGGTGACCGCGCGGGGAGTGGGACTGGCCGCCGCGGCGGCCGTGCTGCTCCTCGCGGGCTGGCGGTGGAGCTATCCCGAGCTCGTCGCGATCGGCACGGCAGCGGGCCTCGCCTGCGTCGCCGCCGCCTCGGTGATCGCCGCCAGACCGCGCCTGGAGGTCGAGCGCTCGATCGCGCCGGACCGCGTCTCGGCCGGCCAGAGCGCCACGGTCGCCTTGGAGGTGCGCAACGCCGGGCGCTTCAGGGCCGTCAACGCCCGCGCCGTCGACACCTACGGCGGCGCCACGCACGCGAGTCGCCGCGTCGCCGTTCCCTTGGCGCGCCTGCGCCCCGGCAAGTCCACCAGCGCCACCTACTCGGTCACGACCGAGCGGCGCGGCGTCATCGAGTCCGGCCCGCTCGGGATCGGCAAGCGCGACCTCCTCGGCCTCGCCGCCACCGCCGGATCGTTCGGGCCCACCGCCCGGCTGTGGGTCCACCCGAGACTGTGGAACCTGGGGCGCACCCCCGACGGCCTCGCCCGCTCCCTGGAGGGCACCGCCGACAAGGTCGAGCAGGGCTCGCTGACGTTCCACTCCCTGCGCGAGTACGTCATCGGCGACGAGCTGCGCCACGTCCACTGGCGCACCTCCGCGCGCATCGGCCAGCTCATGGTCAAAGAGCACGTCGACACCTCGCTGCCCACCGTCGCCATCGCGCTCGACGACCGCCCCGACGCCTGGATCCCGGACGGCTCCGAAGCGGCCCGGCCCGACACCGGCGCCTTCGAGGCCGCCTGCGAGGCCGCCTACTCGGTCCTCACCGCGTGCTTCCGCGCCGAATACCATGCCGCGCTCGTCACCGCCTCGGGCAGCGCCGTCTCCGGCTCCGGCCGCGACGCCTACGGCGACCTGCTCGCCGAGCTCGCCTGCGACGCGAGCGACACCCTCGACACCTTCATCGCCCGCCTCACCGCCGGCCGCTTCGGCGACACGCTCGTGTGGATCACCGGCACCGAGCCGCCCACGCCCCGCCTCGCCGCCCTCAAACGCGCCTACCCCGTCGTCATCGCCGTCCACCTCGCCGGCGGCCTGCACACCTCGGCCTCACTCGTCGGCGGCCTGCCCTTCCTCAGAGCCGCCGACGGCGAGCAGTTCGCCGCGGCCTGGGACGGCGGAGGCACGGCCCTATGAGATTGAGCCGCTACCGCCTTCGCGTCGCCGTCGTCGCCATGTGCCTGACGGCCCTGTGCGCGCTCGCCGGGACCGTCGCCGCCCGCGTCTACCACGGCCTGCTCCTCACCGGTCTCGTCGCCGTGGCCGCGCTCGCCGCCTTCGGCATCGGCTTCCTGCTGCGCAACAAGCCGCCCTGGCTCGCCCCGACCGTCTCCTTCTGGGGCCTGGCCGCCTACCTGCTCGGCGCGTTCGCCCTCACGAGCGACGGCACCGAGCCGCTCGGCACCGTCGTGGTCGACGCGATCGTCAACGCCGTCCCGCGTACGCTCACGGCGCTCATCCCGGTGGAGGCCGCGCCCGACACCGTCGGCGTCCCGATCTTCCTCACCTGGCTCGCCGCGACCCTCGCCTGTGAATTCGCGATCCGCTACGGCCGCGTCCTCCTCGGGTGCCTGCCGCCGACACTGCTGTACGCCGCTGGCCTCTACCTCGTCGGCCCCAACGCCGCTCCCGCCGCCGCCCTCACCGTCGTCTACTGTCTGCTCGCCGGTCTCGCGCTCGCGGTGACGTCCGCCCCGCCGGGCCGCCGGCCCGACCGCGACGCCCAGATGGACGTCGCGGTCCCGAAGCGCAGCGCGAGGATGCTCGGCTCGGTCGTCGGCGCCGCGGTCCTGCTCCTCGCCGTCGTCGCGCTCGCGCCCCTCGCGACGCGGCTGGTCACCACCAGCCCCGGCGACCCGCGCGAGCTGGTCGAGCCGCCGCAGCTGACCGACATCGACCTCAACCCGCTCGTGCGCATCGCCGAATGGGCCAAATACCCCGACACGGAGCTGTTCCGAGCCGACATCGACGGCGACGCCGCGATGCGCCTGGGCGTCCTCACCGAATACGACGGCGTCACCTGGCAGGCCGGCGGCGATTTCCGCACTGCCGGGTCCGTCCTGCCCGGTTCCGGCGACGGCGACTTCACCGCCGAGGTCGAGATCATCGATCTCGGCGGCAAACTCGTGCCCGCCGTCGCCGACCCGGCCACCGTCGCCGACCTGCCCATCGCCGTCAACCTCCACACCCGCGGGCTGCTCACCCCGGAGGGGCTCGCCACCGGCGACCGCTACCGGGTCGGCTCCGACCTGCTCACCGTCGACCCCGAGGCCGCCACCGACGCCCGCATCGACCTGTCCGACCCGGTCAGCGTTGCCATCCCGCCGGGCGCGCCCGAGATCATGACGACCATCGCGGACTACATCACCGCCACCTACGACACCCCCTACGAGCGCGCCCGGGGCCTGGCCGACTTCCTGTCCCAGCACTACGCCTACGACGCCGACGCGCCCTCGGGACACGACTACCCGGCGCTCGGGTTCTTCCTGGAGAGCCCCGTCGAGGCCGGCGGGCAGCGGGGGACCAGCGAGCAGTTCGCCGCCGCGTACGCCGTCATCGCCCGCCTGGTCGGCCTGCCCACCCGCGTCGTCGTCGGCTTCGACGTCCCCGCCGGGGCCTCCACCGTCACCGCCGCCCAGGGCCTGGCCTGGCCCGAGATCGCCTTCGACGGCGTCGGCTGGGTCCGCTTCGACCCGATGCCCGCCGCCGGGGTCGCGCCCGTCCCACCCGAGCAGACCCTGGAAGAACTCGAAGAGGAGCCGAGCGAAGAGCCCGAGGAGAACGCCGGCGACGGCGAGGCCGAGGACTACAACGACCCGGCGCTCGAGAACGAGGAGGGCGACTTCGACGGCGAGAACGCCGCCGAGGAGGAAGGCGTCCCGACGTGGCTGTGGTGGGCGCTCGCCGCACTCGCGATCGCCTCGATACCGCTGGTGCTCAAGGCCCGCAGACGGTTGCGGCAGCGGCGCCGGCTGCGGCGCGGTTCACCGGCCGAACGCGTCGCGGGCGCGTGGGCCGAAGTGCTCGACCAGGCCGCCCGCGCCGGCGTCACGATCGGCCCGCACGCCAACGCCGAGGAGGCCGCCGCCCGAGCGGCGACACTCGACGCGGACCTGGGCCGACTGCCGGCGCTGGTGAACCAGGCGGCGTTCGCGCCCGGCTCGGTGAACGAGGCCGACGCCGAGGCGGCGGGCGCGATCGCGCTCGGTTACCGACGCGACACGAACTCGCGTGTCAGGCGTTGGCGGCGTGTCGTGGCATAGCTTGTGCCCGTTAGTTGCCGGTATGTGAACAAGTAGTGACGCAAACGGTGGGTCGCTCCGAGAAAGACGGCGGTGACCTGGCAGACTGTGACCTATGGAGAACCCCTTCTTCTCTGTCCGTTTCCGCGGATACGACCGAGCCCAAGTCGACAGAGCCGTGGCGCGCATTCGAAAGGCGACCGAGCACGGCGCTCCGCCGCACCCCGATTCCCTCACCAATCTCGGCTTCCAGATGACCATGCGCGGCTATGACACCGGGGAGGTCGACGAATACTTCGAGGAAGTCGCACGTTCGCTGCGTAATGGATAGTGTTGGGGCGTGACCGCTCACGACCCGTACCAGCCCCAGATGCAGCCGCCCGTGCAGCAGCACCAGGGCTGGCCCCGACCCCCTCACTCCCAGCAGCACGCGCAGCCGGGATTCGGCATGCACCCCGGACCCGGCTATCAATTGCATTCGGTCCAGTGGCCGCCGATGGCAGTCCCAGCACCTGCCATGGTCGACGGGTTCTACCTCGTCCAGCCGCGACTCAAACCGATCCCCTCGGGACCGGCGATCGGGTCGCTCGTGGCGGGGATCGGCGGCATCCCCGCCGCGCTGCCCGGCCTGTTCGCGGCCGCGTTCAACCCCTGGGTCGGCCTGACGTTCTTCATGCTCTCCGCGCTGCTGGGCGTCGCCTCGATCCTGCTGGCGACGTATGCGCGCCGCCAGATCAGGCGGGCCGCCGGAGGGATCTCCGGGCGCGGATTGGCGACGACGGGCCTGATCCTCGGCATCGTGGCGTCCGCGCTGGCGGGCCTGACGCTGCTGATCAGCGTCTTCGCGATCTGACCGGACGCCGAACGCCGACCCGGACAGCGACACCCGGGCCGGCGTCGTTCACGCCGCTCAGCAGTAGGAGTTGAGCTGCGACTGCATCGCGCTCTTCTCGGCGGAGTTCACCGACAGGCCGTAGCGGTACTTCACGTTGATCCACGCTTTGACGTAGTCGCAGCGCACCGAGGTGTTCGGGGGCACCCACTGCGCGGGGTCCTTGTCGCTCTTGGAGGAGTTGACCGAGGAGGTCGCGATCCACAGCTGCGGCGAGTTGACGTCGTTGGCGAAGGCCTGCCGCCGCGAGGTCGACCAGGACCACGCTCCGGACTCCCAGGCCTCCTTGAGCGCCACGACGTGGTCGATGGTGGCGTTGGAGACCGAGGTGGTCCAGGTGTTGTCGAAGTCGGACTGCCAGCGCCCGGAGTCGGGCTGGCAGTCCGAGCCGGTCTGGACGTTGACGCCGTCGCGGGCGAGCACGTGCTGGCGGGCGGTGCAGCCGCCGCCGACGCTCGACCAGTGCGGGAACAGGCTGCGGCTGTAGGTGCTGGAGTGGGACTCGGCGGCGACGGTGAGCGCGTTGAGCTGGGACTGCGCGGCGGAGTCCGACGGGATGCCCGGCGGGCGGACGGCTTCGGCGCGTTCGGCGTGCAACACGAGCACCGCGGCGGTCGCGAGGACCGCGGCTGCGATGAGCGCGACAGCGCGGGAGCTGAGGCGGCGGAGGGTGAGCATGTTCGATTCTCCTGTGGGGTAAGGAACGGAAGTGGGGAACCGGAATGGCGGATCGGACGCGGCGCGGGCGCCGACCGGTCCGCATTGATCGAATCATGGGATGACAGGCCCGAGCAAGACCGCAAGGTAATTCTTCACCCATAGGCCACGGTTTCCTTACGAATCGGTCGCGGTACGGACATCCGGGATCTCGGCGAAGAAGGCGCGTAGGACGGTCAGAACGTACAATGTCGACATGAGCACCGGACAGCAGCACATCGACGGACTCGCCGTCACCTACCTCCCCGACGGGCTGGGCGACCCGTCCGACTTCGAGTTCGAATGGGGCAAGGTCGAGTTCGCGCAGCGCGTGTGGGAATCGCAGTTGGAGGACGGGACGCATCGCGTCGACCTCCAGGTACACGCGATGCGCGGGCCGCGCTTGGGCGACGCTCAGCAGCTGCGGGAGTTCCTGATCGAGTATCACGAGAAGGACGCCGACTGGGATCCCGAACCGCTGGGCGACAGGGGTTTCTCGGGGGAGCGCGAGGCGGTGGTGCTGCTCGAGCCGGGCCTGGCCGCCGAGGTCCGCGACCCGTTCGGGCGCCAGGGCATCGAAGAGGTCAGGCGCGTGGCGAGGGGCCTGCGGCTCCTCGAACGCTGAAGCCCGCCGCGAGGGCAACACCAACCGTTCGGCCGATGGCCGGGAACGGTCGCATTGCTACAGTCTCATGAGGGCATTGCATTGACAATGCTCGATGTTTCGATCGAAGGGAATGCGATGCGAAAGAACTTCCTGCGGCGCGCGATCGTGGCGCTCGCCGCAATCCTCGCCATGACCGCCGCGGCGGTCATGGCGCCGTCCCCGGCCCAGGCCGCCTGGGGAAGCCAGATCCCCGTGACCATCCAGGTCACCGGCAACGGACACCAGCTCGGGTACGCCAGCGGCTGGGTCCAGTACGACACCGGCGGCACCACGTTCAGGTACTCCATCACGGTGTGCCGCCAGTCCAGCTACACCCCGCCGAGACTGACCGTCGCCGTCAACTCCTCCTCATGGAACCCGGACGGCACGACCGTCGCCACCCACTACATGCAGTCCTCCGGCGGGAGCGGATCCGCGCCCTGCTACGGCGGCAGCCAGCACTTCACCGGCCAGCACACCCACTCCGGCCTGAACAACACCTACTTCGTGCTCACAGGCAACACCTTCGTCAACGGCAACAACTTCACCGAGTTCGACCAGGACCGCCTGGTCTACAAGGCGTACACCTACTAGACCCGCCCGAGGTCGCCTCCCGAGTCGCCGCCGCGCGGCGTTCCCTCACACTCCCACCGCGATCGACCTATACAACCGCATAGGGCTGATCCCGGTGGCGCTCGGAGAGCGCCACCGGCCGAATGCACGGACCGAGCGAAGTCCCGCTTCTCCCGTTGTTGCGCAACGCAGGCCCGCTACATTGAGACAGCCCCGCAGTATGCATTAATGTCGATGGCATGTCGGTGTCATCAGAGCACACAGCGGTCGAACCGATTGCGGCCGACGGCTGTGAGGGGCCGCTCGCTGAGTTCTCGGCACTGCGTCAAGAAATCTTGGAGCGAGTGAAGGCCCAGCAGCAACTCCTGACCGTGCAACCGACGGTCACCGCCACGATCTTCGCATTCGCCGTCTCACAACAGGACATGACTGCAGTGATGCTCATCGTGCCGTTCAGCTCATACCTGCTGTGTGGACGATTGGTGGCCAGCCACTTCGGCACCGTCCTTCGGTGGTCCTGGTCCTACAGATGAGCGGGCGGGCACCGATTCGAAGTTGGAGACGGACCGCGCTGTTCTGAGCGACGACCACGGGCGGAGACGGCCCCGACACACTGAAGACGCCACCGACTGACGCAGTCCGCGAACCACCGGCCCCACAATCTCGCCCGAGCAGACATGCGTGAAAAACGGAGGACCGCGTTGTACGCGAGGCGCTGCTCATCCATCCGACCGGCGCGGCCGGAAGTGATCGTCTCGGCTACCTGCCTGGCCCGGCCATCGTGCCCGGGGTGATCGCCGAACCGCTGGCGCTCGCATGATCGGCCCGCGAGGTCGCGGACGTTACGAGTACCGGTGCCCGACCACCGGCAACAGCCCCCGGCGGCCCGCGATCACCGCCGCGGTCTGAGCTCAGATACCCTTACCTGCGAAAACATCTCAAGCCGCATATCGCGGTACTGAATCCGATATCGAAGGAAGCATTCGTGAACGTCGCACCAGTGACTCCGCTCGCCGAGGCCGTCGAGACCGCCGTGGTCGACGCCCTCCGACGAGCCCTGCCCGAAGCCGGCAGGACGGAGCCGCTGGTGCGACGAAGCGACCGCGCTGACCACCAGGCCAACGGTGCGCTCCCGCTCGCCAAACAGCACGGCCGCAACCCACGCGAACTCGGCAAAGCCGTCGCCGCCGCCATCGACGCCCCGGAACTCATCGCAGCGGCCGAGGTGTCCGGTCCCGGCTTCGTCAACATCGACCTCACCAGCGAAGCCATCTGGAAGCAGCTCGCCGCACGGCTCGACGCCGAGCGGCTCGGCCTCGGACTCCCGCTGGCGGGCGAGCGGATCATCGTCGACTACTCCGGCCCCAACGTGGCCAAAGAGATGCACGTCGGCCACCTGCGCACCACCATCATCGGCGACGCCCTCGCACGACTCGCCGAAGCGCTCGGCGCGACCGTGATCCGCCAGAACCACTTGGGGGACTGGGGCACCCAGTTCGGCATGCTCATCCAATACCTGAACGAGCATCCCGAAGCCGAATGGCACCACGCCGACGACGCCGATCCGACCGCGAACGTCGCCGCCCTCGACCGGCTCTACAAGCAGGCCCGCACCGTCTTCGACGCCGATTCCGACTTCAAGAACCGCGCCCGCGCCCGCGTCGTCGCACTCCAGAGCGGTGACGAGGACACCAGCACAGTCTGGCGGGACCTGGTCGAGGTCTCAGCCGAAGCGTTCGACGCGATGTACAACCGGCTCGGTGTGAGCCTGACAGTGGCCGACCTCGCGGGAGAATCGACCTACAACCACCTGCTCGATGACGTCGTGGAAGCACTCGTTTCAGCGGGGATCGCCGTCGAGTCCGAAGGCGCCCTGTGCGTCTTCTTCGACGACATCACCGGTCCCGACGGAGACCCGGTTCCGCTCCTGCTCCGGAAAGCCGACGGCGGCTACGGCTACGCCGCCACCGACCTCGCCGCGATCCGCTACCGCATCGGCGACCTCAGGGCCGACCAGATCCTCTATGTCGTAGACGCCCGCCAAGCCCTCCACTTCAAGCAGGTCTTCGCCACCGCCCGCCGCGCCGGCTGGCTCACCGACGAGGTCGAAGCCGTCCACGTGCCGTTCGGCACCGTGCTCGGCCCCGACGGTAAGCCCTTCAAGACCCGCTCAGGCGGCACCGTCCGCCTTATGAGCCTCCTGGATGAAGCCATCGCCAAAGCCGGCGAGGTCATCTCGGAGAAGAATCCCGACGCCGACCCGAATGACCTCGCCACGCTCGCCGCAGCCACCGGCATCGGGGCGGTCAAGTACGCCGACCTCTCCAACAACCGCATCAAGGACTACGTCTTCGACACCGACCGCATGGTCTCCCTCACCGGCGACACCGGCGTCTACCTCCAATACGCCCACACTCGCCTCGCCTCCATACTCCGCAAGGCAGGCGAGAACCGTGCGGCAGTGGACTCGACGGCTCCGATGTCGAAGGAAGAGCGGGCCCTCGCTCTCCATCTCGACGCCTACGGCGCGGTCCTCACCGAAACCATGGCCGAACGCGAGCCCCACCGCCTCTGCGGCCACCTCTACACCCTCGCCCGGACCTTTACCGGCTTCTACGAAGCCAACCCGGTCCTGAAAGCCGAGACAGAATCCGCCCGGGCCAACCGCCTGGCCTTGGTCCGCCTCGCGAAGGAAACGCTGGCTCACGGTCTCGGCCTTCTGGGCATTGCGGCGCCCGAGCGAATGTAGCTCTCATCTGACTGGGCGGTGTATGACAGCGGATCCTGCACCGCCCAATTCGTACTTCGAGCCTCGAAGCATCGTTTCCCCTTCGAGCAGCTGTATGTTGTTTGAGCGATCCCCACGTCTTCAAAGAGTCGGAAGATCCGCGCTTTCGCGAACTACGCGCAAGGGTCGTCGTCAGCTCGATGGTGAGTCCTGACTCGACAAGTGCCACGCGTTCTGGAGAAGACAGGGCGTTGGTTCCTGCTCTCTCAGGGAGCCCATGCGCCAGAGGTGTCCGTATTCCGACAGAACTCGGTCTGCGGGTGTTGACGGGTGCACTGGGACGGGGTTCCTGTCTACCCTGTGCTTTTCGGCCGGGCGCCCCAGAAAGGGGATTCGACCGGCACCCCTCGATCGGTGCGGTATGCGCGCCAGAAAGACGGCTACCTCGATGCAGCACAGCAGCGATTGGGAACTCGCCGAGGAATTCGCCCTCGATCACATGCGCCACCTGGGATTCAAGGATGCCAGGATGAATAGCGGCGGAGCCGATGGCGGGATCGATCTTGAATCCGCTGCGGCGGCAGGCCAAGTGAAGCATTTGCGGAGCAAGGTCTCACGCCCCGATGTGCAACGCTTCCACGGTGCCGCACCGGCGAACAAGCTCCGGTTGTTCTACAGCCTTGCAGGATATTCCAGGGAGGCGAAGCTCTGGGCCGAGGAGAACAACATTGCACTGTTTGTCTTCGATTTGAGTGACTATGTCGCCGAACCGGTCACCTCGGTCGCGATCCAGTTGGACAAGGGGCTATCGGATCCTGAGCCTCCGCAAACGGTGCCGCACGTTTATCGACCCCCTGTCCAGACAACGCCGAGTCCATATGAAGCCGGATCCTCCTCATCGGTCCACCACAGTCAGATTCCGCCGCCTGTCCCACCCTCTCCTCCCTTGAATCCCGCCCCGATTCCACCGATCCCTTCGCCTTCCTCCTATTTCGATCCGCCTTCGTCGCCGCCAGTGGCCGCATCCGCATCGCCGGTCGATGCCGTGCGCTCCGTAGGCACGCCGGATGCCACGCAAGCGGCAACGCCCGGTGTTTTCGCGCCGCCTCCTGCGCGACCCGCGATTCCGCGTTGGTACAAGCCGCGGCCGGGCCGGGTCATCGGTTCGATCGCCTGGTCGCTGAGCCCGCTCGTGACGTTGGGATTCGGGACGCCGATCACCTTCGGGATCGCCGCGGTCCGGCGCAGAAGCCTCGAGATGGTCGCCTACGCGGCCGTGTACCTCGGCCTTTCCGTGTGGATGTACGCAGACGGCGGACCTGGCGCCGTCGACGGCCTGGCCTTCGAACTCTGGCTGGTCTTCTCGTGGATCCTCGCGAACGTGCACACGTTCGTCATCAGAAGAAGGGTTTGGTATCTGCCATATGACCCGAGTGGTGATGAAGGCGCCCTGCACCGTCCGGAGCAGCCCGGGGCGAGCGTGCCGGGCTGAACACACAGTCGGGCATGGCTCCATGCAGCTATTTCCCGGGCGGACTCGAATGGCAGAACCAGCTCGGCGCGGGCTCGGTCCACCGTCAATGAGGGGCGGCTCCCCCACCACGATGTCGCCTTAAGGGCAGACAACAGTCAGGGGCCAACCGGAGTTGGCCCCTGAGCTGCGTATTTATCTGTACTCCCGAGCGGATTCGAACCGCCGTTTCCGCCTTGAGAGGGCGGCGTCCTAGGCCCCTAGACGACGGGAGCTTGGCCTTGTCGCCGCACCTCGTACCGCGGCAACGTCGACAAGCTTACCTGACGGTTTCGCGCCCCCTCCACAGGGATAGCGCTTGTGACGCGGCATACGTGCCGGCGCTCCTCCGAGCTGGCCGCCGGGTGCGAGGCGGACCGGGCCGGCGCTGCCGCCCTCTCGGACGAAACCCCCGTAGCGCCGAGCCCGGCCCGCCGAGCGACTCTAACCCGGTCCGCGGCGCACCGCCGCCGGAACTACTCGTTGCTGTGCGCGCTCGTACCGGCGAGGTCGTCCAGCCACGCCCCGTCCACGCCGTCGTGGTACTTCACCAGTTTCACCATGTACGCCAAGTCCCCGACATCGGCCGCGACCGACGCGATCACCCCGACCGTCGTCACGCACACCTCGAAGGCGCCCACCGGCGACTCCGCGGCGCCCTGCACCGTCACGCAGTCGGACAGCTGCCCGGCAAGGGTCGTGTCCGAGAACTCGGCGCTGGCCGAGGCGTCGTCCGACGTCGCCGTCAACCAGTCCGACACCTCGTCGCCGGTCGGCAGCATCCCGGCGAGCTCCTCGCTCAACCAGACCGACAAGTCCTCGGCACCCTCCCCGGCCCAGAACACGGCCCGGTCATCGATCACCACCGCGGCCGTGCCGGCCTCGGGGTCCACTGCCACGAGCACCGACGTGCCGGTGGCCTCCACCAGGTATTCGGCCGTATAGGCGTGCTCGTCGGCGCCCGCCAAGCGCTCGCCGAGCTCCACCAGCGCGGCCTGGTCCTTCGAGACGTCCTCGGGGCTCTCGCCGGCGTCGTCCGTGCAGCCCGCGAGCGCGAGCACCGCCGCCGCACCGAGGACAGCGCAGCGGCGGATGGGGTTCTGAATGGGCATGGGGCTCCAATTCCCAATGGTGCGGGCGTTCGGAGATGCCAGTGGCGCACTGACATCGACGGGGCACGCCTAGCACAGGTGTCTGATCTGAGGTTCGACTCCACCTTATAGCGCGCCGTCGACACCCCTGGGCGTACGCTAAGAAGCTGTGGCCGGCGCAGTGTCGGGTCGGTCGAAACCATCGGGACACGGGCCCCGGAATCGGGCCCCAAGTCAGACTCGGCTATACCAGGAGTGACATTGGCTGCAATTGAAGACATTCGGGCACGGGAGATTCTCGACTCCCGCGGAAACCCCACCATCGAGGTGGAGGTCCTGCTCGACGACGACACGCTCCAGCGCGCGGCCGTCCCGTCGGGCGCCTCGACCGGCGCCTTCGAGGCCCTCGAGCTGCGCGACAAGGACCCCAAGCGCTACGTCGGCAAGGGCGTCGAGAAGGCCGTGGACAACGTCAACGGCCCCATCCGCGACGCCCTGATCGGCCTCGAAGCCTCCGAGCAGCGCCTGGTCGACCAGGCCCTCCTCGACACCGACGCCACCCCCGACAAGTCCAGCCTCGGCGCCAACGCCATCCTCGGCGTCTCCCTCGCCGTCGCCAAGGCCGCCGCCGACTCCTCCGAGCTGCCGCTCTACCGGTACGTCGGCGGGCCCAACGCCCACCTGCTGCCGGTGCCTTGCCTGAACATCCTCAACGGCGGCTCCCACGCGGACTCCAACGTGGACATCCAGGAGTTCATGATCGCGCCCGTCGGCGCCCCCACCTTCAAAGAGGCCCTCCGCTGGGGCGCCGAGACCTACCACGCCCTCAAGTCCGTCCTCAAGGACAAAGGCCTGAACACCGGCCTCGGGGACGAGGGCGGCTTCGCCCCCAACCTCGCCTCCAACCGCGACGCACTCGACCTCATCAGCGTCGCCGTCGACAAGGCCGGCTACAAGCTCGGCACCGACATCGCCTTCGCCATCGACGCCGCCGCCACCGAGTTCTACACCGACGGCGCCTACGTCTTCGAAGGCGAGAAGCGCACCGCCGAGCAGATGAGCGCCTACTACGAGGAGCTCCTCGCCGCCTACCCCTTCGTGTCGATGGAAGACCCGCTCGCCGAAGACGACTGGTCCGGTTGGGCCACCCTCACCGCCACCGTCGGCGAAAAGGTCCAGATCGTCGGCGACGACCTGTTCGTCACCAACCCCGAGCGCCTGCGTCGCGGCATCGAGGAGCAGGCCGCCAACGGCCTCCTCGTCAAGGTCAACCAGATCGGCTCCCTCACCGAGACCAGCGACGCCGTCGAGATGGCCCACCGCGCCGGCTTCGGCTGCATGATGAGCCACCGCTCCGGTGAGACCGAAGACACCACGATCGCCGACCTCGCCGTCGCCATGGGCACCGGCCAGATCAAGACCGGCGCCCCCGCCCGGTCCGACCGCGTCGCCAAGTACAACCAGCTGCTCCGCATCGAGGAGAGCCTCGGCGACGCCGCCCGCTACGCGGGTGCCTCCGCCTTCCCCAAGTACAAGGCCGCCTAAGCGGCACCGCCGTCGGGCCCCCGCGCCGATCGGCGCGGGGGCCGCTTCGCACCCGGATCGACTACGCTGGGCGGGTGAGCGCCAGCCGACGACCCAGCCGCCCAGGAGCACGATCGACCGGCCCCGGTCGCACCCGCGCCGGTCGGAGGTCCGCCCCCGGCAGCCCCGCCAAGCCCAAGGTCAAACGCGTCCGCGTGCGCGCCCAGAGCAAGTTCTCCCGCCGCGCCGCCGTCATCGCCCTCGTCCTCTCCGCGCTCGCCCTCGCCTACGCCTACCCTTTGCGCACCTATGTCGAGCAGCGCATCGAGATCAACCGGCTCGAAGCCGAACAGGAAGAGCAGCGCGACCGCATCGAGGAGCTCGAGGCCGAACGCATGAAGTGGGAAGACGACGAATACGTCAAGGCCCAGATTCGCTCCAGCCTCCTCCTCGTCGAACCCGGTGAGAACCTCGTCATCGTCCAAGAAGAGGAAGACCCCGGGCGCACCGGCGACGACGAAAGCGATGACGCCGACGACAAGCCCTGGTACGACGATCTCGTCACCACTTTTGAAGACGCCGACCAGCTCGACGAAGAGGAAGTAGAGGATTGAAGCCCCACGCGTGGCCCCAAGAACACGAACCGGTGAGCGAGGCCGACGCGGCCGCCGTCTCCGATCAGCTCGGACGCCCGATCCGCGGCGCGCATGCCGTCGCCTGGCGCTGCCCCTGCGGGCAGCCGGCCGTCGTCGAGACCGAGCCGAGACTGCCCGACGGGACACCCTTCCCCACCACCTATTACCTGACGTGCCCGAAAGCCTGCTCGGCCATCGGGCGGCTCGAAGGCGGCGGGGTCATGAAGGAGATGAACGACCGGCTCGCCGAGGACGAGAGCCTCGCCGCCGCTTACCGGCTCTCCCATCAGGACTACATCGCGCGCCGCGCCAAGCTCGGTCATGTGCCCGAGATCGACGGGATCTCGGCCGGCGGCATGCCCGAGCGCGTCAAATGCCTGCACGCCCTCGTCGGCCACGCATTGGCCGCCGGCCCGGGCGTGGACCCCTTCGGCGACGAGGCGATCGAGCGGCTCGGCGAATGGTGGGAGCACGGCAGTTGCGTGACGGACCAGGAGGCCCACGAATGAGGCGCGTGGCGGGAATCGACTGCGGGACCAACTCGATCCGTCTGCTCATCGCGGACATCGACGCCGACGGGCGACTCCACGACGTGGTGCGGCGCATGGAGGTCGTCCGCCTGGGCGAGGGCGTCGACGACACCGGGCGCCTCTCCGCGGCCGCGCTCGAACGGACCCGGGCGGCCTTGGCCGACTACACCGAGCAGATCCGCGCCCACGGCGCCGAGGCGGTGCGGATGACCGCGACCTCGGCGAGTCGCGACGCCGAGAACGCCGACGAGTTCACGTCGATGGTCGAATCCGTGCTCGGCGCGAGCCCCGAGGTGATCTCGGGTGACGAGGAAGCGCGCCTGTCCTTCACCGGAGCGGCGGCAACGCTGCCGCGACTGGACGGCCAGCGGCTGCTGGTCGACATCGGCGGCGGCTCGACCGAGTTCGTGCGCGGCGAGGGATCGCGCGTGCTGGCGGCGATCTCGACGGACGTGGGCTGCGTGCGGATGACCGAGCGCCACCTGCGCTCCGACCCGCCGGCGCCGGCCGAGATCGAGGCCGCCGTGGCCGACATGGCCTCCATCGTGGACCAGGGCCTCGCGGTGGCCGACCCCGAGCGCGTGGCCGTCGAGCTGGTGGCCGTGGCCGGAACGGCGACGACGATCGCCGGTATCGCCCTCGAACTGCCGGCCTATGACCCGGACGTCATCGACGGTACCCGGCTGAGCTACGAGCAGGTCGAGAAGGTGACCGGCGATCTGGCGACGGCCGATCACGCTGAGCGCCTGGCGATCCCGGTGATGCACCCGGGCCGTGCCGACGTGATCGTGGGAGGTGCGCTGGTGCTGCGCACCATCATGGAGCGCAGCGGCGCGGACGCCGTGCTCATCAGCGAGCACGACATCCTCGACGGCATCGCCCTCTCGGCCTGAGCACCATATCCACAGGTGGTGAAGCCGACCGTGACCGATCGGCGTGTCGGCCGCCACCTGGGTGAACGGGCCCGGACTCGTGCGTTGTCCACAGGCGGGAAAAACGTTCCTTGAGTGTGTTGCGGTGCTGTGTAACGCTGGCCGGAGTTTTGGTGTAGGTAGGCGGTCAGTGGGGGGTCAGACCGCGGATCGCCGAAAGTTCGCAGCGCGGGATAGCGTCCCGCGCTGCGGCACCTCCGCCAGACTCCCGGGAGTAAGCGCGAGCGGCCGGGCCCGCAGGGCCCGAGGGCCCGGCCGCAAGCGCCGATGCAGGAACCGGTGGGCAGGACCAGGCTTCGGGGGCTAGCCGGCCGACCCCTGCCCACCACCAAAACGCGGAAGCCGGAGCCGCCTATGCGTTCAGGGCTTCCCGGTCGGCTGCTTGGCCGCGGCCCGCCACAGCTCAACGGCGATCCACAGTGCGCTGACGGCGACCAGTGCGCCCCAGGCGATCCGGGCGGGCTGAGGAACGAAGAACTGCGGCAGGTAGAGCACCATGGCGACCGCCATGGGGACAGCGCTCCAGCGGTGCATCGTGCCCGAGCGCCACACCGCGACAGCGGCCAGGACCGCGGCGACCGCGATGAGTCCGAGGCCTATGACGAAGACCGTCGCGGCCGTCGGGTCCATCCGGAAGGCCTCGCCGACCTCGGTCAGCGAGGCATCGCCGTCGGCGACGGCCCGCGCGCCGATCGCTTTGAGACCGTAGACCTCGGCGCCGTAGTACGAGATGGTCAGGCCCGAGCCGATGACACCGAGGGCGCCCGCGAGGAAGGCCGTCCTTTCGGGCTTCGCGGCGCCGATGCCGTCGAGGTGCATGCGCAGGGCTCCCCAGGTCATGGGGATGAGGATGAGGCCGACGATCGCGGCGATGTGCGAGAAGGCCCAGCCGGCGGACGCCCAGGACTCGGCGCCTTCCAGGGTGGTCTGGTCGGTCCTGGGGGCGACCGCTTCGTAGAGGACGAACAGGATGCCGGCGACGGCCATGCCGAGGGCGCCGAGGCGGATGCGGGTCGGGTGGGTGTTCATGGTTGCTCTCCTGGAGTCGGGCCGTTCCCGGGGTGTTGCACTTGAGAGCGGCGCTCTGGTTTCAGATCGATAGTCTCATGTTTGTCGAGCAAGCGCAAGAGCAGTGCTCTGTTATCTGTACACTGATCTCATGAACGCTCCGAGAACCGCCAGAGAACGCGCCCGCGCCGAGCTCACCCGCGAGATCCTCGCCGCCGCGCGGCGCCAGCTCGCCGAAGTCGGGCCCTCGGCGCTGTCGCTCCGCGCCGTCGCCCGCGAGCTCGAGATGGCGTCCTCGGCGATCTACCGGTACTTCAAGAGCCGCGACGAACTCCTGACCTCCCTGATCCTGGAGGCCTACAACGACATCGGGCACGCCGCAGAAAGCGCCGACGACCCGGCGGCCGAGCCGGGGGAGCGGTGGCTGGCGGTCTGGAGGGGCGTGCGCGCGTGGGCGTTGGCGAATCGCCACGAGTTCGCGCTGCTGTTCGGTACGCCGGTGCCCGGGTACGCGGCACCGCAGGAGACCGCCGTCGCGGCCGGGCGGATGCCGCTCGCGCTGGCGCGCGTGGTCGCCGACGCGAAAGCGGCAGGGGAGCTGCGACCGCCTTCCGCGCCCGCGTGCGACCCCGCGCTCATCGAGGCCGATATGACCTCGGTCCTGCCGGGCGCGCAGTTCACCGCCGAGGAGACCGCGCGGATCATCCTGGCCTGGAACCGGCTGGTCGGCATCGTCTCCTACGAGCTGCACGGCCACCTGAAGAACGTGACCGTCGACGACGCCGGGTTCTTCGACTACACCGCTCGGGTCTGCGGCGCGTTCACCGGCCTGCGGATCGAATGAGGCGGCGAGAGCGGCTCTAGCCTCGCAGCGCCAAGCCCAGCGCGATCGCCGCCACCACCAGCACCACCGCGATCGCCGCCACGATCCACGGCCAGCGCCTGAACCGCTTGTGCTCGGAGACATCGCCGACCACGACCGTCACGTTGTCGGGACCGCCGCCTTCCAGCGCCAGCCGCACCAGCTCGTCGGCGGCCGCCTGCGGATCGGCGAAGTCGCGCAGCGTCTCCTCGATGGCCGCGTCGTCGACCACGTCGCTCAACCCGTCCGAGCAGAGCATGTACCGGTCGCCGAGCGCCGCCGGGCGGGTCTCGAAGTGCGCCGGCGCGGGATTGGCCTGGAGCACGCGCGTCACCACGGACTTGTACGGATGGTCTTGCGCCTCCGCGGGAGTGATCGCACCCTCGTCGACCAGATGCTGGACGTAGGAGTCGTCGACCGTCACCTGCACGAAGTCCTCGCCGCGCAACTGGTACGCCCGGGAGTCCCCGATATGGACGATGTCGACGGAGCCGTCGCCGAGCCACAGGGCCGTCAGCGTCGTCGCCATGCCCTCCGACTCGGGGTTCTCGGCCACCGCCGCGCGGATCCGGTCGCGGGCCGCGTCGACGACCTCGCCCAGTTCGGCCTCGGCCTCAACCGGCGACCGTCGGGCCAGTCGCGTCACCTCGGCGATGGTCACGCCGCTCGCCACTTCCCCCGCCGCGGCCCCGCCGACGCCGTCGGCGACCGCGAGCAGGCGCCGCGACGCGAGGTGGGAGTCCTCGTTGAGGTCGCGGACTTTGCCCACGTCGGTGGCGGCGCCATAGCGCCAACGTAGTTCGGTCACAGGCGATCACCACTGAGCTCGCACCGGGATTCGGCATTCTGTATGAAGCATGGCCGTTCGAGGGACATGGGCGCAAGTGTAGTGGTTGGCCCGACACGAGAGGCCACCGTCGAGCGCCGCCGAGCCGCGCGAGCGGCGCAGACCCCCAGGAAGGCGGCCCCGCGCGCCGCGCTCAGCGCCTTGTATCCCCTGATCGTGCCACCCTTCCATTCGGCCCCTGACCTGGGTGAAGACTGGATTTACAGTGGAATGGCCAAGGCCCGCACCAACCCGAGGAGCCGCCATGACCACCGTCCTGGCAGATCGCTTCGTCCTCCAGACCGAGATCGCCCGTGGCGCGGTCGGCGTCGTATGGCGCGGGTACGACCAGGTCACCGGCGAACCGGTCGCCGTGAAGGTCCTCCGCGAGGAGCTGCGCTCGGAGCCCGAGATCGTCGAGAGCTTCTTCGCCGAGGCGGAGATCCTCAACGCCATCGAGCACCCCGGCGTCATCGGCGTGCGCGACTTCATCGTCACCGACGCGGTCCTGGCGATCGTCCTCGAGCTCGCCGAGGGGTCCGACCTGCGTGAGCACCTGCGACGCCACGGCCCCCTCCCGGCAGCTGAGGCGGCCCGCCGCTGCGCCGTCGCCGCCGAGACCCTCGCCGCGGTCCACCGCGCCGGCTACCTCCACGGCGACGTCAAGCCCGGAAACCTCATGCTCGACGGCGCCGAGGGCGTCAAGTTCATCGACTTCGGTATCGCCCGCGCCGCCGGTGCCGAGGCCACGCCGTCCCACGGCACTCCCGAGTACACCGCCCCCGAGGTCGCCGCCGGCGAGCCCGCTCGCACCGGCGTCGACAACTACGCGCTCGGACTGGTCTTGTACGAGGCGCTCACCGGCCACAGCGCCTACCGCGGCGGTTCGATCCCCGACGTGCTCGACCGCCACCGCGCCAAGATCCCCGTCAAGCCGGGCGCCGTGGACGGCGAGCTGTGGGCGATCGTCGAGACGCTCCTCTCGCTCGATCCGGCCGACCGCGGCGACCTCACCAGGATCGCCGCGGAACTGCGGCGCCTCGCCCCGGGCCTGTCCGATCAGGCGACCGCGCCGATCGAGCCGGAGCTGCGCGACCGGGGCGCCGGAAACCCGATCGCCTACTCGCCGCTGACGCCGCCCGCCTCCGATCTCGCGGCCGAGGAGGTGCGCGAGGGCGCCCGACGTCCGAAGCGCCGCGCTCTCGCGCTGGCGGGCGCCGGCGCGGTCGGTCTGGCGGCGGTCGCGGCATTCGTCCTTTTCGCTCTCCCCGGGGTCGGCGGCGACGGCGCCGACGTGGCCGACCCGTCGCCCACGGCCGAGTCGACCGCTCCGAGCGAGAGTCCCGAGGCGTCCGACACGCCCACGGAGCCGGTCTCCGAGGGACCCGCCGAGGATCCCTCCGAGGACGACACGGTCTCGCCCGGTCCCCAAGGGCCGGAGACGGATAGCGACGGTGCCGCTACTGAAACGGATGATTTGTCCGATTCAGAGGGCGCCGGCGACGGCAATGAAGAATCCAATGAGGGCACTCCTGTCGATGAGTTCCCCGGATCGGACATCATCGGTTCGCAAATGCCGGGCAACTGAATGAGACGTCGACCGTCGATAATGTTGCGTAACTAGAGCGCGACACTGTGTTTGCCGAATCGTGAGGCGATCGGGATCACAACATTGAGATTCTCCAAACACACGTTGCACCGAGCTGGAAGCTTCCGACCGGACCATAAGCCCGGCAACGAGTTCGATGCACAGTCCACAACTACGTATTCGTGGCGGTCAATCGACACATTGGAGCCGTCCACTTGTCAGAATCGTATCCACATGGCATCCTGTCGGGCATGGCAGGAAAAGAACTGAACGCGACCTCAGCAGCATTGCTGGGCTTGCTACACGAAGGTCCAATGACCGGCGGGCAACTCATGGCAGAGGCGACCCGTCGTCTCGGTCCGTACTGGACCATGACGCGCTCACAGGTCTATCGCGAACTCCCGGCCTTGGCCGAGGCGGGCCTGGTCCGCGTCGGCAAGCCGGGCCCGCGCGCTTCGGTGCCGTACACGATCAGTGCCAACGGCAAGCGCGCCTTCACTCGCTGGCTCAACGAGCCGGCCCGCATCGGCCAGCTGCGCGACCCCGTCGCGCTGCGCACGGCCTTCACCGACTACATGTCCGCCGACACGCTGAACGACATGCTCGCCGATGCCACCGAGCAGCACCAGGAGGCGCTGTCTGAGGCGCGAGCGGCGGCCAAGGACTACTCGTCCGAGGACCCGGGTGCCGCCGCCGCGATGGACTTCGCGATCGGCTACCACCGGGCCGCGCTCAATTGGCTCAAGAAGCGCGCCTCCTAGCTTCAAGCACTAGGCAGCGCGCGAACAACGGCTCAGCACTTCAAGCACGGAACGGGACGCGGACCGCATTCGGTCCAGCGTCCCGTTTCGTATGAGCGGGCATACAGGCGTACCCTGATCAGTTGTGACCAGTGTCGATGTATCCGCCGATCTGCGTGAATTGAAGGCGACCCTCGAAAGCGTCGAGGCCGTGCTCGACCTTCCCGCGTTGCGACGCGAGAAGGACGAGCTCGAGGCCGCCGCCGCCGACCCGGGGCTGTGGGACGACGCCGAGCACGCCCAGAAGATCACCTCCCGACTGTCCTACGTCCAGACCGAGCTGAAGAAGCTCGCCGACCTGCACGAGCGCATGGACGACGTCGAAGTCCTGTTCGAGCTCGCCGGCTCCGAGGACGACGCCGGCGCCAAGGCCGAGGCCCTCGCCGAGCTGGGCTCCATCCGCAAGTCCATCGACGAACTCGAGGTGCGCACGCTGCTCTCGGGCGAGTACGACGAGCGCAACGCGGTCGTCTCGGTGCGCTCGGGCGCCGGCGGCGCCGACGCCTGCGACTTCGCCGAGCAGCTCATGCGCATGTACCTGCGCTGGGCCGAGGCCCAGGACTTCGCCACCGAGGTCTACGACATCTCCTACGCCGAGGAGGCCGGCATCCGCTCGGCCACGTTCGCCGTCAAGGGGCCTTATACCTACGGCACCCTCTCGGTCGAGCAGGGCACGCACCGTGTCGTGCGCATCAGCAAATACGACAACCAGGGCCGCCGCCAGACCGGCTTCGCCGCCGTCGAGGTCGTCCCCGCGCTGGAGCAGACCGACAAGATCGACATCCCCGACGACGAGATCCGCGTCGACGTCTACCGCTCCTCCGGGCCCGGCGGCCAGGGGGTCAACACCACCGACTCCGCCGTGCGCCTGACCCACATTCCGACCGGCCTGGTCGTCGCCTGCCAGAACGAGCGTTCGCAGCTGCAGAACAAGGCCACCGCCATGGCCCTGCTCAAGGCCAAGCTCCTCGTCCTCAAGCGTGAGGAGGAGCGGGCCAAGGTCGACGAGCTGCGCGGCTCGGTCACCGCCTCGTGGGGCGACCAGATGCGCTCCTACGTCGAACACCCCTACCAGATGGTCAAGGACCTGCGCACCGGCTTCGAGACCTCCGACGTGCGGGGCGTCTACGACGGCAACATCGACGACTTCCTGCAGGCGGGGATCCGCTGGCGCAAGAGCGGCGAGAAATCCGCCTAGGGTCCCCGGCGCCGCGGCCCGCCGGCCGCGACGCGGGGGAGCGGGTCGAGCGTGCGGCGGATTATGGCGAATAGCGGCACATAGTAGGCCGCGTGACCATAGTCGCTTCACCCGTTCGGGCGAAATCGAGTCGTTACTCCCGCACGGACGGGACATATGGGCTGTAAGTGCCACGGTATGCCACGCATGTACTGGAGCCGCCCGACCGGGGCGGGGCTTTGGCGGCTAGACTCCGGCTCGTGATTCAGCTCGAGGGCGTAACCAAGCACTACCCCCGGTCGAACCGTCCGTCAGTCGAGGACGTCAACGTCTTCATCGACAAAGGAGAGTTCGTCTTCTTCATCGGCCCGACCGGCGCGGGGAAGTCCACGATCATCAAGCTCCTGCTGCGCGAAGAAGTCCCCGACAAGGGGAAGATCTCCGTCGGCGACATGGACGTGACGAAGCTGCGCAGGTGGAAGGTGCCGGCCTACCGGCGCAGCATCGGCTGCGTCTTCCAGGACTTCCGGCTCCTGCCCAACCGGACCGCGGCCGAGAACGTCGCGTTCGCGCTCGAGGTCATCGGCAAGCCCCGGTCGGTCGCACGCCGGGTCGTGCCCGAGGTCCTCGAACTCGTCGGCCTCGGCGGCAAGGAGCACCGATACCCCCACGAACTGTCAGGCGGCGAGCAGCAGCGCGTCGCCGTGGCCAGGGCGTTCGTCAACCGCCCGCTGCTGCTGCTGGCCGACGAGCCCACCGGTAACCTCGACCCCGACACCTCGATCGAGATCATGCGGCTCCTCGACCGCATCAGCCGGACCGGCACCACCATCGTCATGGTCACCCACGACTCCAACATCGTGAACCAAATGCGCCGTCGCGTCATCGAGATCGAGAACGGCCAGATCGTCCGCGACCAGGCTCGCGGCGTCTACGGCTAAGCGGAAGGCAGAGACAGAGCACATGCGCGCGAAGTACGTGATGTCCGAGGTGTTCCTCGGACTTTGGCGCAACATCTCCATGACCGTCGCCATGATCATCACCATGGCGGTGTCACTGACCATGCTCGGCGCCGGCCTGCTGCTGTACAACCAGGTCGATGTGATCGAGGAGTACTACCAGACGAACCTCGAGGTGGTCATCTATCTCGACCGGGACGTCGACCAGGAGGTCACCGACCAGATCGAGTCGGACCTGCGCTCCAACGAGCTGGTCGCCGAGGTCGAATTCGAGTCCAAGGAGGAGGCCTGGGAACGGTTCCAGGAGACCTTCGAGGAATCCGAGGAGCTGGTCGCCTCGGTCGACGCCGAGGTCCTCCCGGCCGCCTTCCGCATCAAGATGAACAACATCGACGACGCCGACGAGCTCATCGCCCAGTTCGTCGACCGCGAGGGCGTCTACCAGGCCACCAACCAGAAGGAGATCCTCCAGCAGGTCTTCGACATCCTGGGCGGCGCGCAGCGCCTGACGCTCATCGTCGCGCTCGTCCAGGGCATCGCCGCCCTGATGCTCGTCGCGAACACCATCCAGGTCGCCGCCTACTCGCGGCGCCGCGAGGTCGCGATCATGAAGCTGGTGGGCGCGCCGAACTGGTTCGTGCAGGCGCCGTTCGTCATGGAGGCGGTCTTCGCCGGCATCATCGGCGCCCTGTTCGCCTTCGGCACCCTGTGCGCGGCGAAGGTCTTCGTCATCGACGGCCAATTCTCGAACCTGTTCAGCCTGATGCCGCCGATCGAATGGAACTCGGTGCTCATGCTGCTGCCGATCCTCGCCGCGATCTCGGCCGTCATCAGCGCCATCACCGCCTGGATCACCCTGCGGTTCAACATCAAGGTCTAGGTGTCACCCGAAAGGTGTAGTAAGTCCCAAAGACCCGAGCCACAGTCACTCATGGACTAGCTTCGGGTCACATGAGACGGATTGGTTTGCTGCTCGCGGCCCTGCTCCTCGGAGCGGTCGCGAGCAGCCCTGTCTCCGGCACCCCCTCGCAGGCCGACCTCGACGCCATCGAGCGGGAGAAGGCCCGCATCGCCGCCGAACTCGAAGGCGCCTCGGAAGAGGTCGTCGAGGCCGGCCAGACGCTCGCCGAGACCGAGGCCCAACTGCCCGGCGCCGAGCGGGCCGTCGCCGAGGCCGAAGGACGGGTCGCGGCCGCCGAAGCCGTCGCCACCGAGGCCGAGCGGGAAGCGGACGAGGCCCGCGAGGCCCTGGAAGCGGCCGAGGCCGAATTCGAGGCCGCCGCAGCGGCCGTCGAAGAGGCCCAGGAAGCGCGCGCCGACATGTTCACCGCCACGTACCGGGGCGTCGAGCTGCTCACCGTCGACGCGATCCTCGCCGCCGACGACACCTCCCAGGCCATCGACCGGCTCTCCTACCTCGAGTTCATGATCGACGGCAAGAACGTCGCGGTCGAGGACGTCACCCTCAAACGCCGCATCGCGTCCAACGCCGAGGGCGCGGCCTCGCTCGCCGAGACCGAGGCCGCCGAAGCCGAGGCCGCCGCCCAGGAGGCGCTGGCCGCCGCCGAGGCGCGTTACACCGAGGCCGAAGCGGCGAAGGAGGAGGTCGAGCAGCTCGTGGCCGATCGCGCGAGCGCGCTCGAAGTCGCCGAGGCCGCCGAGGACGAGGCAGCGGCCGAGTACGAGCGGCTCGAGGCCGAATCGGAGCGGCTCGCCGACGAGCTGCGGGCGGCCGACGACTCGAACGGCTCCAGCGACGGCGGCGGCTCCTCGTCCGGCGGCTCGGGCTCGGGCTTCGCCCAGCCGGTGAACGGCTGGAAGTCCTCGGACTTCGGGTGGCGCACGCACCCGATCTACGGCACCTCCCGATTCCACGGCGGCACCGACTTCGCGGCAGGGCACGGCGCGGCGATCTACGCCGCCGCCTCCGGCACCGTCGTGTACTCCGGCTGGAACGGCGGGTACGGGATGCTCACCTGCATCAGCCACGGCGACGGCCTGACCACCTGCTACGCCCACCAGTCGAGCATCTGGGTGAACAACGGCGAGCACGTCTCCCGCAACGAGAAGATCGGCGCGGTCGGCTCCACCGGGGCGTCCACCGGAGCACACCTCCATTTCGAGGTCCGCGTGGGCGGCGAGCGCGTCGACCCGCTCGGGTACCTCCCGTCCTGTCTGTGCAGGTGACGGCAATTCCTTTCGACATACGCCTGTTCGATCGTTAAGCTTGGCCCGTGTCCAAGAAGAAGCAGCCGAAGCCCAAGCACTCCGGCCCCGAGCGCACCGTCGTGACCACGAACCGCAAGGCCCGTCACGACTACGACATCCTGGACACCTACGAGGCCGGGATGGTCCTGTCGGGGACCGAGGTCAAGGCGCTGCGCCAAGGGCGCGGCAACATCGTCGACGCCTACGCCGAGGTCCGCAACGGCGAGGCGCGCGTCCATAACTTCCACATCCCCGAGTACGACTACGGGACGTGGACGAACCACCCGCCGCGCCGCATCCGCAAGCTCTTGCTGCACCGCGGCGAGATCGCCAAGCTGGAGCCGAAGCTCGACGAGGCCGGCCTGACGCTGGTGCCGCTGTCGGTGTACTTCCAGAACGGCTGGGCGAAGATGGAGCTGGGACTGGCCAGAGGCCGCAAGACGTACGACAAGCGGCAGGCCATCGCCAAGCGTGAGGCCGACCGGGAGATCGAGCGGGCCATCGGCCGCGCCGCCAAGCGCGGCGGTTAGCGGCAGCGGGGAATATCCGCGAGGTAGGCTTCGTTGAGACGCAGTGCGGGGAGATGCCCCGCGGTAATGCGGTGGCTCTCCGGAGCCGGACTGCGCTAGAATCGCTGAGCACAACTCAACAGGGGTATCTCACCTCAACCAGGGGCTGATCGGTTTCGACTCCGTGTGTTGATGTGAGGGAAGCGGGTCGAGGAAGCCAACGCTGTCTCGTAAACCAACGTTGGAAAACAACAAGTGCCAACGCAAAAAGCACTTCTGAGTACGCCCTCGCTGCTTAAGCGATAGCGTACTCTGTCGCACCGGAGGCGCGTCCGCTCCGGATTCGCGGCATCATCTAGGACGCTAGGTCGACGACTTGGTCGCTGGGTCGTCGCACGACACTTTCGGCGGCTGGAGCCCGTCTCACCGACTTGTCCGCGAGATCGGTGGGGCTCGAGAAAAGGCACAGCGGACTGCACCCGGAGAAGCCTCACAAAGGCAGCGGAGGACCAGGGTTCGATTCCCTGCAGCTCCACACCACCGGCCCCCTCATGGGGGCCATGTGACCGTTGTTGATCGCCTGTGGCCGGTTGCCGGTCACAGGCGATCACGCTTCATGGCGGTCGTCGGTTATCCAAACGACGCCGGTGGCGGGTTCGATCGCCATGGAGTCCACACCACCGGCCCTCTCATGGGGCCCATGTGACCGCTTGAGATTGCCCATGGCCGGGCGGTAGCTGGTCACAGGCGATCATGTTTTGCGGTGGGTTCGACTACCTCGAAGCCGACCCCGGACCGAACCGATGACCGAGTCGATCCCCTGCCGCGAGCGGTTATGGACATTGCGTTACAGAATCTGGTACGGTACGCCCATGGCCAGACCACTGAGCTTCCAGCGAGATCGCGTCATCGAGTCGGCGACGAGGACGTTCCTGCGCCACGGACTGCACGCCACCAGCGCCGAGGACCTGTGCCGGGCGACAGGCCTGGGGCGCAGCAGCCTGTACAACAGCTTCGGCAGCAAGGACGCACTGTTCGCCGAGTGCCTCAACTCCTACCTGGACCAGACGCGCGAGCGCGGTGAAGCCATATTGAGCGACACCGCTCGTCCGGTGCGGGACCGGATCGCGGCCCTGCTGCGGCTGATCGCCTCGGAGGAGACCGAGCGCGTCGCCGCCGGCGATCCGCGAGGCTGCCTGGCCGTGAACACCGTCGCCGAGCTGGCCGACGACCCGGAGTACGTCGAGAGCATGCGGCGCGTCGATGAAGACACCACGGCACGCCTGCACCTACTGTCCGATGTGCTGCGCGTCGGACAGGCCGCAGGCGAGATCACCGACCAGGTGAGCGCCGAGGGCCTCGCCGCGTTCGTCAACGCGGCCATAGCGGGCCTGCGCATCACCTCGCAGGGCGGCACGGCGTCGGACCTGCTGGACGACATCGTCGCGACGACACTGCGGGCCTTGGACCCATAGACGTGTCCCATCGGCGATGAACCGTCCTCGACCCGCGCCATTATGCACTGAGCGTTCCAAATCATGCTCGACCAAATTCCCTGCCGCGCGACCGGCCACGGGCGTCGCGCGCTCAAGTTTTGAAATGAACATTACAAAATGATTGACAGGAGTCGACTTTGACCGCAACGACATCGACCCGCCCCGCTCGCGCGGTGCCGGCGGCCGTCTACGTCCTGGGAGCCGGCGTCTTCGCCATGGTGACCAGCGAGTTCGCCGTCGCGGGGCTCATGCCCCAGCTCGCCGAGGGCCTGGACACCGGGATCCAGCAGATCGGCTACCTCGTGACCGTCTTCGCCGTCTCCATGACCGTCGGCGGCCCTGTCCTGGCGCTGGCGCTCCTCCGCGTACGGCCCAAGACGGCGTTGATGACCGTCTTCGCGATCTTCCTCGTCGGCAACCTGCTGGCCGCGCTCGCCACTTCGTATTCCACGATGGTCGCCGCCCGCGTGGTGAGCGGCGTGGCCTCACAGGCGTTCTTCGGCATCGCGATCTCACTGTGCTCGCAACTCGTCCACGAACGGGTGCGCGGGCGGGCCGTCGGCGTGGTCCTGAACGGACTCATGCTCGGCACCCTCCTCGGCCTGCCGCTGGCGACATACGTCGGCGGCCGTCTCGGCTGGCAGGCCGCCTTCTGGACCATCGCCGTCCTCACCGCGCTCGCCGCCGCCCTCACCGCCGCGCTCGTACGCAACCCCGCTCAGCCGGTCGCCGAAGAACCCGACGTCGGCTCCACCCTCGCCGCCGAATTCAAGGTGTTCCGCCGCCCCCAGCTGCTGCTCGCACTCGTCTCCAGCACCCTCATCATCGGCGCCACCTTCTCGGTATTCAGCTTCTCCGCCTCCATCCTGACCGGAGTCAGCGGATTCGACGAGGGCACCGTCCCGTTGCTGCTGCTCGCCTACGGAGCCGCCACCGTCGTGGGCAACACCGTGGTCGGCCGGCTCGCCGACCGCCACACCGTCTCGACGCTCCTGACCGGCACACTGCTGAACGTCGCATGCCTCACCGGGTTCGCCGCCTTCACCGACATTCCACCGCTGGCCTTCGCCTTCATGCTCGGCATCGGGCTCGTCGGCGTCACCATGAACCCGGCGATGGCCGTCCGCGTCCAACGCGCCGGCAGCACCCGACCACTCGTCAACACGGCGCACGCCTCGTTCATCACCCTCGGCGTCATCCTCGGCTCGGCCATCGGCTCCGCCCTCATCCCAGATTACGGCCTGCGCGCGCCGATCGTGCTGGGCGTCGTCTTGGCCGTTCTGGCGATCGCAGCCATCCTGCCCGCGCTGCGCGATCAGCATCTGCGCGACGGCAGCCAGCCACCGAGCACCACTTCGGCCGCGCACGACGGGCGTCTGGAGACGGTCGGGCATGGGCAGTGACGTGCCGCACCGTTCAATAGCCGAACCGTCCTCGGCCGTGACGTCGACGGCCTCGCCTGTCACCGCGATCGTGACCGAGCCGAGGCCCGAAGCCCATCGGTGAGGCCTTCGCCGGCATGTGATCGCCGCGAGTCATTCGGCTCGCGGCGACTCGGTGTCGTAGGGCAGCATGAACCGTTGGTCGGCATCGAGACCTGCCCATGTGTTCGTCTGTGACCGGCAGTGGCCGGTTACAGACGAACACAATTCCTGGCGCTCGTCTGCTGACGGCACAGCTCTGCCGTCAGGTTCGGTCGCCTTGCGAGTAGCTGGCGAGCTCCCTCAGTTGTTTGATGGTTTCCAGTGGTCGCGGTACCGCAGGACGGCGCTAGCGGCCCACACGCTCACGATGAGGGCGGCGGCCATGTTGACAAGAATCAGCGACGTTGTCCATGGAATCGTGGCGGACGATTCGATGTAGCGCCGCATCGCGGTGGTCGCGACCTGCCCGATGACGAGCCCCGCGCTCATCGCGAGCATGATCGGAAGTGCCACCGATCCGATGGCCAGCTTCCGGTACACCGTCCGGTCGCCGGTCAACATCGACAGCGGTGCGAGCCGGCGCGCTTCGCGTCCGAAGACTGTGGAGAAGGCGACCGTCATGGCGAGTCCCAGGATCGAGGCCCCGATGGCGCCGATGCCGGTCACCCAACGGGACTGCTCGATATTCGGAATCGTGCCGAGAACCTGCTCTTCTCGTGGATAGAGCACTTGCGCGCCTGCCGGGAGCACCGATCCGGCGCTCTTCACCGCCTCCGAGTCGACGCGGCCCTCCTCGGGATCGAAGACCAGATAGGTCACTCTGGCTTGCGCGGGATCCACCTCGTCAAGCGGATGTAGCACAGCGGTCTCGACCTCGAGAACTTCGGATTCCTCCTGAAGGGCGCGCATGACATCGGCATTCCCAATAGCGGACAGAACGTTAGCCAGCTCGGAGGGGCCCATCTCCCGCTCACATTCCGTTTGCGGCTCGGGCCGGTCGCAGTCGGCATAGATTTGCAGCGTGTAGATGGGTTCGGTCGGAGTCTCGGTCTCGGTAATGCCGTAGCCGAGCACTTCGAGGCGCTCGGGAAGCGATTGGCGCCACTGTGCCTGACTGTCTATATCGGCGTTCCCGGCGCCGTGTACGACGACCATCGATCGAGTGCTGGTCTCGAGCCACTGCTTGGTCTTGTAGCCGGCCTCCCCCAAGAGGCCCTGCAGGGTGGCGATCAAGATGATCAGCAGGTTCGCCATGGTGACAATGGCCAAAGGCCGGCCGAACGGTTTCGGAGCGGCCATGACGCGACGTGCGATCAGCGTTGTAACAGGTCGGTCACGGCCATCCGCCGCCCGTGCCGCCCGGCGGGCGATCCAATAGGTCAGTGCGGTCACCATCGGGGCCACAGTGATGATCACGGTGAACGTGGTCAACCAGACCATCGTGTAGAACTGCCGCCCGCCATGGTAGGAGCTCGGCAGGACTACGGCTCCGACGATGGCGACCGCGAAAAGTCCTGTCCACAGCCATGGCACGCGGATGGATTGCCGGGCTTTCGGGCGCGTTCGGTGCTCACGGGATTGGGCAGCGTAGGCACCGGCGGCGGCGATGAGGAGCGACAGCACGACGGCTCCCGCTGCGGCGAGGCTCAGCATCCACAGTCCACCGCGCAAGTCGTCCGAGGAGACGAGATAACCGACAAAGGGCAACCGGAGGTCCCACAACAGGAAGGGCAGCACCAGAACGCAAGCCAGGGCGACGCCCAACGCCAGTGGCCCCGCTGACTCGGCCAGCACGATCCACCGGCGGTCTTTCCGCCTGGCGCCCAAGACAGTCAAGACCATCAAGCGCCGGTCACGCGCTTGACCGCCGACGCGTGCCGCCACGATCAGCAGCAGCATCGCCGGAACGATGACCAGGCCGAGCAAGAGCACCGAAATCGAGGTGGGGACAAAGTCCTGGGAGACCAACTGTGTATGCAAGCTGACCTCCGAACCCGTGGATGCAGGCGAATCGTCGCCGACGACCGAGGAGACTCGCGATAGGTCATCCAGCTCGGCTATCGCAATCACCAGGAGCTCGCCCGGGTCGGCCAAACCCTCGGGAGAAATCGTCCCCTTGAGCGTGGTCCCGTACCGTTCGGCGACATGTGGAGCCCAGCGGCGGAGTTCGGGGGAGAGGAAGACGTCCCCGGTCGTGTACCCCGCTTCCGGCAGCCCGGGAGGGAGCGGCGATTCGGATCCGAGCGGATCGACGTAGATCACGCCGTACTGCCGGCTCTCGCCAACCGAGTCGGCGGTAGTCGAAATCAGAGTCACTTCCTCGCTCGCCGCCGCCTCGTTCGCGTAGAACAGGCCGGAGCCGTCCGCACGCCTGTCGCGCGCAGAGTCGAGGACCAGCACGGCGGTCGCCGCGACGCTGCCCAGGACCAGGCAAGCGACCGCGACCGCGAGCATCGCCCGTCGCAGTGCGGCAGCGTCGGACTCCGCAGCGATACGCCGTCCGATCCGCCACAGCACCCGGATCCGCTCGGGCACGCCTTTCACCGCTCCTCCGCCGCATCGAGGGGCACGAGCGTGCCCGCCTCGATCGCCAGGCATCGGTGTGCCCGCCTTGCCACAGCGGGGTCGTGTGTGACCACCACTATCGCGCAACCGTGCTGCTCCGGCAGCGCGAAGAGGCTGTCCGCCACCTGGTCCTTGTTCGCTCGGTCGAGTGAGCCAGTCGGTTCGTCCGCCAGTATCAGCGAAGGGCGGTTCATCAGCGCGCGAGCGACGGCCACGCGCTGGCGCTCGCCTCCCGAGAGGTCATCGGTGATCGCGGCGGGCGGAATCCGGTACTCCTCCAGCAGCGCCTCGGCCCGTCGCCGCGCCTCAGGACCCGCTCGGCCGGATAGCTGCGCGGCGAGGAGCACATTCTCCAACGGAGTGAGCTCGGGGACGAGCTCTCCGAACTGGAAGACCATGCCGAGGTGCTCTGCCCTCAACGTTGCGAGTCGGTCTCCGCGGGACCGAACGACGTCGTGCCCCATCAATTCGACCCGGCCTTTGTCCGGACGCACCAGTCCCAGCACGATCGAGAGAAGTGTGCTCTTGCCGCATCCGCTCGGCCCCATGATCGCCACAGACTCCCCCCGCGTCACTTCAAGTTCGGCGTTCACGAACAGCGCGCGCTCGCGGACCCGGTAGGAGAGCTCTCGTATGGAAAGTGGCGCCTGTCGGTCGTCACCCACTGCCAGCCTCTCGTCTTGATTCGGTCAATGCTCGCGGCGCGGAGGCAACCGCCGCGCCGCGAACCGGTTACTGCAAAGGTGCCCTACGGGTCGGCCCAGCTCGAACAGTCGTCCGGAAAGTCGTTGTCGTTGTCGCAGGCGTTGCTTGCTGATCCCTGCTGAGTAGTCTTTGGTCTGGTCGCTCGTGCCTTCGCCGGTGACGGCTTCGATCCGATTCTCGCTGTTACTGCCGTGAATACGGTCGGTACGCTGCTGCGCCAGAGTGTTCCACCTCTTCTCCCTCGGCGCGAGAAGATGACTACAAGTTATCGGCCGCAAACTCGTTTTGGCAAGTGGCCGACGGAAAGTGGCGCCATAGCGCCATTTCGCGCCACCGGGACCGGAGATGACGCCACCGCGGTGCCGTCAGTCGTCTGGCGGCGGCCCCGGAATGAGGCTCGGTGAAACCGCTTTGGCGCCCAGCGCGAAGCGGCCCTCAGCCTGGTTGGCGAAGGCGCGCTCGACCTGCTCGTGGAAATCGTCGGTCGTGGTGTGGCCCTCCGCGTCCGAGTCGTACTGGCCGGCGATGAGGACCAGCTCGCCGGAGGCGCGGGCGACGTGGCTGTAGCCGAAAGCGACGGGGTCGTGGAGGTCGGCGGGGTTGGTGATCTCGATGGTCATCGTGTCTCCGTAAGTTGGCAGGGGATCCGCGCCCATGGGCCCACGTCGCGCGCGTGACCGACCACGACGGGCCGGGCCTCTCGCTGCTCTGCGGCCGAGCCCGGGCTTGTGAACGTGCACGCAACTTTGGCGCTCATGCTGAGGAAAGCGATTTCATTTCGCCCTTCGTGATGAAATTGTCATCGTTATATCGAAAAAGTGGCGGGCCAAAGCCGCTTAAGGTGCGAACACGTCTTGCGTTCAGTGGCGCATGTCGCTACTTTGATGTAAACGTTCACAGTCTGCCGCTGAAGTTCAGCGACGGCATCCCTCAAACTGAGACAAGGACAGAGCATGCGAGGCAAAGGAGCTATCGCCGTCGTGGCGGCAGCCGCGTTGGGGCTGGCCGCTTGCGGCGGGCCCGCCGAAGAGGAGCAGGCCTCCGAACTGGAGTGGGACGCCGAGTCCCAGCAGTACGTCATCGAGGAACAGATCGCCTCGGGCGCAGTGCCGCTGAAGGTCTGGTTCGAGGAGGACTACCTCGCCGAGGCGGCCATCGCCGCGTTCAAAGACGAGTTCGAGGACCAGTATCCGGACATCGAGATCGAGTACGAGCTCGTCGCCAAGAACGACGCGGTCGAGAAGATGTCCCTGTCCGGCGAGGCCGGCAACGGCGCGGACGTCTACATGAGCTTCTACGACCAGGTCGCCCGCGCCGTCGACGACGGCACCGCCGCTCCGCTGGGCGAATACACCGGCGTGCTCGCCGAGCGGATGAGCGACACCTTCACCAGCGTGGTCTCCGTCGAGGATCAGATGTACGCCGTCCCGGTCACCACCGAGTCGCTGGCGCTCATCTACAACACCACCCTTCTCGAGGAGCTGACCGGCTCCGACCGGCCGGCCGACACCTGGGAGGAGATCCGGGCCCTGGCCGCCGAGTACAACGACCCGGCCGCCAACCGGTGGACCTTGCGCATGTCCACCAGCGAGATCTACCGCGCCTACCCGATCCTCTCCGCCGCCGGCTGGCAGGTCTATCCGGACGGTGACGTGGACGACCCCGGCTTCGGTGACCCGTCGCTGACCGCCGCACTCGACTACTACGCCGGCCTGCGTGAGATCTACGACGTGCCCAGCGCCGACAGCACGTGGGAGACCATCGAGGAGGGCTTCGCCAAGGGCGAGACACCCTATGTCATCACCGGCCCCTGGAGCTTCGCGACCTTCGACGAAGGCGCCGAGGCCAACGGCTTCGAGTACGGCGTGACCACCCTGCCGAGCGTCGAAGGCGGCGAGCCCGCCGGGTCCTTCGCCGGCATGCACGTCGCCGTCGTCTCCGGATACTCGCAGTACCCGGCCGCGGCCCGCGTCTTCGCGAACTTCCTCGCCTCCGACGCCGGTGCCGCCGCCGTCTACGGCGCCACCGGCCAGATTCCGGCCGTCGACGCCGAGCTGCTGGCCGGGATCGAGGGGATCGCCGATGATCCGCACGTGGCCGGCATCGTGGAGCAGTCGGCCTATGCCGAGCTGATCCCGCAGGTGCCCCAGTACTTCTGGGAGACCGGCAACGCGATGGTCATCGACGTGTGGGACGGCCTGTCCGACTCCGCCGCCGCCCAGGAGAAGGCAGTGGCGACCTACAACGAGCTGCACGGACTCTAGGGATCGGCCGCTGTGAGCACCACCGAGACCTCCGAAGTCCCCGCGTCGGCCTCGGACCGCGCCCCGCGCGG
>NZ_BAAHCB010000005.1:762523-805531 GCF_054776215.1 Glycomyces tarimensis
CCCGCCGGTGCCGGGCCTCGCCTCGGCGCTGGTGTGGGGTGCGGGCCAGCTCATCAACCGCCAGGCGGGCAAGGCCGCGTTCTTCTTCGCGTGCTTCGCCGGAGCCGTCGTGTGGGAGATCGCCACCGGCAACTACTACGCCGGGATGGACTTCACGCCGCGATCGAACGGCGGGTTCTTCATCAGAGGCCTGTGGGGCCTGTTCACGCTCGGCGTCCAACCGCGCGAGATGACCCTCACCGGCCTGACCGAGGGCGACAACTCGATCGTCCTCATGGCCAACGGCCTCATCGCCATGTTGACGCTGGCCTTGCTCGCCATCGTCTGCTTCTGGAGCGTCAGCGACGCCGTCCGCTGCCGCGCCGTCCTGAACGCCGGCGGCACACCGGATCCCTCGGGTCGCTACTTCCGCAGATTGTGGGAGGGCGCCTTCGCCTATATCGCGCTGTCTCCGGGTCTGGTCCTGATCGTCTTCATGTCGGTGCTGCCGGTCCTGTTCGGCATCCTCGTCGCCTTCACCGACTACAACCGCGACAACCTGCCGCCGAAGAACCTCGTGAACTGGGTCGGCCTCGACAACTTCGCGACCGTCTTCGCCGTCTCCTCCTGGTCCACGACGTTCCTCGGCGTCCTCGCGTGGACCTTCGTGTGGGCGGTGCTCGCGACCGTCACCACCTATGCCGCCGGGCTGCTCCAGGCCGTGCTGCTGGCGAGCCGAAAGGTCAGGTTCCCGCGCGTGTGGCGCTCGGTGTTCCTGCTGCCGTGGGCCGTCCCCGCCATCGTCTCCGCCCTCGTGTTCCGCTCGATGTTCAACGGCCAGTTCGGCCCGGTCAGCCAGTGGCTGGTCGACCTCGGCCTCACCGACGAGCGCGTCTACTGGTTCACCGACCCGTCGCATCCGAACCTGGCACGGGCCGTCGCGCTCCTGGTCAACCTCTGGCTCGGATTCCCGTTCTTCATGGCCCTCGTCGGCGGCGTCCTCGCGAACATCCCCGACAGCTACTACGAGGCCGCCCGCATCGACGGCGCCGGGCCCGTGCACCAGTTCCGCTACATCACCCTGCCGATCGTCCAGCGGACGGTCACGCCCCTGCTCGTACTGGCATTCGTGCACAACTTCAACAACTTCGGGGTGATCTACTTCCTCACCGAAGGAGGTCCCGACAATGTGGACTACCGGTTCGCCGGCAGCACCGACCTGCTCGTCACCTGGCTGTTCAAGCTCACTCTGGACAACCGCCTGTACAACATCGGCGCGGTGATGAGCCTGATCGTCTTCGTCATCGTCGGTGCCTTCTCGGTATTGAACCTCAACCGCTCCAAAGCGATCAGGGAGTTGTGACCCATGGCCGATCATCCGGTGAAGACCGCGGACCATCCGGCGGCGCGGCTCCGGCGGATCCCCCCGAGCGGGGGCATCGAGCGCCGGCAGCGGGTGCGCGACGGCGCGGCCAGCGTGTTCCTCCACGTGGAACTCGCGATCGTCGCCGTCATCGTGATATTCCCGCTCATGTGGGTCGTCGGCTCCTCCTTCGGGCCCGGCGGGGGCTTGGCCAACGCCAGCCCCATACCCGAGAACGCGACCCTCGACAACTACGTCCACCTGTTCACCCAGACGAACTACGGGCGCTGGTACCTCAACTCGCTCTATGTCGCCACGCTCAACATGGTCGGCTCGGTCGCCCTCTCGGCCCTGTGCGGCTGGGTGTTCGCCCGCATCCGCTTCCGCGGCCGCAAGGCCAGCATGCTCGGGATCCTCATTCTCCAGATGTTCCCCAGCTTCCTGACCGCCATCGCGGTCTACATGCTGTTCCTCAACTTCGGTCTGCTCGACTCCCTGACCGGACTGGCCCTGGTGAGCATCGCCGCCGCCCTGCCGTACAACACCTGGCTCATGAAGGGCTACACCGACAATCTGCCCGCGAGCCTGGACGAGGCCGCGGCGATCGACGGCGCGGGTCGGCTCACGATCTTCCGCAAGATCGTGCTGCCGCTGATGCGCCCGATGCTGACCTTCGTCGCCATCACGCAGTTCACGGTCCCGTGGATGGACTTCATCCTTCCCCGACTGCTGCTGCAGAGCAACAGCAAGCAGACCGTGGCCCTGGGCCTGTTCCAGATGATCACCGACCAGTACAGCAACGACTTCACCACCTTCGCCGCCGGCGCCGTGGTGCTCGCGGTGCCCATCACGATCCTCTACATCCTCTTGCAGCGCCACCTGGTCACCGGGGCCATGGCGGGAGCGGAGAAAGGGTGAGACCCATGGCCGAGCACGGCCTCCTTGACTTCGGCGGCGGTTCCCCGCCGCCGTCGCGGGCGCCCGCCGGCGCCCGCCCCATCGATCGCAAAGGAGCGACACATGAGACGGATGATCGCGGTGGCCCTGGTCGCCGCCATGAGCTTCGTCGCCTTCGCCACGGCCTCCCCGGCGCAGGCCGTCAGCAGCGACTTCTACATGGGCGTCGACGTCGGCACGCTCGCCGAGGTGGAGGCCGACGGTGAACGCTTCTATGACAACGGCGTGCAAGGCGACGCGCTGGAGATCATGGCCGACAGCGGCGCCAACCTGGTGCGGCTTCGGCTGTGGAACGACCCGTACAGTTCCTCGGGCCAGCCCTACGGCGGCGGCACGAACGACCTGGACAAGACGATCCGGCTCGCGCAGCGGGCCAAGGCGCTCGGCATGGACGTCCTGCTCGACCTCCACTACTCGGACTTCTGGGCCGACCCGGGCAAGCAGCACAAGCCCAAGGCATGGGAGCACCTCTCCTATAGCCAACTGGTCGGCGCGGTGCGCGACTACTCGCGCGACGTCGTCTCGCAGATGAGCGCCGCGGGAGCGGCGCCCGAGATCGTCCAGGTGGGCAACGAGATCACCAGCGGCATGTTGTGGCCCTCGGGCAGCACCGACAACTGGACGCAACTCGCGGGCCTGCTCAAGGCCGGCATCGAAGGCGTCCACCAGGGCGCCGACGGCATCGAGATCGCGCTGCACCTCGACCGCGGCGGCAACAACGGCGCCTACCGCGACTGGTTCGACAACGCCCGCGCGCAAGGCGTCCCGTACGACATCATCGCCATGTCGTACTACCCGTACTGGCACGGCACCATGGGCCAGTTGCGGAACAACATGAACGACGTCTCCGCCCGCTACGGCAAGGACGTGCTCGTCGTGGAGACCGCCTACGCCTGGACCCTCCAGGACGGCGATGGACGCGGCAACATCTTCACCGGCAGCCATGCCGAGGAATCGGGCTACCCGGCGACCGTTCAGGGCCAGACGCAGTTCCTGCACGACCTGCAGGACGCCATCGCCGACGTGCCGAACGACCGCGGGCGGGGCCTGGTCTGGTGGGAGGCGGCGTGGACCGGCGACACGAGCTGGGCCACGCCGGCGGGGATGTCGTACATCGACGACCAGGCCGGCGAGAGCAACTCCTGGGACAACCAGACCCTGTTCGACCACAACGGGAACAAGCTGTCGACGCTGGACTTCTTCGGCGAGGTGACCGGTGGCGAGCAGGGCTCGGGCACCGGCGAGAACGTGCTGGCCAACGGCGGCTTCGAGTCGGGCGGCAGCACGACGGCGACCGCTTGGAGCGTCTGGTCCCAGAGCAGCGCTGATGCCGACGCGGCCTTCCGGGAAACACGCGGAAGCGTCTACGAGGGCGGCTCCAAGTTCACTCACTGGAGCAGCGCCGCATACGTCGTCTCCCACTATCAGTCGCCGAGCGTCCCGAACGGGACCTATACGCTCACCGCCTGGGTCATGAACGGCGGCGGCCAGCATGCCGCGCACATGTACGCCAAGCGGCACGGCGGCGCCGAACGGCGGGTCGACCTCCCGGTGACCTCGCAGTGGACCCAGGTGTCCATCACGGGCGTGCAGGTCACGAGCGGGCAGATCGAGGTCGGGTTCTACTCGGACGCGAACGCCGGGAACTGGATCAACGTCGACTCCGTGAGTCTGTACCGCACCGGGTGAACGCGGCCGGGGAGGCCGACCGAGCCACGACGGCCTCCCCGCGCGCCGCAAGACCGGTATGGTCACCGGCCCGCTCGACACCCCCGGCGGCGTCGCTGCGGATGGAGGGCTTCACCACCATGCTGGGCCGCAAGGCGACCATGCGCATGCTGGTCCACGGCGACTACACCCAAGCCGGCGGCGAGCGGGCGATGCGCGAGCTCCTGAGGAATATCCCAGGCCTGGAGGGGTCTTCGTCGCGTCGGACCTCATGGCCGCCGGCGCGCTCCAGGCGCTCCACGTCGCCGGCCGCGGCGTCCCCGAAGACGTGGCCGGCGCTGGATTCGATGACTCGGCGATCGCCACCGCGACCAAGTCGATCACTTAGTGTGAACGTTCCTAGTAATTCACGGCCGAGCCGTATCAGAAAGAAAAGCGCGGAATAGGCTGATGAACTGGTAAATCACCACACGATCGGCACATGGCGACTGACGCGCACGGCCCAGAGAGAGCTGGGAACGATTTCAGCATCTTGAAGTCTCGGGCCAGAGACGGCCGGGCGGCGGAGGCACCCAGGTTCTTGTGACGCTTGAGCGCTCGCACTCGCGGCAGGGCGCCGCTCCAATGAGTCTAACGAGCCTCACCGGACTGCCTTGACGGCTACGAAGGCGACCGGGTGCGGGGCGCGGCCGCGCGAGCGCCCGGGCTCGCCGATCGCCTCGGTCAGGGCGTTCGGCACCACTCCGCGGTTTAGTTGCACTGAGTGCATCTGCTTGCGTAGTGTGGGGGCATGCCGTCGTCCGGAGAGACCGCCGCCGACCGCCGCGCGCTGCTCAAGGAGCGCCACCGCCGCGCGATCATCGACGCCGCGGCCGCGCTCATGGAGGAGACCGGCGGCACCGAGTTCACCGTCGTCCAGCTCGCCGAGCGGGCGGACGTCTCGCGCCGCACCGTGTTCAACCACTTCGCCACCGTGGACGACATCGTGATCACGGTATGCGGCGAGCTCCTCGGCGCCATCGTCGACGGCCTCGAACTCGGCTCGGCACGTTCGGATTCGCCGTTCGACGAGGTCGCCGACGTCTTGAGCAGCGCCGACCTGGTCGAACCCATGGCGTATCTCACGCGTGTCCTCGGGGGACCGGACGCCGGCCAGACGCCGCGATCGGCCGTCATCCTCCTGCGCTCCTTCACCCAGGTCAGCGAGGGACTGTCGGCCAAAATTCTCCAGCGGCACCCCGACACCGACGAGCTCACCGCGCACCTGCTGGTCAGCGCGCTCGTCAGCGGGTTGATCACCATTCACCGCCACTGGCACGCCCAGACCGGCGCGGCGGTCGACGCGCACTCGCACCGGGTCTGGCAGCGGCTCCTCGAACGCCTGCTCGACGCGACGCGAAGGGGCTACGGATCCATGTAGCGAGCCGGTCCCGCCCTCCCCGTACTCGTCCGTTCCGCCAACTCACCGAAGGACTCCCATGGCCGAACTGCTCTTCCGGATTGGCCGGGCCGCCGCACGGCGCGCCCGCACCGTGATCGCCGTCTGGATCGCCGCGCTCATCGCCGCCGGGATCGCGTACGCGCTCGGCGGCGGCACGCTCGCCACGAGCTTCTCGATTCCCGACACGCCCACCGCCGAGGTCACCGACCGCCTCGAGTCCGAGTTCCCCGACGCGGCCGGCGGCACGGGGACGATCGTGTTCACGACCGAGGACGGCTCGGCCTTCACCGACGCCCAGCGGGAGGCGATCGGCGCCGCCGTCGCCGAGGCGTCCGAAGTCGAAGGCGTCGAGGAGGTCATGAACCCGTTCGCGACCGAGGCGGAGCGCGAGCAGCGACGGCAGGAGATCGAAGCGGGCCTGGCCCAGGTCGAGAGCGGCTACGCCGAGCTCGAGGAGGCGCAGCGCCTGCTCGACGCCGCCCGGCGGCAGGCCGAGGCGAACGGAACGCTGGAGCAGGTCCAGGAGGAGCTCGACGCCCGGCAGGAGACCATCGACGAGGGCCTCGCCGAGCTCGACGCGCAGAGCGCCCAGCTGGAACAGGGAGCGGCCCTGCTGGAGATGGCGTCGGCGATGCGGACCGTCTCGGAGGACGGCGACGCGGCGATCGCCACGGCGCGGTTCGACGAGGACGCCTTGGCCGTCTCGGAGGAGACGAAGTCCGAGCTGATGGCGGTCTTCGAGGACGAACCAGTGGACGGGGTGCGAACCGACTTCGCGGCCGAGATCGCCGGCGGCGTTCCGGACCTGCTCGGCATCGGCGAGGTGATCGGCCTGTTCGTCGCCGCGGTCGTCCTCATCGTCATGCTCGGCACGCTCATCGGCGCCGGCCTGCCGATCGTCAACGCGCTCATCGGCGTCGGCATCGGCGCGCTCGCGGCCATGTCGCTGTCGGGAGCGATCGAGATGGCGTCCGTGACCCCCATCCTCGGCATCATGCTCGGCCTGGCGGTCGGCATCGACTACTCGCTGTTCATCATCAACCGGCACCGGCGCCAGCTCAAGGAAGGCTACGAGCCGTCCGAGTCGATCCCGCTCGCGAACGGCACCTCCGGCAACGCGGTCGTGTTCGCCGGGGCGACCGTCATCATCGCGCTGCTGGCGCTCAACGTCACCGGCATCCCGTTCCTCGGCCTCATGGGCACCGTCGGCGCCATGTGCATCCTCGTCGCCGTCCTCGTCGCCGTCACGCTCACGCCGGCGCTGCTCACGCTCGTCGGCCGGCGCGTCCTGAGCCGGCGCGAACGCGCCGCGCTGGAGTCCGCGCCCCGGGCCGCGCCCGCGCCGGCGAGCGCCGCCGACCCGCGCCGCCTGCCGCTGTGGCAGGCCCTCGGCCGCGTCGTCGTGTGCGTCGCCGCGCTCCTCGTGGTCGCGATCCCGGCGCTCGACCTGCGCCTCAACCTCCCCGACGGGTCCACCGAGGCGCACGACTCCACGCAGTACCAGGCCCATGAGACCGTCGCCGATGAGTTCGGCCCCGGGTTCAACGGTCCGCTCCTGGTGGTGGCCGACCTGCCCGGCTCGCCCGACGAGGCCGAGCTGGCGGCCCATCAGCTCGCCGTGGCGCGGGTCCTCTACGAGCGGGACGACGTCGTGGCCGTCGCGCCGATCGGCGCCTCCGAGGACCGCACCATCGCCGCCTTCCAGGTCGTGCCGGCCGGCGCCCCGACCAGCGAGTCCACCGAGGACCTGGTGCACGCCCTGCGGGAGCTCTCGCCGATCGACGGGACGTACGCGCTCGGCGTCGCCGGCTCCGCCAGCGGGAACATCGACATCTCGGAGAAGCTCGCCGATGCCCTGCCGGTCTATCTGGTGGTCGTCGTCGGCCTGTCGCTCATCATCCTGGTGCTGGTGTTCCGGTCCCTCTACGTCCCGTTCATCGCCACCCTGGGCTTCATCCTGTCGTACTTCGCCGCGCTCGGCGGTGTCGTGGCGATCTACCAGTGGGGTTGGCTCGCCGACGTCTTCGGTGTCGAGAGCCCCGGCCCGGTCCTCAACTTCCTGCCGACGATCCTGCTCGGGATCCTCTTCGGACTGGCGATGGACTACATGCTGTTCCTCGGCTCGGGGATGCGCGAGGCGTTCAGTCACGGCGCGCCGGCGCCCCAGGCCGTGGTGCTCGGCATGCGGGCGGGACGCGCGGTGGTCACCGCGGCGGCGATCATCATGATCTCCGTCTTCGGCGGCTTCATGTTCTCCCACAGCGCGATGATCCGGCCGATCGGCTTCGCCCTGGCGTTCGGCGTCCTCGTCGACGCGTTCGTGGTCCGCATGGTGCTCATCCCGGCGCTCATGCACCTCGCCGGCGAGAAGGCGTGGTGGTTGCCGCGGTGGCTCGACCGGCTCCTGCCGGACGTCGACGTCGAGGGCGCGGCCCTCGAACGCCGGCACCCGCACCACCACGAGACCGAGGCGACGCCTAGTAGGTGACCTGGAAGGTGGCGTCCTGGCGGTCGGCCGCGGGCGAGCTCGCGCCGAGCGGGTCGATGCGCAGGACGTACCCGGAGTGGCGCAGGTACCGGTCGGGGAAGTTGTGGGACCGGAACGAGGCCCAGGCGCCGTCGGCCAGGCCGGCGGTGCGGACGAAGGTGGCGTCGGCCGCGAACTGGGACGTGCCGTCGTTCGCGGCGAGCCGGAGCTCGTAGTTCACATGCCGCAGGTACCGGCCGGGGACGTTCACCGACTCGAACGACGCTCCGGTCGGATCGGCCAGGCCGGGGCGCAGCCGCCACTGCTGGTCGGCGGGCGGCTCCATCGGGAACGGATCGATCCTCGCGAGCTCGTTCGCGTGGCGCACGTACCGGTCGGGGAAGTTGTATGACTTGAGCCGGTTCCATTGCGGTGCGCCCCACCGGTCGACCATCGCGGCCCGCTCGGCGGCGGTGATCGGGACGATGCCGGCGTGCTTGGCGCTGATCGGCGCGTCGTAGTCGCGCCGGCTCAGCGCCGACCAGGAGTTCCCGTCGATATCGGACGACCGCCAGACGTAGAACACCGCGTTGTCGGGGACGAAGGAGTCGCCCCACAGCCAGAAGGCGTTGCCGGCGTTGGACTTCACGAGGATCGGGGCCTCGATCGCGCCGCCCTGGCGGAGCCCGGCGCTCACCGTGGTGAAGCTGTTCGGCGCTCCCGTGGCCGAGCTGGAGACGTACAGGCCGCCGTTGCCCATGTGCTTGTAGGCCAGGTAGAACGCGCCGCCGTGGACGAGCACGTCGCCGTCGAGCACGTTGAAGCCGGGGTCGAAGAAGACCTGCGCGCCGCCCATGTTCACGAAATCGGTCGTGTAGTTGACCATGAGCACGTCGCGCACGCCGTTGTAGGCCGAGTAGACGACGCCGTACCGGCCGCGCGCGGGGTCCCAGAACGCGGTCGGCGCCCACGAGTGGGTGGCCATGTCGTGGAGGCGGACGCGCCGGTAACCGGTGAAGCTCGTCAGGTTCGCCGAGTCCCACACGTGGAGGTACTGGTTGTCGAGGTTGAACACGCGTCCTTTGAGGTCGGTGGCGAGGACGACGAAGCCGCCTTCCCGCTTGCGGAGGATGAAGGGGTCGCGCAGGCCCTGCGTGCCGGCGGTCGGCACGGCCACGGGGTTGTTCTGGTTGAGCGGCATCCAGTGCAGGCCGTCGTCGCTGACCGCGAGGTGGAGGGCGTAGCTGTCGTCGCTCTCCTGCGGCGACTCTTTGAAATAGGACATCGCGTAGGCGGTGTTCGTCTGCGCGAACGCGGTGTTGGCGGAGGCGACGGTGCCTGCGACGGCGGTGGCCATCGCGGTGGCGAGCAGTGTCCGACGTGAGGGCATCGTGCCGGGCCTTTCTGTGAAGGGTGGAGGGGGATCGGCTCAGACGGGCGTCGTCGATGGAAAAGTGATCGGTAACAACTGTAGGCGCATGCCGTTGATAAAGTCAAGAACTTCAATGTCTGGAGGCTTGCCCGTCCGTACCGGGAAACCGGTTGACACCACAGGGATACTGTCGTCCCCTCCCGGCACGGCCGTGGACATTCGCCTCCCCCGCCCCGAGTCCTCGCCGTTTCGGCGCCTGAAGCTCCTTGCGTCCGTAGGATCGCCATATGAACACGCTGCTGGTGATCCTCCACGTCCTGACCGTGGCGATCCTCGTCGGCCCGGCCATGCTCGTGCCCTGGCTGGGGGAGCGGGCCCTGCGCGTGCGCGACGGCGACGCCGCCCACCTCGCCGGTCGCCGCACCATGGCCTTCAACGCCCTCACGCTCATCGCGGCGCTCTTCGGCGCGCTCGTGGTCGTCACGAGCGAGGAGTACTCCTTCGGGGACCCGTGGCTCATCATCGCCGCGACGCTGTACGTTCTCGCGTTGATCAACGGGACGGCGGCCATCCCCGGGGCGCTGGCACGCATCGGCAAGGACCTCCAAGACTCCGAAGGCGTCCTCGACGCGGAGGCGCTCGAGCAGCACCGGGGCCGGCTCCGGGCGCTCGCCGGGCTGGGGGTCGTCTGCTACGTCGTCGTGCTCATCCTCATGGCTTGGCGCCCTTGAGGAACGGGGTGTCAGTTCAGGGTGGGATCGGCGGGGTAGTGCGCCACCGCGGACAGCAGGCCGCCCTGGCGCCTCCAGACCATGGCCCACAGCTCTTCGGGGTTCGTCGAGAAGGGATCGGTGGGGAGGGCGTCGAAGACCATCCACGCACCCGCGTCGATCTCCGACTCCAGTTGGCCGGGCACCCATCCGGCGTAGCCGGCGAAGACCCGCATCCCGTCGAGCAGGTGCGAGACCTCGCCCGGGTCACGCGAGAGGTCGAGCGTGCCGAGCCGGCCCATCACCGGCCTGAACGCGTCGGACTCGGGGGCGTCGGCCTTGCTCCAGCCCAGCGCGATGGCCGCCTCCGGCTGCACCGGCCCGCCCTCGAAGAGGACCGCCGGATCGCCGGCCAGCACACCCCAGTCGCCGAGCACGTCGGCGACCGGCATCTCGGTGGCGCGGTTGAGGACGACGCCGAGGACGCCGTCGGATTCGTGGCCGACGCCTATGACGACGGTCCGGTCGAAGTTGGGGTCCTGCAGCGTTGGCGTGGCGACGAGAAGACTTCCGACGAACGACTCGGTCCGCGCCGGTGAAGTTTCGCGACTGACCATGGCTTCACCTCCGTTCTGCCGCTGCCGCCGCGTCCGCCGTGGCCCTCATGGCGAAGCTTCCGGGCCGTCGATCGGCCCGTGCTTCCTTGGCACGGTATCTCGCGGCGGCGTGCTTGCAACAACGTTCCCGCACTTTCCGAGGAAATACACCAAGGTGTCGGGAGCCCGACAGTTCGTTCGTCACCGAGGGTGCGCGAGCGCGAACATTGCGGTGTCGCGGAAGTGGATCGGCGGGTCCGGTGGGGTCCGGGAACGGCAGGGGGACTAAAGGGGACGGTGTGCCTGGCGGATGCCGGCGAAGAGGTCGTCCTCCGGCAGCCGCGACTCGACGTGGGACTCGACGAGCTCGTAGTCCTCGGTCGGCCACCACGCCTGCTGGACCTCGCGCGGCACGGCGAACCAGAACCCGTCGGGGTCGACCTGGGTGGCGTGCGCCTTGAGCGCCTCGTCGCGGATGTGGAAGTAGTCGGCGCACTCGATGCGGGTGGTGGTGCGCTCGCTCTTGTCGCGCGCCCAGTCCTCGCCGTCGAGCCAACCGGCGTACGGCGATTCGAGCCCGGCCTCGAGCATCCCGTGGTGGAGCGATTCGATCCTGGCCTTGCCGAAGGAGTGGCTGTAGTACAGCTTCAGCGGCTGCCACGGCTCGCCCCGGTCGGGGTAGCGCTCGGGGTCGCCCGCGGCGCGGAAGGCCTCGACGGAGATCTCGTGGGTCTTGACGTGGTCGGGGTGCGGATAGCCGCCCTCCTCGTCGTAGGTCGTCACCACGTGGGGCCTGAAGGAGCGCATGATCTCGACCAGCGGCGCGGCGGCCTTCTCGGTGGGCACCAGATAGAAGGCGTCCTCGGGCAGCGGGACGTCCGAATCCGGCAGCCACCCGTCGGGGAGGCCGGAGTCGGTGAAGCCGAGCCAGTGCTGCCGCACGCCGAGGATCTCGCGGGCGCGGTCCATCTCCTCGGTGCGGATCCGCGGGAGGTGCTCCTGGACCTCGGGGCGGTCCATCTTCGGGTTGAGCACGTCGCCGCGCTCGCCGCCGGTGCAGGTGACCACCAGCACCTCGATGCCTTCGCGAACATAGCGCGCCATGGTGGCGGCGCCCTTGCTCGATTCGTCGTCGGGGTGCGCGTGAACACACATCAGGCGCAGACTGCTGGACGCGTTTGACACGGCGTTCGACCTCACTGGTGGGTGCCAAGGTAAAGCTGCTGTGCGCTAAAGCCGACGCGCACCGATGAGTAGGTTGTCGGCTCTGGCATTCTGTGCAACGATACTCGATAATCGATTCTTCCCCGACCGACGACCTCAGTGCTAGAAAGCAGCCGGATGAGTGAGACCTTGACCACGGATGGGCGCGCGCCCGAACCTGGCGACGTCTCCTTTCCGCCGGATCGCTACGGCCGACGCCGCGAACCGGCCCGAAGGCGCCCGATCCTGGCCGTCGTGCTGACGCTGGCGGTGGTCGCCGCCGGGGCCGCCGTGTCGTGGCGCCTCTATGAGCAGTACGGGCACGGGGAATACACGTCGAACCTGCTCGCGTTCGACGACTCGGTGCCCGGGCAGGTCGCGGTCACCTTCGAGGTGTTCAAGCCCGAAGGCGAGGGGGCCGTCTGCCTCATCAGGTCCCGCGACATGAGCGGGGCCGAGATCGGGTCGGCGGAGGTGCGCATTCCCGCGGACGCCTCCACCCGCGTCGAGCGGACCTACACGCTCGAGGTGGAGGGCGAACCCAATACCGGCGAAGTCCTGCGGTGCTGGAAGGCGGACTGATCACTGATCTTCGGCCCGCCGCACCGCGTATCGGTCGGCGGGCATTTTGTTATTCGCATACCGCTACGCAATTGACCTGTACACAGCACGGATCGCAACATTCGGAGGATTTGGAGCATATGGCTACCGACAGCAACCAGGGCACTTGGCTGACGCAGGAGGCCTACGACCGCCTCAAGGCCGAGCTGGACGAGCTCATCGCGAACCGTCCGGTGATGGCCGCCGAGATCAATGCCCGGCGCGAAGAGGGCGACCTGCGCGAGAACGGCGGCTACCACGCCGCCAAGGAGGAGCAGGGCAAGCAGGAGGGCCGCATCCGCCAGCTCGAGGACCTGCTGCGCCACGCGAAGGTCGGCGAGCCGAAGGCCAGCGACGAGGTCCAGATCGGCACGGTCGTGACGATCGCCTTCGACGGCGACCCCGACGACACTGAGAAGTTCCTGCTGGGCTCCCGCGAGATCGGCGCGACGACGGACCTGACGGTCTACAGCCCGGACTCCGCGCTCGGAGCGGCGATCTTGGGCCACAAGGAGGGCGACACCGTCTCCTACACCGCGCCCAACGGCATGGAGCTGTCGGTCAAGATCGTCGGCACCGAACCGTTCGAGGGCTAGCACCGCGGTCATCACCGGCCGCGGCGGCCGGAACGAACAGCGCTTGAGGGGCCACAGGGCCCCTCAAGCGCTGTTCGCGTCGTTCAGGCGCGCTGCGTCCAGCCGACGTCGATGCGCTTGCCGAACTTGTCGAAGTAGTGCAGCGCGTCCATGTGCACGGCCACGGTGATCGGCTGGCCGGCCGAGATCGGGATGTGCGGAGGCAGGCGGAAGACCAGGTCGGCGGGCTTGCGGATCGGCCCGGTGTCCTCTTCGGCGCGCCGCTCGGCGGTCGGTGCGCCGAAGCCGGAGAACAGGCCCGTCAGGCGCCGGCGCGGCTTGGAGCCGTTGCGGGCCAGGTCGGGCTTGTCGCCGATGCCGTCGGGCACGATCGCGGTGGCCCCGATGTCGAGGAAGACGAGGGTCTCGTGGCCGTGGTGCTCGTAGAAGCGGACGCGGCCTTGGAGGGATTGGCCCGGCTGGCCCTCGGCGACCGGCGCGAGCGCCTCGGCCCGCATCCCGACCACGATGTTCTCGCCGTGGTAGCGGGCGACGGCCCGGCCGCGCAGGTCGTGCCACGGCAGGCGCAGCTCCTGGTCGCCGAAGTCGAGCGCGACGTAGCGGTCGAGGTAGACGTTGACGCGGGCCTCGAGCAGGTTCATGCGGGGCGTGCCGAGGAACGCCGCGACGTACATCGTCGCGGGCCGCTCGTAGACCTCGTCGGGCGTGCCGACGTCCTGCAGGACGCCTTTGCGCAGGACCGCCACGCGGTCGGCCATGGTGAGGGCCTCGGTCTGGTCGTGCGTGACGTACAAGGTCGTGGCGTCGTGGCGCCGCACCAGCGACGAGATCTCGGTCCTCAATTCGGCCCGGAGTCCAATGTCGAGGTTGGAAAGAGGCTCGTCCATGAGGAACAGTTTGGGGCGGCGCACCAATGCGCGGCCCATTGCCACACGCTGCTGCTGACCGCCGGAGAGTTGTCCCGGTTTGCGCTCCAGCAGATCACTGATGCCCAATGCTCCGGCCATATCCCCGACGGCTTCGGGAACGTTCGGACCACCGTTCCGCTTGCCGAGTTTCAAGGGGAATCCGATATTCTCGCCAACCGACATATGCGGATAAAGGGCAAAAGTCTGGAAGATCATCGCGGCGTTGCGCTCGCGAGGGGGCAGATCATTGGCGTATTCGCCGTCGAGCAGGATGTCGCCCTCGGAGGGCGCCTCCAGCCCGGCGACCATTCGGAGCACGGTTGACTTGCCGCAGCCGGACGGGCCCAGGAGCACCAGGAACTCGCCGTGGTTGACTTCCATGGTCAAGGAGTCCACGGCCAGGGTATCGCCGGGGAACACCTTCGAGACGTTCTTCAGCGTGACTGCAGTCACCGTTAACTCCAGGGGTTCAAAAGGGGACCGGTAGGTACATGTTCGCCAAGTGAAGCGGATTCATCGACGTGGTTGACTAGGCGTAGCTTAATCCTTGCGCTCCCAGTCGAGTGTCGCGGGCCACCCTTCTCGCTCCGGGTTAACTCCAGATTACGGAAGGTGTTTCCCTCCGTCGGAGGCGGATGGCGTGGGCCGCCGCCGGGGTGTGGACGAGCGGCCTTTCCGAGCGTTGTAACCGTTTTCGCAATTCGGGCAGGGTATTCGAAGCATCGTATACGGTATGCGGTTCGCATTGCGGCACAATGGCATCCGGACCGGTCGGGCCCGGTCCCGCGCGGCCGGAGTGCCATTCCTTTGAGTCACAAGAGTAATCGATGCGCGCCGATCGCGCACCGACACATCGGCGCGCCGCCTCGCTCGAGCCGGGCCGCTCAGCGGTCGCGCGAACTACGATCGGAGGCGTGAACGAGCTCGTAACCCTCGCCGACGTCCGCGCGGCGGCCGCCGAACTCGAAGGGACCGTGCGCCGCACGCCCCTCGAGCCCTCCCGCGACCCCGCCCTGTCCAGCGTCTTCCTCAAATGCGAGAACCTGCAGCGCGCCGGCTCGTTCAAGATCCGCGGCGCCTACATGCGCGTCTCCCGGCTCTCGCCCGAGCAGCGTCGGCGCGGCGTCGTCGCCGCCTCCGCCGGCAACCACGCCCAAGGCGTCGCCCTCGCCGCCTCGACGCTCGGCGCCCGCGTCACCGTCTTCATGCCCGAGTCCGCCCCTCTCCCCAAGGTCGCCGCCACCAAGGGCTACGGCGCCGAGGTCATCCTGGGCGGCGCCAGCGTCGACGACGCACTCGAATCGGCGCACCGCTTCGCCGAGGAGACCGGCGCGACGCTCATCCACCCCTTCGACCACCGCGACATCGTCGCCGGCCAGGGCACCATCGCACTGGAGATCCTCGAGCAGTTGCCCGAGACGGCCACCATCGTGGTCTCCGTCGGCGGCGGCGGCCTGATCGCCGGCATCGCCGCCGCCGCAAAGCAACTGCGCCCCGGCATTCGCATCGTCGGCGTCCAGGCCGCGGGCGCCGCCGCCTACCCGGACTCGCTGGAGGCCGGCAAGCCCATGCGCCTCGACAGGATGCAGACCATCGCCGACGGGATCGCCGTCGGCAAGCCCGGCGAGGTGCCCTTCGCGCACGTGGTGGACCTGGTCGACGAGATCGTCACCGTGACCGAAGAGGACATCAGCCGCTCCCTGCTCTCGCTGCTGGAACGCAACAAGCTCGTCGTCGAGCCCGCCGGCGCGACCGCCTACGCAGCCCTGCTCAACCAGTCCGTCGCTCACGAGGAACCGACCGTGGCGGTGATCTCGGGCGGCAACATCGACCCACTGCTGCTCATGCGCCTCATCGAGCACGGCCTCGCCGCCTCGGGCCGCTTCCTGCGCTGCAACCTGCGCTGCGCCGACCGGCCCGGCGCGCTCGCCTCCATCCTCCAGCGCGTGGGCGCCTACGGCGGCAACATCGTCGACGTCTACCACCAGCGCGGCGATCCGCGCCTGCACGTCGGCGAGGTCTCGGTGGACCTCTCGATCGAAACGCGAGGATCCGAACACGCGACCGAAATCGTTGCGGCACTGCGCGACGCGGGATATTTCTTGACGGTCGCTGGTTCTAGCATCTGAGTCATGCAGAAAACCCTTGAAGAACTCGTGGAGCCCGGCTGGGCCAAGGCCCTCGCCCCCGTCGCCGACGACGTCGCGAAGATGGGGCGCTTCCTCCGCCAGGAGGTCGCCGACGGCCACCGCTACCTGCCCGCCGCCGAGCACATTCTGCGCGCCTTCCAGCAGCCGTTCGACGACGTCAAGGTCATCATCGTCGGCCAGGACCCCTACCCCACGCCCGGCCACGCCGTCGGCCTGTCCTTCGCCGTCGCCCCCGAGGTGCGCCCGCTGCCCCGCAGCCTGGTCAACATCTTCAACGAGTACCGCGACGACCTGGGCCACCCCCTCCCCGCCAACGGCGACCTCACCCCCTGGGCCGAACAGGGCGTCCTGCTGCTCAACCGCTCCCTGAGCGTGCGCCCCGGAGAACCGAACTCCCACCAGGGCAAGGGCTGGGAGACCGTCACCGAACAGGCCATCGTCGCCCTCGCCCAGCGCGGCGGCCCCGCCGTGGCCATCCTGTGGGGCGCCAACGCCCGCAACCTCAAGCCCCTGCTCGGCTCCATCCCGTCCATCGAATCGGCGCACCCCTCGCCGCTCAGCGCCCGCCGCGGCTTCTTCGGCTCCAAGCCGTTCAGCCGCGCCAACACGCTGCTCGTCGAACAGGGCGGTGAGCCGGTCGACTGGCGGCTCCCGGCACTGCAGGAGGCCTGAGCCCTGGGGCTACCGTGGTAGACGTGGAGATCCTGGCACAGCAATTCGGACCCGACCGAGAACAGGCCCTGGCGGGGCCGCTCGGCCTGTTCATCACGGTCTTTCTCGTCGTCGTGACGGTCTTCCTCATCAGGGGGATGAACAAGCACGTCCGGCGGTTGAACGAGCGCGTCGCCCGCGAGGCGGCCGCCGCCGAGCCCACCGTCAAGGGCGGCGACGACTCCGGCCGCTCCTAGGGCCCTCCCGATGCCCAGGAAGAACCGCCGCCTGCGCGAGAACGAGCGCGGGCGGCCCAGAGCCGTGGACTCCAGCACCGTCGACGGCCCCGACGGCCGCTTCCAGATGCGCCGCATCACCGGCTCGGCCGCCGACAAGACCTACCGCTGCCCCGGCTGCGACCACGAGATCCGCCCGGGCACCCCCCACGTCGTCGCCTGGGCCGACGGCGGCGACGGCGAGGACCGCCGGCACTGGCACGGCGGCTGCTGGAACGCCCGCGACCGGCGTCGACCGGGTCACTACCGGTAGCAATTCGACACCGGATCGGGCGATAATGCTCGCCATGGCTGTCATCAGATCGGCGAGCATGCTGCACGCCCGCAGGGAACCGATCACCCTCGAGACCGCCGACGGGCTGAAACTCGTCGGAGAGGTCGCCCTGCCCGAGAGCGCCGAACCAGAGGCGACGATCATCTGCGTCCACCCGCTGCCCACCCACGGCGGCATGATGGACTCCCACGTCTTCCGCAAGGCCGCCTGGCGCCTGCCCGCGCTGGCGAACCTGGCGGTGATCCGCTTCAACACGCGCGGCACCGAGTCCCAGCAGGGCACGAGCGAAGGCGCATTCGACAACGGGGTCGGCGAGCGCTACGACGTCGCGGCCGCCGTCGAGTACGCCGAGTTCGCCGAGCTGCCGCGCCCCTGGCTCCTCGGCTGGTCCTTCGGCACCGACCTGACCTTGAAGTACGGGCTGGAGCCGAGCGTGGAAGGCGCGATCCTCATGTCGCCGCCCCTGCGGTACTCGACCGAGGAGGACCTGGCGCGGTGGGCCGAGGACGGCCGTCCGCTCCTCGCGCTCATCCCCGAGAACGACGACTACCTCCGGTACCCCGAGGCGCGGCGGCGTTTCGCCGCCGTTCCGCAGTCCGAGGTGGTCGAGATCGCCGGCGGCGGGCACCTGTGGGTCGGCAAGGCCGAGGAGGCGCTCGATCGGATCGTGGGCCGCATCCTGCCCGAGCGCGGCCCGCTGCCGCGCGAGTGGGACGGCCCGATGGAGCGCGGCGACACCTCGGCGTACGCGAACAAGACCGTGGCGGCCTTCGGAGGGTTCTTGCCCGCCCCGGAGCGTGACGAGGGCGACCGACCCTAGCCGCAGCTGAGGAAGTCGAGGATGCTGTCGGGCAGTGCCGCGTCCGAGCAGTCGGTGACGGCCACCAGGTTCTCGCCCTCGATGCGCCATGCCAGACGCTCGGTCTCGACGGTGCCGCCGCCACCGGTGCCGCCGTCGTAGTCCACCGTGGCCGCGACGAAGTCGTTGCCGGCGCACCAGCTGTCGACGACCTCGCCGTTCTCGACGTGCTCGCTGATTCGCCACCCCAGCGCGGCGGGGTCGGCGCAGACCGACGCGTGCTGCTCGGGGTTCGTCGCCGCGTACGTCGCCAGCGCGGCACCGCCGAGGAGCGCTCCCGTCAGTGCGACGCCGGCGGTGGCGGTGGCGATCTTGCGCAGGCGGGGCCTGAGTCCGACGCGGACGGGCCCGGGCCGGTAGGGGGCGAGTTCGGTGGAGACCGAGACGGTGACCGGCCGCAGTCCGCGGCGCGGCAGGAGCCCGGAGGCGACGGCGCTCGGCTTCGCCCCGAGCGCGTGCGGGCCGCTCAGGTCGAGGCGCGCGAGATGCTCGCGGAGGACGTCGGCGGTGGGGCGGCGGCGGGGGTCGGGGTGCAGGGCGGCGCCGATGACGTCGGTGAGTCGGGTGTCGACGCCGGGGATGTGGGGGACGGGCGCGGCTCGCAGGAGCGGGTCGGCGTCCTCGCGCCCGGAGCGCACCCACGGCAGGCGTCCGCCGAGGGCGGCGAACAGGGCGGTGGCCAGGGCGTACACGTCGCCGGCTGGGCTGGCGGCGACTTCGCCGGCGACGGCGGCGTCGAGGTGCTCGGGGGCGGTGTAGGGGCTCGGCGGCAGGGGCGCGGCCAGGACGGGCGCGGTGACGTCGTAGGCGGTGAGCTGGAGGACGCGGCCGGGGCCGACGAGGATGTGGCCCGGTTGGATGGCGCCGTGGATGAGGCCGGCGCGGTGGTAGACGGCGACGGCGTCGCTGAGCGCGACGCCGAGGGCCCTGACCTGGCCGGGCGGCATCGGTCCGTGCTCGACGAGGAGGTCGGCGAAGGTCCGTCGGGTGGCGCCCACGGCGAGGTAGGGGCGGCCGTTCTCGGTCAGCCCGACCGCGCCGCACGGCGACAGGTGGGGATGGGCGGCGAGGCCGGTGAGCTTCGAGGCCCATTCGAGGAAGACTTCGCGGCGGGAGCCGTTGACGCGCTCGTGCGCGACGGTGACGCACAGCAGGTGCGTGGGGTCAGAGGCGACGGTCCCGCTGAAGACGCTGCATACCGGGTCGCGATGCAGTAAACGGTCGACGGTGGCGGCGCCGACGGTCGTCGTACTGGGCATGTTCACCTCCCTGGCGGAGCTGAGTGGCTGGGTGGCGTGATTTGCCACCAAATGTGAGGCTATCCCATCCAAACGGTCGAGTGGTAGTCGGCCAAGGGGATGTGGCACGAACGGGTGGCCGCTCGGTCACGTCCCGCGGGCCGCGTGCGACCATGATGCCCAATGTGTCCACTGAGGCGCAAGTGTCGCTTTTCGGCTCCTTGGAAGTGCAACGATTCGGACACGAGACCGGCTCGCTGTTGACGCTTGTGGAAAAACGTTGAAGCATCGATGACGTCTTGACCCCAGGGTGATCGCTGTCGCTGAACGGTGACGCCCGGTACGAAGGAGTACTAATACATGAACGTAAACCGACGGCATTTGCTGACCGGTTCTATCGGTGCCGCCGCGGTCGCTCTGACCGCGTCGGCCTGCGCCTCCGAGGACGAAGGCGGCAGCGGCGGTGCCCAGAAGGTCGGCATCGCGATGCCCACCAAGACCTCCGAGCGCTGGATCGCCGACGGAGACAACCTCAAGGCCGCCTTCGAGGCGGAGGGCTACGAGGTCACCCTGCAGTACGCCAACGACGAGGTGGACACGCAGGTCAGCCAGATTGAGACCATGGTGAGCCAGGGCCAGGACGTCCTGGTCATCGCCGCCATCAACAACGAGTCGCTCAACGGCGTCCTGGCTCAGGCCAAGGAGCAGGACACCACGGTCATCGCCTACGACCGCCTCATCCTCAACACCGAGGACGTCGACTACTACGCGACGTTCGACAACTACCAGGTGGGCGTGCTGCAGGGCGGCTACATCGTCAACGCGCTGGACCTTGAGAACGCCGAAGGCCCGTTCAATATCGAGCTGTTCGCCGGTTCGCTGGACGACAACAACACCAGGTACTTCTTCAACGGTGCGATGGACCAGCTCAACCCCTACATCGAAGAGGGCAAGCTGGTCGTCGTGTCCGGCCAGGTGGAACTCGAGCAGGTGGCGACCGAGCGCTGGGACGGGGCGACCGCCCAGGCCCGCATGGACGACATCCTCTCGACCCACTACGGCAGCGAGCAGGTGCACGCGGTCCTGTCGCCGTACGACGGCATCAGCCGCGGCATCATCGCCTCCCTCGAGGGCGCCGGCTACGCCCTCGAAGAGCTGCCGGTCGTGACCGGTCAGGACGCCGAGGTCGAGTCGGTCCAGTACATCATCGACGGCCGCCAGTCCGCGACGGTGTTCAAGGACACGCGCGATCTCGCGGACACCACCGTCGACATGGTCATCGCCGTGGTCAACGGTGACGAGCCCGAGGTCAACGACACTGAGACGTACGACAACGGCGTCAAGGTCGTGCCGGCGATGCTGCTCGAGCCCGTCAGCGTGGACGTCGAGAACTACCAGGAAGTGGTCGTCGACTCCGGCTACATCGAGGCCTCCGAACTGCAGTAGGGTCTGGCCCGACCAGCGCATTACCCTTCGTCGGGGGCGCTCCGCCCACCCGGGGCGCCCCCGCAACCTCTCGTCCAGAGCAGCATAGGCATTCCACATAGGACCATCCATGTCTGAAGACATCCTCCGCATGAAGGGGATCACCAAGCGGTTCCCGGGCGTGCTCGCCCTCGACGGAGTCGACATGCGGGTCAAGCGGGCCACCATCCACGCCCTCGTCGGCGAGAACGGCGCCGGGAAATCGACGCTCATGAAGATCCTGTCGGGCGTCTACGCCCACGGCGACTTCGAAGGCGAGATCGAACTCGAGGGCCGGCCCGCCCGCTTCCGCAACATCCGCGACTCCGAAGACGCCGGCGTCGTCATCATCCACCAAGAGCTCGCGCTCGTGCCCGAACTGTCGATCGCCGAGAACATCTACCTCGGCAACGAGCAGACCCGGCGCGGCGTCATCTCCTGGGACCGGACCAACGGCGAGGCCGCGGGGCTCATGGCCCAGGTCGGCCTCGACGACAACCCGCGCACGCTCGTCGAGAAGATCGGCGTCGGCAAGCAGCAGCTCGTCGAGATCGCCAAGGCCCTGTCCAAGCAGGTCAAGCTCCTGATCCTCGACGAGCCCACCGCCGCGCTCAACGACTCGGACTCCGAGAACCTGCTCGAACTGCTGAAGTCGCTGCGGGAAGAGGGAGTCACCTCCATCCTCATCTCGCACAAGCTCGGCGAGGTCCTCGCCGTGGCCGACGAGATCACCGTCCTGCGCGACGGCCAGACCATCGAGACGCTCGACACCGTGGACGACGGCGTCGACGAGGACCGCCTCATCAAGTCCATGGTCGGCCGCGACCTGGCCCACCTGTTCCCGCCGCACACGCCGCAGATCGGGGAGACCTTCTTCGAGGTCGGAGGATGGACCGTCCACCATCCCGAGCAGCGCGACCGCGTCGTCGTCGCCGACGCCTCGCTCAGCGTCGCGCGCGGTGAGATCGTGGGCCTGGCCGGCCTCATGGGCGCGGGCCGCACCGAGTTCGCCATGAGCATGTTCGGCCGCTCCTGGGGCAGCCACATCACCGGCGACATGACCCTCGACGGCCGCCCGGTCAAGTTCCACAGCGTGGCCGACGCGATCAAGGCCGGCATGGCCTACGCCACCGAGGACCGCAAGCAGTTCGGCCTGCATCTCGACTACGACCTGCGGCAGAACTTCACGCTGCCCGGCCTCGACAAGGTCTCCAAGAACGGCGTCGTCGACCTCCACGAGGTCACCGCCGTCTCCGAGCGGCTGCGGTCGAGCTTCGGGGTGAAGACCCCGTCGGTCTACCAGCTCGCGGGCAACCTCTCGGGCGGCAACCAGCAGAAGGTCGTGCTCGGCAAGTGGGTCTTCACCGAGCCCGAGCTGCTCATCCTCGACGAGCCGACCCGAGGCATCGACGTCGGCGCCAAGTACGAGATCTACGAGCTGATCCACGAACTGGTCGACCAGGGCAAAGGCGTCCTGATGATCTCGTCCGAACTGCCCGAGCTGCTCGGCATGTGCGACCGCATCTACGCCATGAGCGCCGGGCGCATCACCGGTCAGGTCGACCGAGAGAACGCCACACAGGAAGAGCTGATGCGTCTCATGACCCTTGAGACCGCCAGCAGGGGAGAAGAGCAACGCCAATGACCATCAACACCACCGCGGCCCGCCCGACCCTCTGGTCGGCGGTGCGCAACATCAACCTGCGCGCCTACGGCATGATCATCGCCCTGGTGTCGATCATGCTGCTGTTCCAGGTCCTGGACGTCACTCTCCAGAACTCGAACTTCATCACGCCGCTGAACCTCACCAACGTGATCCTGCAGAACTCGTACATCCTGATCCTGGCGATCGGGATGATGCTGGTGATCGTCAACGGGCACATCGACCTGTCGGTCGGCTCCGTGCTCGCCTTCTGCGGCGCGGTCTCGGCGATCGCCCTCTCCGACTGGGGCCTGCCCTGGTACCTCGCGGTGCTCGTCGCCGTCGGCACCGGCGCCCTCATCGGCGTGTGGCAGGGCTTCTGGATCGCGTTCATGCGCATCCCGGCGTTCATCGTGACCCTGGCCGGCATGCTGCTGTTCCGCGGCCTGACGCTCAAGGTCCTCGGCGCCGAGACCATCGGCACCAGCGGCCCCTACAACGACCTCGCCTCCGGTTACAGCATCGCCGGCGTCGACCTGCGGATGCCCACGCTCGTCATCGGCATCGCCGGAGCGGTCCTCTACGTCGCCCTCGAGGCGCGCAGCCGCTCCCGCCAGGTCAAGGCCGGCATCGCCGGCTCGTCCCAGCTGGCCTGGCTGACGAAGGTCGCCGTGCTCGCCGCCGTCATCGTCGTCGCCGCGTTCACCTTCTACTCCTACCGGGGCCTGCCGCTCATCGGCTGGATCCTGCTGGGCCTGGTGCTGCTGTACACCTTCATCACCAACCGCACCGTGTTCGGCCGCCACATCTACGCCGGCGGCGGCAACGAGAAGGCCGCGGCGCTCTCGGGCGTCAAGACCAAGCAGACGACCTTCTGGGTGTTCGTCAACATGGGCGCCCTGGCCGGCCTGGCCGGCGTCATCGTCACCGCCCGTCTCCAGGCGGCCACGCCCGACGCGGGCAACATGTTCGAGCTGCACGCCATCGCCTCGTCGTTCATCGGCGGCGCCTCGATGAGCGGCGGCGTCGGCACCATCATCGGCGCCGTCATCGGCGGTCTGGTCATGGGCGTGATGAACCAGGGCATGCGCGTCCTCGGCGTCGCCACCGACACCGTCCAGGTCGTGCTCGGCCTGGTCGTGCTCGCGGCGGTGCTCTTCGACGTGTGGAACAAGAAGCGCGCCTCCGGACCGATCGTGGGCACCACCCCCGGCGGCTCCGGCGAGGCCAAGCGCCGCGGCAAGGGACCGGACGACTCCGGACCCGTCGGCGACAAGCCGAAGGACAAGGAACCGGTCGGCGTCAAGTAGCCGCCCGGCAGACGAACGGCAGGGCCCGTACCGCTTGCGGTACGGGCCCTGCTTCGCGCTTCGCTAGGACTTGGTCGACGACGAGATCTTCGTCGCGGACTCGTCCTCGACGTCGCCCTGGCCGCCGTCCTCGCTCTGGCCGGCCTGGCCGTCCTGCTGCTTCTGGCCGCCCTTGCGCGGGGCCGTGCGCTTCTTGGCGGGCGCGGCGCTGTTCTCGGCGGGCTTCTTCGATCCGCCGCCCGAACGCGCGTCCTCCAGCAGCTTCTTGGCCTGCGCGCGGGCGGTGGCCAAGATGGCCTCGGAGTCGCGCCGCGCGGTCTGCTTGGCCGACTTCGACAGCTCCTCGGCCCGGCGGCGCGCCGTCTCGGCGCGCTTCTCGGCCTCGGCGACGATCGCCTCCTGATCCGACTTGACCTGCTCGGCCCGCAGCTCGGCCTCCTTGAGGACCCGATCGGCCTCGGCCTGCGCCTCGGCCAGGAGCCGCTCGCGCTCGGAGTCGATCCGCGCCAACTCGGCACGGGCCTTCTCGGCCTCGACCTGCGCCTGCTCGCGGTCGGCCTCGGCCTCGCCGCGCAGCCGCCGCGCCTCGGTGGTGGCCTCTTCGGTCAGCCGCTGGGCCCGCGAGGCGGCCTCGCCGGTGATCTGCTCGGCCTCAGCGGCGGCCTGCTGCCGCATCTGAGCGATCTGGGCCTCGGTCTCCTCGGTGAGCCGGCGCGCATCCGCAGCGGCCTGCTCGCGCTCGGCACGGCCCGACTCCGCCGCCTCCTCGCGCAGGCGCCGCGTCTCGCGCTCGGTCTCCTCGGCGAGCCGCAGCGCGGCGGCCTCGGCCTCCTCGGTGACCTTCCGGGCCCGCTCCTCGGCCCCCGCCGTGAGCTGCTCGGCGCGCTCGGCGGCCTCCTTCGACACGGCCTCGGCCTCGGCGGCGGCCTCCTCGACGCGCCGCTGGGCCTCCTGGCGCACCCGCTTGGCCTCGTCGGCCGCCTCGGTGCGCGTCAGCGTGGCCTGATCGGCCGCCTCGGCGCGGACCCGCGTGGCCTCGTTCTCGGCCTCGGCGCGGACGGTCTGGGCGAACGTCTCGGTCTCCTGCTTGAACTGTTCGAGGTTCTCCAGCGTCTCGTTGCGCAGCCGCTGCATCTCGGTCTCGTTCTCGGCACGTATGCGCTCGGCCTCGGCTTCGGCCTCGGCGACGATCCGCTCGGCCTTCTCGCGGGCCTCGGCGACGGTCTGCTCGGCGGCGAGCGCGGCGTCGTCCTTCATCTGCTGGGCCTCGGCCCGCAACCGCTCCACGTGCGTGACCAGCTGGCGGGTCTGCTCGTCGGCGGCGGCACGCTTGTTCTCGGCGTCCTGCTCCGCCTCCGCGACCAGCGCGGCGGCGCGCTCCTTGGCCTGGTCGACCATGGCCTGAGCCTCGCGGGCGCGCTTGTTGATCTCGGCGTCGATGATCGCGCGCCGGTCGGCTTCGGCCTTCTCCGCGGCAGCGCGGCGCGCCTTCAGCGTCGTCTCGAAGTCCCTGCGGGCCGCCTCGATCTGGGCCTCGGCCTCGCGCAGCTTGTTCTCGGCGTGGCGGTGCATCTCCTCGGTCTCGGAGTGAGCGCCCGCCTTGATCTCGGCGGCCTGCTCCTCGGCGAGCGTGAGCATGTGCTCGATCCGCACGCCCAAGTGCCGGTAGGAGGCCTTGTCGCCGGCGGCGCTGCGCCGGCGCAGCTCCTGGATCTGCGTCTGCAACTGCTGCACCTGGACGACGAGCCGGTCGATCTGCGCGAGCGCCTCGGCGCGTTCGCCGGCCAGCGTGTCCATCTGCAACTGCATCGCGTCGATGAACCGGTCCACCTGCCGCTTGTCGTATCCGCGCAGCGCGGTCTCGAAACCGCGGTCGATGGGACGGCCCTCGTCGAAGCCGGTCAGCAGTTCCGAGTCATCGCTGAGTTTGTTGTCACGCGCCATACGCTCATCCTCACGTAAGCCGCGTCCCGTCACTTCGGCATAAGGGACCGGATGTGGCGGGACGCGGCCGATGCTGTGGTTCCTCCACCGTCGACCTACGCCCAGATAATGCTTATCTGCCGTTGCTTACGACGGTAACGCGGATTCGCCGGGTTTACTTGTCTGCCGCCAAAAAGCCCTGGTGGGGTCACGCGGCGGGCATTCGCTCGTTCGTGCCACCGCTTCCGGGGTAGCCATGATACGACGGCGGTGGTCGTTCAGGGGAGTCCGGGTTGTCGGTGGTGGAGCGCCGAGAAGACCCCGAGTGCCCGGCACGGCGCGAACAACCCCGCCGCGAGGCGGGAGAGGAATCAGCGACCCGCCCGTAGGGCCGCCGCTGAAGCGGCGGCCCAGGCGGGGTTCCCTCCCTGAGCGAAGGGAGGGAAGGACGTCACTTCTCGTCCGTCTTGTCGCCGAAGTCGGCTCCGGGGAAGTTGCCCATCATGCCCGAGAGCGTCTGGGTCATGTTGCGCAGTGTCGCCTGGACCTCGTCGCGCTTCGCGGTGAGTTCGGCGACCTTGTCCTCGGCCTCCTTGGTGACGCGCTCGGCGTCCGACTTGGCGTCCGACAGCAGCCGTTCGGCCTCGGCCTTGGCGTCGGAGACGGCCTTCTGGGCGTCGCGCTTGGCCTTGGTCGTGGTCTCCTCGGCGTAGGAGTCGGCCTCGGAGCGCTTCTCCTCGGCACGCGTCTCGGCGGACTTGGCGCGCTCCTCGGCGTCGCGGGCGCGGTTCTCGGCGTCGGAGACGAGCTTCTGGGTCTCGGCGACGGCGCGGGCGTGGCGCTCGGACTCCTCGCGCTCGGCCTTCTCCTTGCGCTCGGCCAGTTCGAGGTCGAGGGCCTGGAGGTCCTTGTCGCGCTTCTCCTTGGCCTCGGCGAACAGCTTCGCGGCCTCGGCGCGCTTCTCCTCCGCCTCGCGGGCGGCCTTGGCGCGCAGCTGGGTGATCTCGCGGTCGGCGGTGGCGCGCATCGTGGCGACCTCGCGCTCGACGGAGGCCTTCAGCTCGGCCACCTCGTGGCCGGTGGCGGTGCGCAGCTGCTTGGTCTCGCGCTCGGCGTCGGAGCGGAGGGTCTCGCATTCGCGGCGGGCGTTGGTGCGCAGTTCGGCGACCTCGCGCTCGACCTGCGTGCGCAAGGTGGTGGCCTCGCGCTCGGCGTTCTGCTTGAGGCTCTGGGCTTCGGCGCGGGCGGCGTCGGTGATCTCGCGTGATTCGAGGCGGGCTGCCGACAGGATGCCCTCGGTCTCGCGTTTGGCCTCGGCGCGGTGCTCGTTGGCCTGTTCTTCGGCGAGACGGAGGATCTGCTCGACGCGGGTACCGAGTCCAGAGAGGGTCGGGCGGGAGTTCTCCTCGAGCTGCTTCGTCTGCTCCTGCAGGCGCTGCTCGAGTCCCTGGATGCGCTGCTCGGCCTGGCGGAGACGGCGCTGCGCGTCGGTCATCCGCTGTTCGGCCTCGGTGCGCTGCTGCTCGGTCTGCGTCAACCTCGCCAGGTTCTTCTGGATGAATTCATCCACCTGGTGCCTGTCGTAACCCCGCAACTGCACGGGGAATTCCGGCACCGATTGGTCGTTGTCGAAAAAGGTACTGTTGGAGGGCTGCTGCGACATGGCCTAATAGTTGCAGATGCGTCGCGGACTGTCGACAGCAAGGTCAGGGGTTTGCGGGCGTCTGATCAGCAGCCACTCCCGTCGCAAATTGGGCGAATTCCTTGAAACGACGCAGAAGTCAGTCCGCGTTGCGAGCACCGGCCGATTCGCCGTGCCGCGGACGACGTCGGGAATCCGACATCGCTCCTATTGCGCGGCAGGCGCGGCGGGCTCGACGAGCTCGACGAGGACCCCTCCGGCGTCCCTCGGATGGACGAAATTGATGCGGCTGCCGGCCGTGCCCTCCCGGGGCGATTCGTACAGCAGGGAGACGCCCTTCTCGCGCAGCGTGGCGCTCGCGGCCTCGACGTCGGCCACGGTGAACGCGAGCTGCTGGAGGCCCGGTCCCTTCTTGTCGATGAACTTCGCGATCGGCGAGGTCTCGTCGAGCGGCGCGAGCAGCTGCACCTGGGCGCCGCCCTCGGGCCAGGCGACCATCACCTCGACCACCCCTTGCGCCTCGTTGACCTCGCGGTGCACCGCCTCGCCGCCGAGTGTTCCGGCGTACCATTCCAGGGCCTGCTCCAGGTCCGGCACCGCCACGCCCACATGGTCGATGCGCCGCAGTCCGATTCCGTCAGTCAGCGTCATAGGATCGAGGGTAGTCAGACCAACGGAGGTCCACCATGAGTGACAGCACCGTCATCCTCGCCGCCGCCCGCACACCGATCGGGCGGTTCAACGGAGCCCTCGCGGCCGTCCCCGCCACCGACCTGGCCGGGACCGCGATCAGGGCCGCGCTCGAGCGGGCCGGCGTCGGCCCCGACCGAATCGACCAGGTCATCCTCGGGCAGGTCCTGCCCGCCGGATCCGGCCAGAACCCCGCCCGGCAGGCCGCCGTCGCCGCCGGGCTCCCGATGAGCGTGCCGTCGCTGTCGGTCAACAAGGTCTGCCTCTCCGGCATGACCGCGGTCGGCCTGGCCGACCAGCTCCTGCGCGGCGGGGCCGCCGAGGTCATCGTCGCCGGCGGCATGGAGTCCATGAGCCGCGCCCCGCACCTGCTGCCGGGCTCGCGCCGCGGCTTCAAGTACGGCGACGCCGCGCTCATCGACCACCTCTCCTACGACGGCCTCACCGACGCCTACGACGGCATCTCCATGGGCGAGTCGACCGAACGGCACCTGAGCGGCAAGGACATCACCCGCGCTCAGCAAGACGAGTTCGCCGCCTACAGCCACCAGCGCGCCGCCAAGGCCGCCGAGCGCCTCGCCGAGGAGATCACCTCCGTCGAGACCCGCCGCGGCCTGGTCGACGCCGACGAGGGCGTCCGCCCCGAATCGACGCCCGAATCGCTCGGGCGGCTGCGCCCCGCGTTCACCGAGAACGGGACCATCACCGCCGCGACCGCCTCGCAGATCTCCGACGGCGCCGCCGCGCTCGTCCTGGCGCGCAAGTCGGTCGCCGAGGCCAACGGCTGGGCCTACACCGCCGAGATCCTCGCCTACGGCGCCGTCGCGGGCCCGGACAACTCGCTGCTCGACCAGCCCGCGAACGCGATCAACGCCGCGCTCGCCAAGACGGGGCACCGCGCCGCCGACCTCGACGTCATCGAGATGAACGAGGCGTTCGCCGCGGTCGTCCTCGCCTCGGCGGCGTCCCTCGGGGTCGAGCTCGACCGCGTCAACCCCGACGGCGGCGCGATCGCCCTCGGCCACCCGATCGGGGCCTCCGGCGCGCGCCTGGTCCAGACGCTCGCCCGCCAGCTCGACTCCGGGCGGCTCGGCGCGGCCGGGCTGTGCGGCGGCGGCGGCCAGGGCGACGCCGTCATCCTCAAGGGAGCCTGATGCGGGTCAGCGACACCGTGGCCTCGGCCCGGGCGGGCGACCGCCGGGCCGTCGCCCGACTCCTCTCCGCCGTCGAGAACCGCACCCCGGACGCGGTGGAGATCGCCGCCTCGGTGACCGGAGGCGACGCGACCATCGTCGGCGTCACCGGCTCCCCGGGCGTGGGCAAGTCCACGCTCGTCTCGGCGCTGCTGGGCGCCTGGCGCGAGGCCGGCCTGCGCGTCGCGGTCCTGGCGGTCGACCCGTCGAGCCCGTTCAGCGGCGGCGCGATCCTGGGCGACCGGGTCCGCATGGCCGACCACGCGCTCGACGACGGCGTCTACATCCGCTCGGTGGCTACTCGCGGGCACCTCGGCGGGCTCGCCGCGAACACCGGCGCGGCCGTGCGCCTGCTCGAAGGGCTCGGATTCGACGTCGTCCTCGTCGAGACCGTCGGGGTCGGCCAGGCCGAGGTCGAGATCGCGAGCCTGGCGGACACCACGCTGCTGCTGCTCGCCCCCGGCATGGGCGACGGCATCCAGGCCGTCAAGGCCGGGGTCGTGGAGATCGCCGACGTCTACGTCGTCAACAAGGCCGACCGGCCCGGCGCCGACTCGGCCGTACGCGACCTGCGCGCCATGATGTCGCTGGTCAAACGCGATCCCGGCGAGTGGCGACAGCCGATCTGCAAGACCGTCGCCCACACGGGTGAGGGCATCGACGAGCTCGTCGCCGCGATCGGCAAGCACCGCGACTGGCTCTCGGGGGAGGACCGGCTCTCGGCCAAGCGCCGCGAGCGGGCCGCCGCCGAGATCCGCTCGCTCGTCGACGCCGAGCTGCGTCGCCGCTACGAGGTCACCGAACAGCTTGCCGCCGACGTCGCCGAGGGCCGCACCGACGTCGCCGCGGCGGCCAGAAGCGTGCTGGACGACACGGCCTAAACCGCGTCGACGCCCGCTCGCCGCGCTCCTTACACTTGTCGGGTGACCGATGCAGCGAAGAAGCCACCGAGCCGAGAAACCCGCCTGTCGAAGACGTACGCGCCCGTAGACGTAGAGGCGCGACGCTACGCGAAGTGGGTAGCCGACGGTCGCTTCAAGGCTGCCGACGACTCTGATCGCGACCCGTACTGCATCGTGATCCCGCCGCCGAACGTGACCGGCCAGCTCCACTTGGGGCACGCGCTCAACCACACGCTCATCGACGCGATGGTGCGCCGCGAACGCATGCGCGGCAAGGAGGCGCTGTTCCTGCCCGGCACCGACCACGCCGGCATCTCGACCCAGAACGTCGTGGAGCGCCAGCTCGCCGACTCCGAGGGCCTGTCCCGCCACGACCTGGGCCGCGAGGCGTTCGTCGAGCGGGTGTGGGAGTGGAAGGACACCTACCACGAGCGCATCTCCAATCAGATGAAGAAGATCGGCGACGGCGTCGACTGGTCCCGCGAGCGGTTCACGCTCGACGAGGGCCTGTCCCAGGCCGTGCAGACGATCTTCAAGCGCCTCTACGACGACGGGCTCATCTACCGCGCCGAGCGCATCATCAACTGGTGCCCGCGGTGCATGACCGCGCTGTCGGACATCGAGGTGGAGCATCAGGACGACGCGGGCGAGCTCGTGTCGATGCGCTACGGCCAGGGCGAGGAGTCCATCGTGGTCGCCACGACCCGGCTGGAGACGATGCTCGGCGACACCGCCGTGGCCGTCCACCCCGACGACGAGCGCTACCGGCACCTGCTCGGCAAGACCGTCGAGCTGCCCTTCACCGGGCGGCGCATCCCGATCGTCGCCGACGAGCACGTCGACCCCGAATTCGGCACCGGCGCGGTGAAGGTGACCCCCGCACACGACCCGAATGACTTCGCGATCGGGCAGCGCCACGAGCTCGAGTCGATCCTCATCATGGACGAACGCGGCACCGTCACCGCACACGGCCCCTTCCAGGGCCTCGACCGCTTCGAGGCGCGCAGCGCGATCGCCTCGGCGCTGCGCGCCGAGGGCCGCATCGTCGCCGAGAAGCGCCCGTACATGCACGCCGTGGGCCACTGCGACCGCTGCGACACCGTGGTGGAGCCGCGACTGTCGAAGCAGTGGTTCGTCAAGGTCGAACGGCTCGCGAAGCTCGCGGCCGACGCCGTGAGGAACGGCGAGACGAAGATCTATCCGCCGGAGATGGAGAAGCGCTACTTCTCGTGGGTGGACAACCTGCTCGACTGGTGCATCTCCCGCCAGCTGTGGTGGGGCCACCGCATCCCGATCTGGTACGGCCCGGGCGGCGAGCAGGTGTGCGTGGGACCGGGCGAGGAGGCCCCCGAAGGCTACGTCCAGGACCCCGACGTGCTCGACACGTGGTTCTCCTCGGCGCTGTGGCCGTTCTCGACGCTCGGCTGGCCCGAGGCCACGCCCGCGCTGGAGAAGTTCTATCCGACCGCGTCGCTCATCACCGGCCAGGACATCATCTTCTTCTGGGTGGTCCGGATGATGATGTTCGGGACCTACGCGATGGGGCAGGCCCCGTTCTCGGAGGTGTACCTGCACGGGCTCATCCGCGACAAAGAGGGCAAGAAGATGTCGAAGTCCTCGGGCAACGGCATCGACCCGCTCGAGGTGGTCGACACCTACGGCGCCGACGCGCTGCGGTTCATGCTCGCGCGCGACGCCCAGCCCGGCAGCGACAACACCGCCTCCATCGAGCTGGCCGAGATCAGCCGGAACTTCTGCAACAAGCTGTGGAACGGCACCCGCTTCGCCCTCATGAGCGGCGCCACCGTCTCCGGCGATCTGCCCGCCGAGCCGTCCCTGATCGACCGGTGGATCCTCTCGCGGCTGTCGCGCACGGTCGAGGCCGTCGACGGCTTCCTGGAGGACTACGAGTTCGCCAAGGCCATGGACGCGCTCTACCACTTCGCGTGGGACGACGTCTTCGACTGGTACCTGGAGCTGACCAAGCCGGTCCTCGCCGAGGGCGGCGAGGCCGCCGACGCCACGCGCCGCGTCATCGGGCACGTGTTCGACCAGCTGCTGCGCCTGCTGCACCCGGTCGTCCCCTTCGTCACCGAGGAGCTGTGGCTCGAACTGACCGGCGGCGAAGAGCGCGGCGCATCGCTCACCGTGGCCTCCTGGCCCGTCCCGGCCGGATCCGACGACGAGGCCGAGCGCCTCGTCGGCGCCCTCCAGCATCTCGTCGTCGAAGTCCGGCGCTTCCGCGACGGCCAGGGCGTCAAGCCCAGCCAGCGGGTGGCCGCGCGCCTGGACGGGCTCGCAGCGGCCGGCCTGGCCGGCGAAGAGCGGCTCATCCGCAACCTCGTCAAGCTCGACGAGCCCGGCGGCGGCTTCGACCCGACCGCCGAGCTCGCCGTGTCCGACCAGGTCAGCGTCGCGCTCGACACCTCCGGCGCGATCGACGTCGCCGCCGAACGCGCCCGCCTGGAGAAGGCCCTGGCCGCCGCCCGGAAGGAGCTCGACGGCACCACCAAGAAGCTCGGTAACGAGGCGTTCCTCGCGAAGGCCCCCGACGCCGTGGTCGACAAGATCCGCGCCCGCAAGGCGACCGCCGAGGCCGACATCGCGCGCGTCGCCGCCCAACTCGAGCGCCTGTCCTGAGGTGGCGAACATGCACAACGCCGAACTGGCGCAGGTCGAGGCCGCGCTCGAAGCGCGCGGCTTCTCCCGCTGGGACTTCACGCTCGACCGCATCAAGGCCCTGCTCGACCTCATGGGGGACCCGCAGCGCGCCTTCAGGTCGGTGCACATCACCGGCACCAACGGCAAGACCTCGACCACCCGGATGATCGAGCGGCTGCTGCGCGGCCACAACCTGCGCACCGGCATGTTCACCTCGCCGCACCTGGACAACGTCACCGAGCGGATCTGCGTCGACGGCGAGCCGATCGCCCCCGACCGGCTCGCCGCCACCTACTACGAGGTCGCCCCGCTGGCCGACCTGGTCGACGCCCAGTACGAGGAGACGCTTACCTACTTCGAGATGACCGTCGCGCTCGCCATGGGCGCCTTCGCGGACACGCCGATCGACGTCGGCGTCATCGAGGTCGGGCTCGGCGGCGAGACCGACTCTACGAACATCCTCGCGGCCGAGGTCGCCGTCATCAGCCCGATCGCGATCGACCACACCAAATGGCTCGGCGACACGCTCGCCGAGATCGCCACCATGAAGTCCGGCATCGTCCACGAGGGCTCCACGCTCGTCACCTCGACCCAGGAGCGCTCCGCGATGGAGCCCCTGCTGCGCCGCGCCAAGGCCGTCGGCGCCGGACTCGTCGCCGAGGGCCGCGGCTTCGAGGTCACCGCCCGCGAGGTAGCCGTCGGCGGGCAGCTGCTCACCATCGAGACGAAGGCCGCCCGCTACGAGGACCTGTTCCTGCCGCTCCACGGCGAATACCAGGCCCACAACGCCGCGCTCGCGCTCGCCGCGGTCGAGGTGCTCCTCGGCGCGGGCGAGCCCAAGGCCCTCAACGCCGACATCGTCGGCGAGGCCTTCGCGGACTTCACCTCGCCGGGCCGGCTCGAGGTCGTGCGCACCGCGCCGACGATCGTGCTCGACGCCGCCCACAACCCCGCCGGCATGGAGGCCATGACCAAGGCGGTCGGCGAGGAGTTCAACTTCCGCAAGCTCGTGGCCGTGATCGGGATGCTCGCCGACAAGGAGGTCGACCACATGCTCGAGTTGCTCGAGCCGATCGTCGACGAGGTCGTCGTCACCAAGTCCGGCTCCGACCGCGCCATGCCGGCGGCGACGCTCGCAGGCGTCGCCCGCGAGGTCTTCGGGCCCGAGCGGGTCATCGTCCAGCCGCACATGCCCGACGCGCTCGCCCGCGCCATCGAGCTGGCCGAGGAGGCCGACGACGTCTACGAGAGCGGCGGCGGCGTCCTCGTCACCGGTTCGGTGTTCACCGTCGCCGACGCCCGCAAGCTCCTGGTGCGCCGCCGTGTCTGAGCCCTCGCCCGCCTCGGGCCTGCGCGACCCCGAACGCGCCGCCCGCGGCCTGGCCGCGCTCGCCCTGAGCTTCGAGGCGCTCGCGCTGCTGCTCGCGATCGTGCCGATGCGCATGCTCCTCGACAACGCGACAGCCGCGATCACCGCCGTCCTCGTCCTCACCAGTGCGTGCGTCGTACTGGCGGGCATGGCAAGGCGCCCGTGGGTCTGGCCTGCCGGCGCCGTCGTCCAAGCCGCGCTCATCGCCTGCTGGCTCTTCCACTGGTCGCTCGGCGCGGCGGGGCTCGTCTTCGCGGCGGTGTGGGCCTACTGCTGGTACGTCCGCACCCAATTGCGGAAGCCGCCCGAACGATGACCCGCCTGACGACCGAACGCCTCGTCCTGCGCCCTTTCACCGAGGACGACGTCGAGCCCTTCGCCGCGATCAACGCCGACCCCGAGGTCATGCGCTACATCGGCAACGGCGAGCCGCGCGGCATCGAGGAGACACGGGAGGGCGTGCGCAAGTCCATGAGCCGCTGGGAGGAGCAGGGCTGGGGCACGCTCGCCGTCGAGCACGCCGAGAGCGGCGAGTTCCTCGGATTCGCCGCGCTGGCCGTGCCGGAGTTCCTCCCTGAGATCCTGCCGGCCGTCGAGGTCGGCTGGCGGATCGGCCGCCCGCACTGGGGCCGGGGCTACGCGACCGAGGCGGCCCGCGAGGCGATCCGCTTCGCCTTCGAGGAACTCGGCATGGACCGGCTCGTCTCGTGCATCCACGCCGAGAACGCCGCGTCCGTGCGCGTGGCCGAGAAGCTCGCGATGACCCGCGAGCGGGTCACGGTCGTGCCGGTCCTCGAGGTGCCCTGCCACGTCTACGAGGTGTGGGCAACATCGGGCCACCCTGCACCGAGGCAGCGATGAAGCGGTGGCTGGACGGCCGGGGTCGTTAGCCGAAGCTGCCCGTGGTGTGCTCCTGCGGGAGGGCCTGCCGAGTCCGGCAATGGACGCGGGGGCGTCGGCGGGAACGGGCGGGCGTGATGGTCGCCCTGCACTATGGGCAGCGACAAAAGCAAGTGGCGGCTGGGCTGGGGCGGTCTGGCGGCGCGGAGGTAGCCGGTGGTGCCGTGCAGTGCCGTGCCGGGTCGGGTCGGATTGGCGTTGACTTGGAGCCGGGACCTGGGACCTGGGAGCTGGGTGCCGGGAGCTGGGTGCCGGGAGCCGGGTGGTTGGTGTGCCGGTTTGGGGGTCTGGGCATGGGAATGTGCTCGAAGCCGTTGTCGGTTTCGAGCTGGCGACCTATGAGGTGCCTTCCCCGCCACGGCATTCCGCAGCGGGCGGGTTAAGACCGGCGGTGGTCCGTAGTCGGGTGTCGGTGCGGCGCTGACGAGGTCGTGAGATCGCTTCGCCTCGGTCAGTGGTGTCGAAGTCTCGTATTCCCGCCTCTGGCCCTGCCCCGGTTCGGGTGTCGGTGCTGAAGCCGGTTCGGGTTCGGTCTTGCGTTGGGGTGTCGGGGTGGTGAAGCGTGCTCGTGCTTTGGCGCGGGCGGCTTTCGCGGCGGCCATGACCTGCTCGGTCTCGGCCTGCTCAGCAGCCGCTTCGAGGTCGGGTTTCAGGGTCTCGGACCATTCCTCGGGATACAGGCCGGTCGGGAAGGCGTTCGCGATGTCGTCGGTGAAGTCGGCGTCCAAGTCCGTGTCGGTGCGCCAGTCGGCGCAGCCGCATTGGAGGTCGGGGTCGGTGTCCTCGTGCCCGTCGTGGTGGACGATCAACGCCTTGCCCGGTCCGGTTTTGGTGATCGTCCAGCCGGGGGTGTGGACGCGGCCGTGGTGGAACCGGCACAGCAAGATCAGGTTCTCCGCCACCGTCGGGCCACCATTCGCCCAGTGGCGGATGTGGTGAAGCTTCGGTCCACTGCACCGGTGCGAGACAGCCGCTCCAAGCGCACCCGCCCGGCTGCTCGAGTTCCAGCTTCCGCCGCAGGGCGCTGTTGGGGAGCCGGAGTGCGCGGCCGAGTTCGATCGCTTCGCCGGTGCGGTAGTTGAACACGTTGGGGATCACGAGGCCTTCGCAGGCGAGCAGGCGGGCCTTACCCAGAGAGATGGGGTCGCCTTCGAGGGTCGGCACCCGGCCGGTGTCGTCCCCAGCCAACGTTTCGATGTCGACCGACAGGTGCAGGATGGCGGTGTGCCCGTGCCGCTTGACCGCGTTCGGGTCGGCCCCGTGGGCCGCGACCATCTGGTGGAACGCCTCAGCCCGCCGGTTCGCCGCCGGCGGCAGGCACCCGTCGGCGTCGACCTCGTCCTGACGCGGCGGCGGCACCGCTGTCGTCAACAGCTTCGCGAACAGCTTCCCGGTGTCGGCCGACAGCAGCCCGGAGAGGACGAACATGCCGTTCTCAGTCTCCACCAGATCCAGGCGCTGCAACGACTGCTGCCCCAACCCGTCCAACAGCTCCTCACCCGAGTCAAGCGCGGCCTGAAGCTCGTCCAGCTGGGCGTGCACATCCTTCACCGTCGCGTGAATGCAGTACTCGGCGACCAGATGCTCCGGCGTCGGGCAGAGGGTGTCCGCGTCGAACGGGGAAGGGACCGGTTCCTTGTAGGGAGTCCGGGCGTACACGCGGAGGGCTTTGGTGGCGTCCAGGCGGCGCACGGCTGCCGCGACCCGGTCGATCCGCGCCCGAGCCGAAGTCGCCGTCTCGGCCAGGACGGTGAACTTCCCTGCCGTGCGGGCGATCGCCGCCAGATCAGCAGCCGTGCGCAGGTGGAAGTCGAAGGTGGCGACCAGCCACTCCCGCAAGGCCGAGAAGCCATCGCAGTCGCGGTGGATATTCCAGGCCTTCGCCTCGATCACCTCGGACAGGACCCGAGCGTGGAGGGCATTGATGGTGGCTGCTGCGTCATCGAGCGTGGTGTGGATGACCTTGGCGCGCTCGGTCCGCTCGGTCTTGCTCTGGGTCCTCGTCGCTTTGGCCATCTGACACCTCCCTCGGTCATTGAGGTCTCGTACGAACCTGCTGTTTCCGCCGGTTCGTGCTATACCTCTATTCTCCCAGGTCACAGGCGCTCTGTCATCACCCATTAGGGTGGGAAAACACTCACGTTTCCCTCTTGCCAGCCGCCAACCGCCCTGCGCCGCACACAATCGGGAACAAGAAACCGCCCCGGCCCGCGCCCAAAGTGAACCTTCACGCCCGCCGACCCAGCCTCTACAAAGCACTCATCTCTCCGTCGCTGCCCGCCTGAACCCGGACCCGCACGAACCCGACCATGAGGACACACGCCAGGCAGACGCTGCCATCGTCGTCGATGAACGCCTGTAACTCGACCGAGGCGCACCGTCTGGCCTGCGGACGGCGCGCGAGTAGCGGCACTTGTCGGTTAGTCGACACGACACGTTCTCCCAGAGGCCTTGGCGCGCTTGTGATCTTGGCACCCCCGTGCCATAGTGAACGGGTCCGAACGCCCCCGAGTCATCCGGCGGTGGTCCCCTGTGAAAATGCAGCCTCGGCAGCAATTGCTCGACATCTGGCGCGCCCAGGTGGCCTATTGCCTGAGGCCGGTGACCGAAGAGGACGGTCGCCGCCACAAGTACTGGCATTGGGGCGGCCGCATCGACTCCGACCCGGTCGGCGACGCCCAGCAGCTGCTGTGCCTGCTCTACCCGGCTCAGGAGCTCCCGGAGCTCAACTACGCCGACCCCGACGCCACGAGCGACGCCGTGCTCGAAGCGCTCGGCGGTCTCGGCGACGCGGTCGAGATTCCGACGCTCATCATGCAGATCATCAAGGACTACATGGTCAAGCACTCCGATGACGAGGGCGTGCCCAACTACTCCGGCGGCGCCAACATGCACCGCCTCGACCGCTCCAGGGAGGCCAGCGCCGAGCAGCGCGGCATCGACGTCACCGAGGGCTTCGCACTCGCGATCCCGCTGTGCCTGTCGGCCCTGTCGTTCCTCATGGACTTCTCCTCCACCGTGGACCGGATCGGCCGACTCGACCTCGTCAAGGAGCGCGACGAGACCGAGGCGATGGTGCGCCGCCGCCTCGTCGGCGCGCTCACCGGCCTGCTGCGCTCCTTCGCGGTGGCCGCCTTCGACACCGAGGACGACTACGGCAAGCGCCTGGTCGAGCTCATCAACGTCGACGGCCAGCCGGTCAAGCGCATCGTCCGCCGCTTCCGCGAGCAGACCAGCGACATCGTCGCCACCCTGAAGGACATCACCGTCGGATCCGGCGGCACCGCCGGCGTGGAGGCCCCGACCAAGCTGTTCGAGATCGGCTGGTCGTGGTCGGTCGTCGAGAACGCCCCCGAGATCGCGATCGTCGCCGACCGCGCGACGCAGCGGCCGGGCCGCGCCCAGGACGCCCCGTACCTGTACTTCACCGTCGTCGCGCTCGAGGCGATCACGACGCTGTTCTCGCCGCGCGTGCTGCGGCGCAACCTGCTGTCCGACGAGGAGCAGCAGCTGGTGCAGTCGCTCCAGCTGCGCCTGGACATCACGCGCCGGTACTGGGCCACCATCGCCTCCTTCGGCGGCGGCTCGAAGTGGCCGCTCGAGGACGTCCCGTGGCGCACCACCGACGGTCTCGAATACGACTACTACAGCCTGCTGGTATGCGCCGTGGCCACCGAGCGGTTCGGCGCCTCCCGCGGCGGCGACGACGAACTCATGCGGCTCGGCGAGGTCCTGATCGAATTGGCCAACCGCGGCCGCATCAGCCGCCGCGCCCTGGCCGGCGAGAAGGCCATCGAGATGCACTTCCCCGGCGTTCCCTGCGAGCTCACCGGCATCGAGAAGCTCGACGGGCCGCCGATGGTGTGGCACATGGTGGACTACGCCCCGCTGCTGCTCAAGCGGATCCTGCACGCGGCGAGCCTGCTGAACACGATCGACGCGCGCGCCGAGCTGCTCGCCGTGGCCGACCAGGTCTGGGAGCACTTGGAGCGCAGGAGGATCCGCGGCGGCCCGGCCGCGAAGCTGTGGGATCAGCCCGGCCAGGTGTACGACGAGATCCAGCAGCGCTTCACCGACCCGTCCTGGCACTTCACCATCCGCATCGTCGAGTCGATGGTGCTGGCCGCCCGGTTCGCCGCCTCCGAGCCGGCCCGCTCGCGGGGACTGGAGTCGCTGGCGCAGGAACTCCTGGTCGAGGCCGAGCACGTCTACGACCAGGAGCTGCTGCGCGGCTCGGGGACCGCCGGGCCCTCGCTGGCCCAGGAGATCCAGGCCGTGGGCACGACGATCCGGCACGCCAAGGAGGTCGTCGGCGAGCGCCCGGGCACCGCCTTCGCGCTCGGCGTCCGGGCCCTGATCGACCTCGACCGGCTCATCGCCGCCGGGCGGGACGCCGAGACGGGGGAGTGAACGATGCTGCTGTTCGCCACGTCCGACAAGGGCGGCACCGGCCGCTCGGTCACCTCCAGCAACCTGGCCTACCGGCGCGCCATCCTCGGCGGCAACGTGTGCTATGTGGACTTCGATTTCGGTTCGCCCACCGCCGGGGCGATCTTCAACATCGACGACCTCAGGCACGGCACCGTCGGCGGCGGCATCCACGACTACCTCCAGGGCCACGCCTCCGAACCGGAGCGGCACTCGGTGTGGGACGAGACCGACCGCGAAGAGCTGCGCGCCCGCCCCGACGGCGCCGGTGAGCTCGTGCTCTACCCCGGCGACTCCGACGGCGGCGAGTTCCCCGGCGACGCGCGCACCATCGACCGCTGCGTCGACCTGTTCCTCCAACTCGAATCCGAATTCGACCTGGTCATCGTGGACCTGTCGGCCGGGCGCTCGCACGCCACCGAGATCGTCATGGCCGCCACCGCGGGGCCCGAGCTGACGACCGTCCCGTGGCGCTGGATCGTCTTCCACCGCTGGACCAAGCAGCACGTCCTCGCCGCGCACAGCCTCGTCCACGGCGAGCGGGGCCTGCTCGAGACAGGCCAGTCGTGGGGGCACAACCACGCCCGCCTGATGTCCTCGATCCGGTTCGTGCGCACCGCCGTGGTCGATCCCGACGGCGCCGAGCTGTCCGGTCTCAAGCCCACCCAGGTGCGCTGGCTGCGGCGCATCGACGCCGATCTGCACCAGATGGCCGCCGCCCTGCGCGTCGGGCGCATGAACCTGCTCGGCTCGGTCCCGCTCGACCCGGTCCTCCAGTGGCGCGAGCAGATCATCACCGACGCCGACACCGCGACCCTCGACATCGCCAACCAGCGCACCGTGGACTCGTTCAACGAACTCGCCAAGCGCTCCGGCGAGGAGTCGTTCATCCCCGGATTCGACGGCACCTGAGAGGGCGCTCATGAGCTACAGCGAGACCAGCGCCAAACAGCGCACCGAGCGGTTCGGCATGTCGCACCTGTCGATCGAGGTCGGCCACCTCTACGCCGACGACCTCGCCGCCGGGCCGGACGCGCTGCGCGCCGAGATGGCCTCGGCGGCGGCCTGGGTCCACGGCACCACCGAGGCGCTCGCCCGCCGTCTCGGCGGGCGCACGCCGCGCGTGTCCACCTGCTACCTCGTCGACGACTACTTCCACGACGACCTGCCCGCCCCCGACAAGCTCATCGCCACGGTCGGCGAGGCCGCCGCCGAGGCCGGACTGCGCATCGACTACCTCGCCCGGGAGTCGGGTTGCGCCCGCATGGGCGAGCTCGATCTGGCCGCGCTCGTCGCGGGCCGCATCGTCTCCGAGCCGCCGCCGGGCACCAACGGCTCCCGCCCGCCCGTGTCGCGCTCGGGGTGGCTGTGCAACGGCGTCCCCACGCCGCAGCGCCCGCGCGTGGCCATGAGCGCGCCCGACACCTGGCGCCCGCCGAGCCAGAACTCGGCCCGGGAGCACTCGATCTTCCTCGACGTCGAGTTGTGGAACGAGACCGAGCGCGGTCGGCGCTGGTCGTGCCCGATGCTCGCCGCCGTCTGGCAGCTCATGCGCCTCGGCGTCCTGCGCGATCGGGGTCGGCGCATCGGCGTGCCCGTCCCGGTAGACGAGGTCGTCGGCGCCGAGCGCAGCCACGAGCCCGGCTCGGGCGCGCCGGGGCGCCTCCCCGAGGAGTGGACCGCGATGCCGCCGATCATCCAGCTGGGCGCCGAGGCGTTCCCGTTCCCCGCCTATCGGACCGTCTCGGTCCTCGCCGGGGACTACCTCGAAGTCGAGCACGCCGTGCGCGTCATCTGCTCGTGCGTGCGCCCCGACCCCGGCGCGTACGAGGCGATCACCAAGGCCGCCGCGCGCGAACGCGTCGACCTGCCCGCCGAGCTGGTCGACCGGCTCAGCTACATCTTCCAAGGCCCGCTTTAAGATCAGTACCGGCCGTCGCCGCGCTGGAGCAGCTGCGGGTTCTGCTCGATGATCGTCAGGACCTTGTCGGCCAAGTCGGCCGCGCCGTAGTCGATCTGCGAGCGCACCCGCTCGCACATGGTGTTCCACTGCCGCGTCAGTCCCGGCCGCCGCTCGAGGAGGTCCCAGGTGAACTGGAGGTCGCTCGCAGTGCGGGCGCCGGGCGACCACAGGTGCATGAGGTGGTCGACCACCGGCCTGAGCGTCCGCAGCGTGTGGCGCGAGTCCTCCCCGATCTTCGCCAGCGAGACCCGCGCGGCCACCGCCGTCAGCAGCCAGTCGTGGACGGCCAGGTCCTCGGCGGCCGAGGCGATCAGCTCCGGATCGGCGGTGCCGGTGACGAGGCTGAGCCGCCGCCGGTCGGTACTCACCAGGCGGAACGCCACCGCCGACTTCGTGCTCGGATCGGTGATCGCCGCCCATCGCAGCCGCGTCGATCCCGTCTTGATCGGCGGGCGCTGGTCGAGCACCGGGCGCGAGAGCACGTCCCGGATCGAATGCCGCGCGATCGCGGCCGTGTCGAGCAGTCCAGTGCGGTCGCGTCTGGCGTCCGCGTACAGGAAGCCCTCGGCGAGCCGCCGGGCCTCCAGGTTCCCGATGGGGTGGACCGTCCCCGGCCTGGCCAGGTAGTACGACCACGGCATGCGCCGCGGCCGGTCCTGCGGCTCCACGGCCGCCCACGCCGAGCCCTGGAGCAGGTGCCCTCCGGTGAGGACCGCGCGCGAGCACACCGTCCCGACCGAGCGGACCGAGCCGTTGTCGCCGACCGGATCGGCGTCCTTGCGGCCCTGCTTCGGGCCGAGCGGCAGCTTGCAGTCGATACCGTGCAGCAGCGTCGGCGACGCGGTGTGCGGCACGGGCCTCGCCCATTGCGTGACGCCTTCCCCGACCGCGAGCGCCAGTGCCGATCGCGCCTCCTCCGGCGTGAGCGGGCGCGAATGGGGCAGCAGCGCGGTGTGGACCTCGCCGACGATCAGCACGGTCAGCGCTCCCGGTGCTCGGTGATCGCCAGGCCGTGCCCGTCGGGGTCGCGGAACGCGGCGGCCCGCAGCTGGTAGTTCTGGCCCAGCAGCGCGGTGCGCGGCAGGTGCAGGAACTCGACGCCGGCGTCGTTCATCTCGGTGAACGCGGCGTCGATGTCGCCGACCTCGAACGTCAGGTGCATGATGCCGGTCTCGCCGGGCGGCGCGTCGGGCCGCTCCCACAGCAGGACCTTCCCGAACCCGGCCTCTAGGACGGCGGCCTCGGTGGTGCGGTCGACGATCACCAGTCCCAAAGCCTCCGTGTAGAACTCGACCGAGCGCTGGAGGTCGGCGACGATCAGCGTGGCGGCGACGTCGGTGACGTCGGTGCCCGGCATGGTGCTCTCGGCGAGCAGCAGCTCGGAGATGTTGTCGGGGATCTTCGGCTGCTCGGGCGCGCGGCGCTGGCGCGGCGGGGACGGGAGCGTCTGCTCGGCCTTCGGCTCGGGCGGGGGCTCTTCCTTGACGGCGGCGACGGTCGCCGCGGGCGCGGCCTCGGCGACCGCGCCCCCCTGCGGCTCAGGAGCCGGCGGCGCCGGGGCGGGCTCGGCGGCGGGCGCCGAGGTCGGCTCGG
>NZ_BAAHCB010000006.1:0-10219 GCF_054776215.1 Glycomyces tarimensis
CCCGGCCGAGCCCCACCGACCCGTCGCGACGCCAACAAAGTGGTCGAGGCGTTCGGTCACCAGTACCCAGTGTTCGAGCCGGCGGCGGCCCTAGCACGGGAGGCCCCAAACGGCGACACGCCCCGAAAGCCTGGAGCAGGCCGGAGGCGTTTAGAGTCGCGCCGTACTGGTAACGCGGGTGTTCGCGCCGGGTCGCGGGTTGGCGCGGTGGATACTCGAATATCGCCGTTTCCTCATGTATGGGACCGGCGGCCTGCGGACCACCGCACTGGTCCAGACCCGGTCAGGCTCGCGTGCGTTTGTGCGCGGCCTTTTTCGCGGCCTTCTTGGTTTTTTGCGTGGCTTTCTTGGCGGTCTTCTTCGCGGCCTTGCGCGCGGACTTCTTCGCTGGCGGCAGCCGGTCAGGATCGACGCGTTCCACGGACTTCTGCAACGCGTCCATCAGGTTGATGACCTTCGCCTTTGGCTCCTGTGGCGCCTTGGGGGCCGGACGTCCATGCTGCTTGGCGTTGATGAGCTCCCGCAGCGCCTCCTGATATTCGTCGGCGTACTGCTCGGGCTCCCAGTCGCCAGACCCGGCCTCAATGAGGATCCCGGCCATCTCCAGCTCCGCTTCGGCGATCTCGGCGCCGGCACCGCTGGTCTCGGGCATGTGGAGCTCATCGGCCCACAGCATCGTGTCCAGCACCAATATCCCGTCGCGAGGCCGCAGGGCCGCCAGGCTTTCGCGCTGCCGCATGGTGAGCCTGGCGATGGCGATCTTCTGCTTTTCGAGCATCGCCTCCCGCAGCACGATGTACGGGTCGGCGCCGCCGGTACCGGGCCCGAGATAGTAACTGCGCTCGTAGTAGATGGGGTCGATCTGGTCATCGGGTACGAAGGTCAGCACTTCGATCTGCTTCGAGGAGCTGACCGGCAGATTCTTGAGGTCCTCGTCGTCGAGGAAGACCAACTCGCCTTCCTCGGTTTCGAGGCCTTTGACGATCTCCTCGGAGGGCACGGGCTCGTCCTCGAGCTCGCACACCCGCTCGTAGCGGATCCGCCCCGCATCGGCCGAGTGGTACTGGTGCAGCACCAGATCATGGCTGCCGGTGGCCGCGTACAACTTGACCGGGACGCGGACCATGCCGAACGTGATCGTCGTGTTGAGGATCGACCGCATCACCACAGCATGACACTGCGAGCCATGTTACGCATGTGAAACGTGAGCATTGCCCGCGTGGAGGTTCGCCTCAATATGTCGCTCCACCTGCGTCGGCGTCACCCATAGCGAGCCGGAGAATTTCGCCGTGCGCCGCGTAACCGCCCGTTTGAGATCGATGGCCTCGGTGGCGGTGATGTGCCTTCGCCGAGCCGGGGGGAATGTGTCACAAGGGCCTAGATCTACCGGAGAGTCCGTCGACCAGACGATCGAGGTCCAAGTCATGGCCCACAAGGTCGACGAGCAGGCGGCTGGCATAGACCTGCCCGTGGTCGCGGAGGCACCCTTCCGCACCGCTGCAGTGACCGTTGCAGTGACCGTGACGATCCACCGACATACTCGTCATCGGAGTAGCGGTCATCGTCCGTAAGGTCCTCGACGTCGAAGCCCTCATCGGAGTCAGCCGTATCGTCCGTTCCTTGGCGCCGCAGCCAGTCAACGGGAGGAGCGCCGCCGCTCCGGCGGCGGCCTAGGAACAATGCCGCTCGGTGAGTGGCGGGGTGTCGTTCGTTGCGGCCTGATATCGGCAGAAACACTGCGGGCTACAACTCGGCGTAGGGCACACCCGGGTCGGCGAGCCGCTCGGGATCGATTGGTGCGCTGTCGGCGATCAGGTGCTTGACTCGGTCGGCTATGCCCCAGACGTTGACATTCATCGCGGCCTTGATGCGGTCGTCCCGGTCGAGCCAGAAGGCCACGAATTCCCGAGCGACCAGGGCACCGCGAACGACGACCCGGTCGTAGGAGCCCTCGGGTGCGTGTCCTACATACTCTATGCCGAGCTCGTACTGGTCACTGTAGAAGTACGGGAGCTCGGTGTACTGTTCCGCGCCGCCGAGTAGGGCCGCGGCAGCAACGGCGGGCTGGTTGAGCGCGGTGGCCCAGTGCTCGACACGCACCCGTCGGCCCAGGACGGGATGGTCGTGGTTGGCGATGTCACCGACGGCGTAGACATCCGGGTCGCTGGTGCGCAGCGAGGCGTCGACGAGTACGCCGTTGTCGACGGCCAAACCGGCGGCCTCGGCCAGACCCGTCTCAGGAGCCGCCCCGATGCCCACCACGATGCCGTCGGCATCGATCCGCTCGCCACCGTCCAGCTCTACGCCAACGGCCTGGCCGCCCTCGGCCAGGACGGCGGCCAGTCGTGTGCCCAGACGCAGGTCGACCCCGTTATCCCGGTGCAGGTCGGCGAAGACCGCGGCCACTTCGGGACCGAGTGCGGCAGACAGCGGCAAGTCGGCGGCCTCGATGACGCAGACCTCGGTGCCCGCACCTCGAGCGGCCGCGGCGACCTCGAGCCCGATCCACCCGCCGCCGATGACGACGAGGCGCCGGCCGGAGCCGAATGTGGAACGGATGGCGTCCGAGTCCTCGCGAGTACGCAGGTAGCGGACGCCGGTCGCATCCGCACCGGGCGCGGGCAGCCGGCGCGGCGTCGAGCCCGTGGCCAGGACGAGTTTGTCGTATGCCACTGCATCGCCGTTTTCGAGACGCACGCGCCGCGCACGGGTGTCGAGAGCGACGGCACGCGTGCTCGTGCGCAAGTCGATCTCCTCCTTCCGGTACCACTCGGCGGTGTGGACCAGCGCATTCTCGAAGGGAGAGGCTCCGGCGAGGAAGCTTTTGGACATGGGCGGACGCTCGTAGGGTAGGTGTACCTCGGCGGCGAGCATGGTGACGGCGCCGGTGAAACCGTGGTCCCGGAGGGCCTCAGCGGTCTTAGCGGCGGCGAGGCCGCCGCCGACGATCACGACCTGTTGCGTGCTGTTCACGATGATCTCCTTTGGCGATTCAGTGCGGACTGGGCTTGCCGGGGGATGCGGGGGCTCAAAATCCGGCCAGCGAAAGGAACTCCTGGCGGGAACGCGGGTCGGTGCGCAGACGTCCCAGCAGGGTCGAAGTCACCGTGCTGGAGCCGGTCGCGTTCGCGCCGCGCAGCGTCATGCACGAGTGCTCGGCTCGGACCACCACGCCGACGGCTCGGGCGCCGAGATGCTCCTGCAGCCAGTCGGCGGTCTGTTTGGTCAGCCGCTCCTGCGTCTGCGGTCGGCAGGCGAAGTGCTCGACGACTCGGGCGAGCTTGGAGAGGCCGAGCACCCGTTGACCGGGTAGGTAACCCACGCACGCGCGACCTGTGAACGGCAGCAGGTGGTGTTCGCACACCGATCGGAACGGAATGTCCCGGGCCAGCACCAGTTCGTCATAGGACTCCTCGTTGGGGAACGTCGTCAGATCGAACGAGCGCGGTGTGAGCATCTCCGCCCAGGCCCTGGCCATCCGCCGGGGCGTGGCCTGCAGGTGCTCGGAGTCCTGCGGCACGCCCAATGCCTTGAGGAAGGCCGCCGCCGCGGCCTCCGCCGCGATCATGTCCGGTTCGGCGGCGGTGTCCTCGACATGCAGTGCCGTCATCGAGCTGAGACCGCATCGGTGCCGGAGTCGGGATGCCGGTCGGGGCGGTTGTAGACGGCGGCGAGCCGGGCCAGTGCCAGCGCCGCGATCAGCAGGCCGAAATCGCGCAGCGCCACGTCGTGGAATCGAGGGTAGGTGAGCAGGTTGACGATGATGCCCGTCAGCCACAGGGCGACGACGTACGCGGCGTAGCGGGGTTTCACGGCCACGGCGAGACCGGCGACGATCTCGATGACGCCGACGACGTACATGGCGGTCTGGGCCGAGAAAGGCGACAGCTCCACGATCCACGGCGCCAGGTAGACGGGCCATTCGGTGAGCGTGTTGGTGAATTTGTCCAGTCCCATCAGCAGAGGGAGTGCGACGAAACCGACATGGAGCAGTCGGTAGGCGCCATAGGCCGGATCGCGGAGGCTCCGAGTCGCCGAGCTGCCCGATGCGGCACGCGCTGAGGTCGTCGACATGACATGACCCTTTCTAAAGACAATCTTAATTGGTTTTAGTGTGTGCGGTCGACGGCTATTTGTCAAGCTTCGTTGGTGGTAGAGTTTTGCTACATGGACGAGGTTTCGATCCCCGAGGGAGCGTCCGGCCTCGACGTGCTGTCAAATCCGGTCCGGCGCCGGGTCTACGACTACGTCGCGGCTCAGCGCGCGCCGGTACGACGGGACCAGGTGGCCGAAGCGGCGAAGATCAGCCGCACGCTGGCGGCATACCACCTCGACCGGCTCGCCGACGCGGGCCTGCTCACGACCGGCTACGCCCGTCCGGAAGGGCGGGGCGGGCCGGGAGCCGGGCGACCCGCCAAGCAATACGCGCCCGCGCGAGATGAGGTATCGGTCACGATCCCGCCACGCGAATACGGCCTGTTGGCCGAGATCCTCGTCGACGCCGTCGCGGCCGCGGACTCCGAGGCGCTGCGAAGCGCCCTGCTCGCCGCCGCCGAACGGCAGGGACGTGCAGTCGACGAAGAAGCCACCGACCTCCTGGCGACACTCACCCGCTGCGGCTACGAACCCCACATCACCGACCACGACGACATCGAGCTGCGCAACTGTCCGTTTCACCGGATCGCCCAGCGAGAGACCGAACTGGTCTGCGGCATGAACCGGTCGTTCCTACGCGGCGTACTCGCCGCGCGCGACGCTGACCCCGAGCGAGTCGAACTCGCGCCCGGCCCGGGCCGCTGCTGCGTGGTCATCCACTCCGAGAGGGCCGGATGTCGCCCGTGCGACGAGGACGGCGTCTGCTGAACCGCCGGCCGTAGACGGATTCGGGCCTTGCGATGTACAGCACCGGCCACCGGGCGTTGTCGAACACACTCCCGACGATCCGGGAGCGTTGCCGCCTGGCCTGGCGCTGGCCGAGGCGCACAATAGTGGCGTACTATCGGCGAATGCCCCTGAGAACGCTTGCCGAGCGGCCGGAACTGCTGGGCGGTTCTCGTGCCGCGCGTTCGGTGTTCCGCCTGCTCATGCGCCGCCCATGGCGCATGCTCCTGGCGGTGGCAGCGTTCACCCTCAAAGAGATTCCGCTGTGGTTCCTGCCGGTGGTGACCGCCGCGATCATCGACCTGGTCGCCGCCGACGGCTCGGTGACGGCGGTCCTGGGATGGTTCGCCATCGCGGCGGCGCTCCTGGTGCAGAACTACCCCAACCACATCCTCTACACGCGCAACTTCATGACTGTGGTGCGCGACACCGGCGCCGACCTCCGCAATGCCCTGGCCGATCGGCTGCAGAGCCTGTCGATCGGCTATCACACGCGGGTGAGCTCCTCGATCGTGCAGACGAAGCTGGTCCGGGACGTCGAGAACGTCGAGCTCATGCTCCAACAGATCACCCATCCGCTGCTGTCAGCGACCATGGTGCTGATCGGCGCGCTCACCATGACCGCGATAGCCGTGCCCCAGTTCCTGCCCGTGTACGCCCTCGCCGTGCCGATCGCGATCGGGCTGCGCGCCGGCCTGCGCCGCCGCTCCCGAACTCGCAACGAGAAGTTCCGGCGGGAGATGGAGGGGCTGGCGGCGAGGGTCGGCGAGATGGCCTCGCTCATGCCGGTCACCCGAGCGCACGGCCTGGAGCAGACGGCGGTTTCGCGGGTGGCCAGTAGCGCGGAGAACGTACGGCGCGCGGGCCTGCACCTGGACATGCTCAACGGCCACGTGGCCTCGATTTCATGGGTCACCATGCAGCTGCTCGGCGCGGGTTGCCTCGTGCTCGCGGCGACGTTCGCCCTCACCCGGACGCTGCCGATCACGCCCGGTGAGGTGGTGCTGTTGTCGACCTACTTCACGCTGCTGACGCAGGGGCTCACGCAGCTGATGATGCTGATACCGGTCGGAGCGCGCGGTCTGGAGTCGGTCCGCTCGATCGCCGAGGTCCTTGAAGAGCCGGACATCGAGCAGAACGCGGGCAAGCAGGATGTAGGCACCGTCGAGGGCCGCCTCAGTCTGGAGAACGTCTCGCACCGCTATCCGGAGGCCGAGACCGATGCGGTGCGGGAGGTCTCGCTCGACATCGAACCGGGAACGACGGTCGCGTTCGTCGGTCCCTCGGGCTCGGGGAAATCGACGCTGCTCAACCTCGTGCTGGGGTTCGTGCGTCCCACCTCGGGCCGCATCCTGCTCGACGGCGTCGACATGCAGCAGCTCGATCTGCGCACAGCACGTCGGTTCATCTCGGTAGTGCCGCAAGAATCCGTCCTGTTCGAAGGCACCATCCGGGAGAACGTGGCCTATGGCCTGCGGAACGCAGATGAGGAGCGGATCCTGCTCGCACTTCGCGATGCCAACGCATCGCAGTTCGTGCACGAACTGCCCAACGGCCTCGACACGGTGGTCGGCGAGCGCGGGGCGCGCCTGTCCGGCGGGCAGCGTCAACGACTCGCGATCGCACGGGCGCTCGTCCGAGATCCGCGCATCCTCCTGCTCGACGAGGCGACTTCAGCGCTCGACCCGGAGGCCGAGGAGTTGGTCAAAGAGGCGCTCGACCGACTCATGCGGGGCCGAACCACCCTGGTGGTCGCGCACCGGCTGTCCACCATCCGCCGCGCCGATCGCATCGTCGTGCTCGACAACGGACGGATCCTCGAGCAGGGCACTCATGACGAACTGCTGGAGGCCTCGGGCCGCTACGCCCAGATGCATCTGACCCAGACCGGCATGCACTGATCCCCTGCTCTGCACAGGGCCGAGGACTTCGACGCCGCAGGCGATCCTGGAGGGCTCCGGTCTCATCGCGGCCTCAGCGGATATTCACGCTGGCCTTGCCTGAAATGTTCCATGTGGAGTTGTCGCCACAGCGTCCCGCACCTACGAGCGCCACCTCCTCCACCGCAATGGCAACCGTCAGGTCAGCCGCCCTCTGTCGCGTCATCATCGTCCGCATGCGACACCGTGAAGCCGCGCCGGGCTGGCGGCGAGCGCGACTGCCAAGCGGCGCTGCCAATCCGTGACCGATGCGGACTACGACGGGCCCCGCTTGGCCTGGCAACCAGGCGGTCTGCCGGTGAGCGTGGTCGGGCAACGGCGATCCGCCCGGGTGCTCTACGGCCGCGACCTCCGGCAGCGGTGTTCGCCGCCCGCCTAAACTTGGGCGAGTCTTCCGCATGGCCGAGCCCGACACCTTGGCGAGGACCGCCGCCTGCGCTGGGAAGCCCCTGCCGAACCCGGCAGGCTCACCCCGGGAACGGACAGCGGGATACCGTCCGCCCCTTCGCGGCGCGATGTGGATCAGATCCAGCTCTGCGCGTCCAGTCCGACGTCGTCGATCTCGACCTTGTCCCAGAGCGTGACAAGGGGCACCTCGCAGTTCTGGTCTTCGTACAGCGTGATGCGTTTTCCTGACCGATTGGCCGCTGAGCGGATCACCCCGTCATATGCGGCGTCGCAGTTGTTGCCCGGCTCGTAGAAGACACTGATCTCACCTTTGTAGTTCGGCTCCGTCCAGAAGCACACATTGCCCTTCTCGCACTGCCTCAGGCCGCTTGGCGCGGCTTCCGCCGGGGCCGCCATCGCACCCGACAGCAACAGTCCTGCGGCGATACCGGCGGCAAAACGCATTCGCATGATTGTGTGGACCTCCCCTTGTCCGCGCCTCCGAATGGACTGGCGCATCGGTCGAAACAGCGAAACCGCAGCCTAGACCCGAGTCACCGCGCCCGAGTAACGAGAGGCCCGCCGGTCCGTCAGGGCGTCACCTCGAATATGGAAGCTTCGACATACCTGGCCTTGCAGTCCACCGCAATCGATCTCGGGCACAGTCCTGCTTAGCTCACAGAGGATCCGAACCAAGAATGACCACCAGGGCCGTGTCCGCGCTGACACTGCGCCCCAAGCCAGCTCGCCGAAACCGACACCACCGGCATCGCTCGAGCCGCACTGTCAGATTGTGGACGCTGACGCATGTCCACTTCCGCCGGCAATTTCCGGGACGCCGCAGACTCCGCGCAGCAATACTGGCACATTTTCTAAGAGCGCTTTCTCTCCCTCTCGTGAAGCGCGCCGCGTATCGGCTTGATCCGTGGGTCGCACGGGTGAGGGGTCTATCGGCGATTCTCGGGCTTCGTTTTTAGAACCAATGGCGGTCTTTTTGGCTGCTCATAATCATCCATATCGGAATTATGGTGTTCCCGTACACCGTCCCGCCCGACCCCCTGCCAGATCAGATTCCCTGAGTTGATTCCGCTGTGCCCTCGTCCCGAGCCAGCCGGAAGTATGCGACTCCAACAGGAGTTGGACACGCTGACTTCCGCAGTTCAGCGCGCCTCAAATGGCAAACGGACCCAGCCTGGATCTTTCACCTTTCGGCGATCGCCGGAGGCGAGAGAGCGAGCGTTTCGCCTGCTCAGCATCTCCTACCCCGTCGCGCTCGACGGCCTCCGGGAGCAGTTGGAGCACCGGCCGCTCGAAACGATGCCCCGTCGGTGCTCCATAACTCCGTGGCGGCTGATCGGTCGTATCAAGCATGGCGCGATGCAGGATGCAGTCGGTCGCGGCCGACCACTGCGCTGAGCAGCGACGACGAGGTTCAAGGACGCTCATCGAGCCCCGTTGCAGCGCCACCGATCCCGACTGCGGACGCCCCGGTCCACGGGAGCGAGGTGGAAATTCAAGCTAGAGCCCGACGGCGAGCTTGCAGCAGTAGGCTACTTCGTGCATTTTTAACCCCTATGTGATTCTATACGTCGACTGTCGGATTCTTGATAGACGCCCATACGATAAGCAACCGTATTATTGCCTTGTCTCGCGCAGAAACGACATCAGCCGCATAATCCCCATAAACAGGAAGGAATCGACGTGACCGAGCCGTACGTCATCAATGACAGGGGCAAGGACAAGTGCCCGCCCAACACGTTCTGCCTGTTCGCCGACATCAACTTCAACGTCGGCGGCCCCCGAACCGCTATCCTCGTCATCCCCGCCGGATCGACCTCGAACAACTTCTCAGAACACGGCTTCAACCAGTCAGACGACGGTGTCTCCTCCGTCGTCAACGGCACCGACGAAGAAAACGCCCTGTTCACCAAGATCGACCAGCGCGGCGAACGCCTCCCCGTACCGGCGAAGAGCGAGATCGCCGACCTCACGAAGTACAAACTGACCGGAAGCCGCACCGGCACCTGGAACGACCAGCCGCAGTCCGCCCTCGCGTACAAGGAAGTCGTACCGGTACCGGTCATCGAGCAACCACTCGCCGATGCCAAAGTCGAGAACGCCAAGCAGCAGGTTTCGGGGTCCGTCAGCGGAGCGGTCGACAAGGTCGAGATCTACGACGAGCTCAAGCTCATCGGTACCGCTCCGGTCGCCAACGGCAAGTGGACCTACGCGCCGAACACCGACTGGAGCGAAGGCAAGCATGAACTCGCGGTCCTCGCCGTACACGGCTCGGCGAAGTCCGGCCGCGCCTACCGCAACTTCTACCTGGTGAAACCCACAGCCTCCGTGCAGATCACCAACCCGAAGAACGACGCGCACGTCGACGCCTCGGCACGCATCGAAGGACACGCGTTCAACGCCGGGACCGTCGAACTCAAAGACGAAAGCAAGGCCCTCGGCACCGTGCCGGTCACCAGCAACAAATGGGTGTACGCCGACGACGCTGGGTGGGCGCTCGGCGAGCACACCGTCCACGCCACAGCCGTCTCCGGCGGCACCCGGTCCACCGAGGCCCAGACGACCTTCACCGTTGAGAAGCGGAACCTCAAGGTCCCCTACAAGTTCTCCGGAAGCTGGTCGGAGGGCAAAGGGCAGCTGTACTCCTACAACATCGTCATGACCGCCGACACCAAGCCCGTTGAACGGTGGCGGCTGGGATTCGGGCAGCTGCCGTCGGGGACGCACCTGTCCAAAACGTTCACCGACACGTTCTGGGGCGTGGTCATCAAGGACGGCACCGACAGCACGATCCTCCTCGGATCCCCACCGCCCGAGCAGGGCAAGCACATCATCCTCCCCAGGCAAGAACTGCACGTCCAAGTACAAGTGACGTTCCCCGACCAGAACACCGCCCACGAGAAGCTCTACGGCCTCTTCGCCGAGGACTGGACGCCCCCTGAGCCGACACGACGCCAATAGAACAAAGCAGCATACTGAGGCACCGCCGCTTC
>NZ_BAAHCB010000006.1:10247-16682 GCF_054776215.1 Glycomyces tarimensis
CCGATGCCGGGCAGCGCCGTCTTCGATGCAATGGCGGGCGGTTGGAATACCAGCTCGTTCTTGCAGTGGTCCGCGTACATCGCTCCTGTCACGCCACCGGTGCGGGCCCACCCGCCGATCGGGACGGACCAGCTCGATCGGGCTCGAGGTTTAACTTCTTCGCTTGTGGGATCGAGGTGTCGGGCAAGCGGGAAGTCCCTGGTGGGGTCGATTCGTCGGCGGAACATGGGCCTGGCTCGCCGGGCTGCCGTCGAGCACCGGCTGCCAGCCCTGGCTCTTCGCGGACTCGGCGGATCCGACCACTGTGAGCCGCGGCTTGCCTGGCTGTTCCTGTCCGACCATGACAACCATCCCACCACAGCCTCACCGTATTTGGGTGACGTGGCCTGGTTCGAGTTCGTCGAGGCTCGCGACGCCGAGGAGCTTCATCGTCCGCTCGACCTCCTCGCGGAGGATGGCGATGGTGCGTTCGACGCCTTGGCGTCCCCCGGCCATGAGCCCGTAGAGGTAGGCGCGGCCGATCATGGTGAATCGCGCGCCGAGGGCGACCGAGGCGACGATGTCCGCGCCGGACATGATGCCGGTGTCGAGGTGGACCTCGATGTCCTGCCCGACCTCCTTGACTACCTGGGGAAGCAGGCGGAAGGGGACGGGGGCGCGGTCGAGCTGGCGGCCGCCGTGGTTGGAAAGGGTCACGGCGTCGACGCCGAGGTCCGCGCAGCGCTTCGCGTCGGCCACGGTCTGGACGCCCTTGACGACGAGCTTCCCGGGCCACTGCTCCTGGATCCAGGCGAGGTCCTTGTAGTCGACGGAGGGGTCGAACATGGTGTCGAGCAGTTCGGCCACGGTCCCCGACCAGCGCGAGAGCGAGGCGAACGCGAGGGGCTCGGTGGTAAGCATGTCGAACCACCAATTCGGCTTTCGCACAATGTCGAAGAACGTGCGGGCGGTGATCGCCGGCGGGATCGAGAACCCGTTGCGCTTGTCGCGCAGTCGCGCTCCGGCGACGGGGACGTCGACGGTGACCAGGAGCGTGTCGAACCCGGCCGCCGCGGCCCGCTCGACTAGGGCCATGGAGCGGTCGCGGTCCTTCCACATGTACAGCTGGAACCACTGGCGCCCTTCAGGTCCGCCCACGGCGGCGACGTCCTCGATGGTGGTGGTGCCCATGGTCGACAGCGCGAACGGGATCCCCGCGGCCGCGGCCGCCCCGGCGCCCGCGGTCTCGCCTTCGGTGTGCATCATTCGCGTGAACCCGGTGGGGGCGATGCCGAACGGCAGGGCCGAGCGCTTCCCGAGCACGTCCCAGCCGGTGTCGACTTTCGAGACGTCGCGCAGAATCGCGGGGTGGAACTCGATGTCGGCGAACGCCTGCCGCGCCCGCGCCAGTGACAGCTCGGCCTCGGCCGCGCCGTCGGTGTAGTCGAACGCCGCGCGCGGGGTGCGCTTCTCCGCGATGGCGCGGAGGTCCGCGATGGTCAGTGCGGCGTTCAGCCTCCGGCGCTTCGCGTTGAAGTCGGGGCGTTTGAACCGGACCAGGGGAAGAAGATCCTTGGGGCGGGGGAACTGTCGCTTGGTCATTGCTGGGCCTATCTGGAAGTGCGTGGGGAGCGCACGTGTCGGGTGAGCGGGAAGTCCCGCGCGACGCGGGCGCGGAGGATATCAGGGCCGCCGTCGATCCAGCCGAGAGCTCGGGTCAGGCAGCTCCCAAAGGCGGCGACCTCGGCAAGGCTTTGGAGGATGCAGCGGACGAGTACCGGCCGCCAGCTCGGGGCCGGGCGGTCATAGGCGCCGAGCCATGCCGGGATGCAGTCGGGCATGTCCCCCTGCGCCGGGAAGCTCGGGTCGGCCGGCGGCGGTCGGGGTACGACCGCCGCCGATGGCAACCCTCTGCCTGGGCACCGTCTTATTCGAACCGCTTGACAGACCCCGAGATGAAGCCGACGCGCGAGAATTGGCCTACCAGACCGGATCAGACGGCACCTTCCAACGACGCCGACGCGCAGGCGAATACGAGATCACCGCGACCCTCGAACCCGACGCCACCGCGACCGAGACCACCACAGTCCAAGCAGGCCAGACAGTCGAGGTCGAACTCACCTTGCATGCGAGCGAGTGATCGAACGCGCCCGTCCTCACAGGGATGTCCTGTTGGGAGCAGGCGATCGTCCGCTTTCCAGGAGGGTGCTTACTCGGCCAACACATGCCCATCTACCTGCAGGAGTACCCAGCGATGTTGGGCGCTTCGGTCTCAAGGAAGCCGAGCTTGAACATGACATTGACACCGGGCCGGGGTCCAGCTTCGGATTTGGCAGGCATCGCTATGGAAGCCCCGAACGTGCGGTAGGGGCGGCACTGGAGCCTATTGGCGCGCCCACGCGCCGGTAGGCCGGACGGTGCCTCCAGGACACGTCGGTATAAGCAGCAGGGTGCGCGGCTCTTTCCGCGCCAGGGTGCGCGCACCCTGGCCAGTCTGACCGGTCTCTCCCACCCGGACTACCGGTTGCCGCATGAAGACCGGCCGGGGAAGGGCCTACTACCTGCGCAAGCGCGATGAAGGCAAGACCCACCGCGAAGCACTGCGCTGCCTGAAACGCCAACTGATCAAGGCCGTCTGACGAGCCATGACACGAGACCAACAACACCAGACCGCCATGGTCACCCCAGCTTGACAAACATAGAGGAACCGATTAGTCAAGCATATATGGACATTTACCGATACCTAGGGTACGTTAAGTTTCGGGGCCTCTCACGAAAATTTCGACCACAGGGACGCAAGGCTCAACCGCCATCAACAACACGAAAGGCGCCTCATCATGAAGTCCTCGAGAACCGGCGCGCGGATAGCGCTGGTCGCGGCGGCCCTGGCCGCGGTCTTCGCCGCGGGCACGCTGGCCGCCACCGCCGGCCCATCGCCGTCCTCGGCGCAGGCCTCGGCAACTGCCGGATGCGGTCAGGCCCCCACCATGACCAGCGGCACCCACACCATCCAGAGCGGCGGCAAGAGTCGCAGCTTCATCCTCGACATTCCCTCCGGCTACGACCGGAACCGCCCCTACCGCCTCGTCTTTGGCTTCCACTGGTGGGGCGGCACCGCTCAGGATGTCGCGACCGGTCAAGCGGTCCAGACCGGCACCTACGCCTACTACGGGCTCAAGCGGCTCGCCGGCGACTCCACCATCTTCGTCGCTCCGCAGGGCCTGGACAACGCCTGGGCCAACAGCGGCGGCGAGGACATCGCGTTCGTCGATGACATGATCGCGCTCATCGAGGGCGATCTGTGCGTCGACACGGATCAGCGGTTCTCCTTGGGATTCAGTTACGGCGGAGCCATGAGCTACTCGCTCGCGTGCTCTCGCCCGGACATGTTCCGCGCCATCGCGCCCTACGGCTCCCCCGGATTCGTCAGCGGATGCAGCGGCGGCACCGAGCCGGTCGCGGTATTCGCGGCGCACGGCACCACCGACAACTTCACCGACGGGATCTCCCAACGCGACAGGTTCGTCGCCAACAACGGCTGCACGCCGCAGACCACGCCGTCGCCTCCGCAGGGCAGCCGGACGCACATCACAACCGAGTTCGCGGGATGCTCGACGGACCATCCGGTCGTATGGGCCTCGTTCGACGAAGGCCACATCCAGGCCCCGAGGGACGGCGCCGCGGGCGACGGCGCCGACTCGTGGCTCCCTGGAGCGACCTGGGAGTTCTTCAACCGGTTCGAGTCCGACCCGTCCGACGAGACCACTCCGCCGGACGAGACCACCAGCCCGCCCCCGACCGGGTCCGGCTGCTCGGCCGAGATCGATGTCGTCAACGAGTGGGGCTCAGGCTGGCAGGGCAACCTCCTCATCACCGCCGGAAGCGAGACCATCAACGGCTGGACGCTCACCTGGATCTGGCCGGGCGGTCAGAGCATCAGCAGCCACTGGAACGCCGACGTCTCCACATCCGGATCGACCGTCACCGCGGTCGACGTCGGGTGGAACGGCACCATCCAGGCCGGACAGACGGTCGGCGTGTGGGGATTCGTCGGCACCGGTTCAGCGTCGACGCCGGCGGTCACCTGCACCGCTGAATGAGGCGGGCACGGGCCGGGGACCCCTCACGTCCTCGGCCCGAGCGATTGCCCGCTCAGCCCTGCACGGGGTAAGCGCCCAGTGCAGGGCTGAGCGCACGATCGCACCGGGGCATTTCGGCGGCCAGGGCAACGAAGCGCCTCGTGCGGACTGGACTCCTCGCTGGTCTTGTAGAGTTCGGGATCGATGCCGGGGGTCAGTCGAGTTCGGCTTCCCAGACGATGCCGCCACCGGAGGCGTCAGCCGGAAGCCGGTCGCGCGCGGCGGTGTCGCCGTATAGGCACCACCGCATCCAGTCGAGACTGGTGTGGACTGTCTGAGCGTAAGTCGGTCCGTTCCAGATGAACTCGTCGTGGCCCTGTCCTGTGTGCGTCATGAAGGACTTCGGGGCCGGGAGCTCGGCATAGGCCTGGCGCGCTCGGTCGTAGTCGCAGATCGGGTCCTGGTCGCCGTGGACGAACAGGACCTTGGCGGTGACTTGAACCGCCGGATGGCCCATGTCGACGGTGGCATACGCGATCGCGGCGGTGACCCGCTCGTCGGGCCAGGCGGTGAGGAGCCCGTGGGTGGTCATCCCGCCCAGGGAGTGTCCGGACGCTCCGACGCCGTTCGCGGTGTTCATGTGGCCGGCGAACATGTCGCCGCCTTCGTTCAGCGCCAAGGTGCGGGTGATGACTTCTGCGACGTCGAGCGACTGATTGCCGTTGTATACGTCGTCGACATTGCCCTCGGCACCGGTGGTGGTAGTGGGGAAGACCGGTGCCGGGACGATGAATCCGGCCTGAGCCAGGGGGCGGATGTGAACGCCGTAGCTCTCCGGATTGCCGCCCAGACCGTGGCTCCACTCGACCACCGGGAAACTGCCGTCGGCGATCGGCGCGTCGCGCACCGGCTCGCCTCCGGGCGAGCCGATCGACGGATAGAAGATGCGGGTGACAAGGCTGCGGTCTCCCCTGCTCCAGGCGAACTCCCGCACGCCGATGGCGAACGGCTCGGTCGGGGCGGTCGCCGCTGCGACAGGGCGGGCATGCGCGGAGGGATGCACGGAGGCACCTGCGGCGGTGGCTCCGAGCGCCCCCATTCCCAGGACTCCGTGTCTTGAAATTGGCATCGATTACTCCTTCGCCGATCGTGGGAATCCGCCGATTGCCCGGCGGGCCCAGCGGACCGTGCGCTCGAGTGCGGCGCGGCATCGAGCTGTACCGGGGGGAGCGACGACACAGCCGCGGAGCGGTTCCGTCCGAAAATTTTCGGAACATTGGCCGAAATTTTCGATGCACAGAACTATAGAGATACTCCGATATAAGGTCAACCCTGCCGAGGCGACGAATGCGCTTCTGCACCTGTCGGCACGTTCACCGAGTCGAGGAGGTCGTGCTGCCTGGCCGGCCCCACAAGCGCAGGTGGGGCCAGAATGGCGGCCATGCTCGTCAGTCACCACATGCCGCAGGTCCTGAAGGTCCTGAAGGTCCCGACAGGCTCGAGGCCTTGCGACCGCCTCGGCGAACCACACCGCTCGCCTACCGCGGCGTCAGCTCTCCAGACCTGTCGGCGGTTCGGCGAGCGGCCGGTCACGCAGCGATTCCTCCACTCCGAGCAAGTGGTTCGCCATGCGGACCCGCGCCAATTCCGGATCACGTGCCTGCAGCGCCCGCCAGATCGCGAGGTGCTCTTCGTGGGTACGCCGGTCGACGCCCTCCTCGCGCAGGCTCCGCCAGAGGCGATCGCGGACAGTGCGGCTGGCCAGTGCCTCGATCATGCCGACGAGCACCGGATTGTCGGTGTGGGCGGCAATGACGCGATGGAACGCGATGTCGATCTCGATCACTCGCTCGTGCTCCTCGGGCGTCTTGTCGAGGATGCGCTCGGCCTCGTCGAGCAATGCCTTGGTCTCGGCGAGCGCCTCGTCGGTGATCCGGGGGGCGGCAAGGCGGGCCGCCTCGCACTCCAGGAGCCGCCGGATGGCGTGCACGTGTCGGACCTGTCCCTCACCCTGCAGGTCGACCACGAACCCCATCGGCGCCAGCAGGCGGGTGACGTCGAGGCTCGTGACATAGGTGCCGTCGCCTTGCCGGGTGTTGAGGACACCGAGAATGGACAGTGCGCGGACGCCTTCGCGGAGTGAACCGCGTGATACGCCGAGGGTCTCGGCGAGCTCTTTCTCCACGGGCAGCCGCTCTCCCGGACGGAGTTCGCCCTCGAGGATCATGTGCTTGATGCCGTTGACGACATCATCGGTGCGGGACATGGTGCAAGTGTCGCCGAGACCTCGCGCGATCCGCAAGAAACGTCTGATCTTTCTGATCGGCACCTCCGGCGTTCTGTGGAGGCCGCCCGGGCGGCGCTTCTTCGCCCGGGC
>NZ_BAAHCB010000007.1:0-34009 GCF_054776215.1 Glycomyces tarimensis
CGTCCAGTGGACCGAAGCCCACCACATCCGCCACTGGGCCAACGGCGGACCGACCGTGGCCGAGAACCTGATCCTGCTGTGCCGCTTCCACCACGGCCGCATCCACACCCCCGGCTGGACCATCACCAAAACCGGACCCGGTAAGGCCCTGATCGTCCACCACGACGGGCACGAGGACACCGACCCCGACCTCACATGCGGCTGCGCCGACTGGCGCACCGATACCGACCTGGACGCCGACTTCGCCGACGACATCGCGAACGCCTTCCCCACCGGCCTGTACCCCGAGGAATGGTCCGAGACCCTGAAACCCGACCTCGAAGCGGCTGCCGAGCAGGCCGAGACCGAGCAGGTCATCGCCGCCGCGAAAACCGCCCGCGCCAAACTGCGAGACCACTTCACCACCCCGACACCGACACCCAACCCCGCGACCGAACCCGAACCGGCTTCACCACCGGCACCCGAACCGGAACCGGGACAGGGACAGGGACAGGGATACGAGACTGCCACACCGTCTAATGTGGCGAAGCGATCTCACGACCTCGTCAGTGCCGCACCGGCACCGGACTACGGACCGCCGCCCTTCTTAATATGCCCGCTGCGGGATGCCGTGGCGGGGAAGGCACCTCATAGGTCGCCAGCTCGAAACCGACAACGGCTTCGAGCACATCCCCATGCCCCGAGCCCAAACCGGACCACAGATCACCTCGAATCCACCGCGCAGCCAGACCCAATCCGACCCGGCACGGCACCACCGACCACCCCCGCGACGAACAACAGCCACGCCCCAACCGCCACCGCTTTTGTCGCCGCCATAGCGCAGAACGACCATCACTCACGCCCGTTCCCGCCAACGACCCCGCTTCCATTGCAGGGCTCAGCAGGCCATACCGCCGGGCCGTATCGACCGGGCACTCCAGCAACCGAGACCGGCCAAACCCGGCCCGTCGAGGTTCAGCGCAGCAGGTCGTCCGGCATCAAGGAGATCGGCGGGGCGCCCATGGTGACCACGACATCACCCTCCTCGGCGAGGGCTCGCACCGCGGCGGGGACCTCGTCCCATTCGGGGACGAAGACCTTGTCGCCGTCGGGGAGGTCGATGACCTCGGTGAGCTTCTCGCCGCCCTCGCCTTCGGGGACCTCCTCGCCGGGGCCGAAGATCTCCATCACCACGACCTTGTCCGCCAGCGAGAGCGCCTCGGCGATCTCCTCGCGCATCTCGACGGTGCGGTAGACGCGGTAGGGCAGGAAGACGACGATGAGGCGGCCGGGCGCGGCGACCTCTTTGAGGGTCTTGATGGCCTCGGTCATCGCCGTCGGGTGGTAGGCGTACTCGTCGTACACGTGAAAACCGTCGGTCGCGCCGCGCTTCTCGAAGCGCCGCCTGACGCCGCCGAACGCGGCGATGCCCTCCTTGATCTCCTCCGGTTCGAGTCCGATTTGGAGGCCCACGGCGATGGCCGCGGCGGAGTTGAGAGCGATGTGGCGGCCCGGCATAGGCAGGTGGAAGCGGCCGAGCACCTGGTTGTGGACGAGAACGGTGTAGTCCACGCCGTCCTTGTTCAACTCGACGTCGCCGAGCTGGATGTCGGCTCCGTCGGCGAAGCCGTAGGTGGCCACGGAGCGCCCCTCGGCACGGAACTTGGCGGCGAGGCCGGCCGTGCCCTCGTTGTCGGCGCACAGGACCAGCAGGCCGTCTTTGCTCGTGTGGCGGCAGAACCGCTCGAACGCCTCGGTGAGCGACGCCATGTCGCCGTAGGTGTTCAGGTGGTCGAGGTCGATGTTGGTGATCACGCCGATCTCGGGCCGGTAGCGCAGGAACGACCGGTCGGATTCGTCAGCCTCGGCCACGAAGTGTTCGCCGTCGCCATGCGCGCCGGTGAAGGCGCCGATGATCTCGCCGCCGTTGACGTACGACGGGGCCCCGCCGGCGTGCTCCAGCATTTGGGTGACGATCGCGGTGGTGGTGGTCTTGCCGTGGGTACCGGTCACCACGATCGACTGGCGGCCGGTCATCGCCGCCGCGAGCGCCTCGGAGCGGTGGTACACGCGGATGCCGCGGCGGCGCGCTTCGGCCACTTCAAGGTGGTCGTCGTTGTGCGCGGTGGACCGCACGACGGTGTCGATGCCGTCGAGGTTGGACTCGGTGTGCTCGCGGTGGAGGGTGACGCCGAGGCGTTCGAGTTCGGGCAGGCTCGGCCAGTCCTTCAGCTCGGAGCCGGAGACCGGCAGCCCGCGGGTGGCGTAGAGGCGGGTGAGACCGTTCATGCCGACGCCGCCGACGCCGATGAACAGCGTCCGGCCGAGGTCCTCGGCCGTGATGCCCTCGTCGATCGGGGAGCTCAGGTCGTTGGGGTCGTCGCTCATCCTTGTTCAACCGCCTTCAGCGTGAATTGGCGCAGGGCCTCGTCGCCGTCCCGCCGTCCGAACGCGGCGGAGGCCTGGGCCATCGCGGCGAGTTTCGCACGATCGCTGATGAGCGGGACGAGGTTGGCCTCGATCCAGGAGGGGTTGAGGGCCTCGTCGTCGCAGAAGACGGCGCCGCCGGCGGCCACGACGGGTCCGGCGGTGCGGTACTGCTCCTTGTTGCCCCATGGCATGGGCACGAACACGGTCGGCAGGCCCAGCGCGGTCACCTCGGCGACCGTCATGGAGCCGCCGCGGCCCATGACCATGTCGGCGGCGGCGTAGCCGAGCTCCATCTCGTTGAGGTACGGGAGGGTTCGGTAGGCGACCGGCAGGTCGTTCGGGACGTGGACCGGCTCGTCGCGGCGGGCGCCGATGATGTGGAGGACCTGGATGCCGCGGTTGGTCAGCACGCGGGCGGCCCCGGAGACGGCCTGGTTGATGGAGTTTGCGCCCTGCGAGCCGCCGTAGACGAACAGGACGGGCCGGTTCGGGTCCAGGCCGAAGCGGGCGCAGGCCTCGGCGCGGCGCGCGGCGCGGTCGAGGTGGGCGATCGCGGGGCGCAGCGGCACGCCGGTGACGTAGCCGTCGGCCAGCACCGGGGAGATCTGCGGCAGGTGCGGGAAGCCGAGCGCGAGGTTGTCGCTGAACTTGAGGGCGAGCTTGTTGGCGACCCCCGGCGGGTCGTTGAACTCGAAGATGACCATGGGGGTCTTGCGGCGCCAGGCGGCGAGGTAGGCGGGGACGGCGACGTAGCCGCCGAAGCCGACCACGACCTCGGCTTGCACCTCGTCCATGATCGCGCGGGTGGCCTTCATGGCCTTGAGCATGCGCGGCGCGGTCAGCAGGAGGTCGACGTTGACCTTGCGGGGCAGCTGGTGCGCGGGGACGTTGCGCAGCTGGTAGCCGGCCTTGGGGATGAGCTCGTTCTCGAGGCCTTTCTCGGTGCCGAGGCAGGTGATGCGGATGCTGGGGTCGTGGCGGCGCAGGCAGTCGGCGTACGCCAGGAGCGGGTAGATGTGGCCGCCGGTGCCGCCTCCGGCGAGGACGACCGATCGTAGCTGTGGCACTTCAAGGCTTTCTGGTCGTAGGGACTCGTACTATGTGGCGGACGTTCCGCTCCCTTTCGTTCGGGAGGGGGCGTCACCGGAGGGATTGGCGTCGGGGTTGTCGCGCGGAGCGGGCGGCAGGGGCGCCCAGAGGAATCGTACGAGACGGGACGGATTGCGCGCCCGCAGTGCCGCGGCGGCGTCGGGTTCGGCACGGGCGAAGCCCGCGAGCATGCCGACCGCGGCGAGGACGACGACCAGCGCGGTGCCGCCGTCGGAGATGAACGGCAGCGGGACTCCGGTGATCGGGATGAGGCCGAGGACGCCGCCGATGTTGATGAACGCCTGGCCGGCCAGCCAGATGGTGACGCCGGCGGAGACGAGCTTGCGGAAGGGGTCGGCGGAGCGCCGCGCGATGCGGAATCCGGTGTAGACGAGGACGCCGAACAGCGCGAGGATCACCAGGCACCCGACGACGCCGAGTTCCTCGGCGATGAGCGCGAAGATGAAGTCGTTGTGTCCGTTGGGGAGCCACTCCCACTTCTGGCGGCTCTCGCCGAGGCCGACGCCGAACCAGCCGCCGTCGGCGATGGCGTAGTAGCCCTGGATGGCCTGGTAGCTCTCATCGTCGGCGAAGTCCTGGGGCCGGTAGAACGACAGCAGGCGCTCCATGCGGTAGGGCTGGAGGGCGATGAGGAAGGCCGAGCCGGCCAGTGCCACGGCGAAGAGGGCGCCGAGGATGCGCATCGGAACGCCGGCCGACCACAGCAGGCCGATGAACATGGCGACGATGATGAGCATGGTGCCCAGGTCGGAGTAGCCGATGATGACCATCGACAGGCCCACGATGGGGAACATGGGGATCGCCAGGTCGCGCCAGGAGGCGATGCGCGGGCCGAGGCGCAGCAGGGAGTCGGCGACCCACAGCAGCAGGGCGAACTTGGCGAGCTCGGCGGGCTGGAACTGGATGGGGCCGAGGTGGATCCACAGGTCGTCGGTGCCGACGACGGCGTTCCCGAAGTCGGGCGCGACGAGGATCAGGCCGAGCAGGACCGACAGGACCAGCAGGGGGCGGGAGATGCTGCGGTAGGTGCGGGCCGGGAGCCGCTGGGCGATCCAGAATCCGATGAGGCCGAACAGTGCCCACATGGCCTGGCGCAGGACGACCTCGAATGGCGAGCCGTGCTCGGCGTAGGCCTCGACCATGGTCGCGGAGAAGACCATGACCAGGCCGATGGTGAGCAGCAGGGCACTGGAGGACAGCAGCAGGTAGTACGAGGCCAGCGGGCGGTCGAGCAGGCCCCTGAGCATCTCGGTGAAGCCGGACCTCACGCCGTCTCGCCGGGGGCCGACGGGGCGGGTTCGGTGGCGAGGTGGCGGTGGACGGCGGCGGCGAAGGCGTCGCCGCGGTGGGCGTAGCTCTCGAACATGTCGAACGAGGCGGCTGCGGGCGACAGCAGCACGGTGTCGCCGGCTCGGGCGTGGGCGGCGGCGTGCGCCACGACGTCGGTCATGACCGCATCGTCGCCGCCTTCGACGGCGACGACCGGGAGGTCGGGCGCGTGTCGCGCGAGCGCGTCGGCGATCTGGGACCAGTCCTGTCCGATGAGGACGGCGGCTCTCATGCGGCCGGCGTGGCGGGAGACGAGGTCGTCGATGTCGACGCCCTTGAGCTGTCCGCCGGCGACCCAGACGACCGAGTCGTAGGCGGCGAGCGCGGCGGCGGCGGCATGCGGGTTGGTGGCCTTGGAGTCGTCGACCCAGTGGACGCCGGCGGCCTCGGCGATGGCGACGTTGCGGTGCGGCTCGGGGGTGTAGTCGCGCACGGCGCGGCCGATGTCCTCGTGGGAGACGCCGACCTGCCTGGCGAGGGCGGCGGCTGCCAGAGCGTTGGCGACGTTGTGCGATCCGGCGGGGCGGACGTCGTCGATCGAGCAGATCCGCCGCGGGGTGCCGTCGGTGTAGTCGACGAGGTGACCGGCTGCCATGCCGCCGCGCGCACCGTCCGGCTCGCCTGCGGCCACGCCGAACTGACCGGGCTCGGGTTCGGCGAGGGTGAAGCCGACGATCGTCGCACCGGAGTGCTCCGCGAGCGCGACCACGGCGGGGTCGTCGAGGTTGACCACGGCCGTTCCCCCGCGCCAGACCGCCGCCTTGGCTTCGGCGTACGACTCGAAGTCGCCGTGCCAGTCGAGGTGGTCGGGGGCGAGGTTGATGACGGCGCCGGCGGCGGGCGCGAGCAGGCGCGACCAGTGCAGCTGGTAGCTGGACAGCTCGACGGCGAGCACGTCGTAGGGGCCGTTCGCGGCGAAGACGAGGGGCTCGCCGATATTGCCGAGCGCGGCGGAGCGGAGCCCGCCGGCGGTGAGCATGGCGGCGAGCATGGTCGTGGTCGTGGTCTTGCCGTTGGTGCCGGTGATGGCGAGCCACCGCGGGGCGTCGGGTCCGCGCAGCCGCCAGGCGAGCTCGGGCTCGGAGTAGCTCTCCAGGCCCCGCTCGCGGGCGGCGGTGGCGATCGGGTGGCGGGGCGGGAAGCCTGGGGAGAGGACGACCTCGTCCACGTCGCCGAGCAGCGCGGGGTCGAAGTCGTCGGCGACGACGATGCGCGCGCCCATCTCGGCGAGCCGGTCGATGCGGTCGGATCGCTCGCGGTCGTAGACGGTGACGGACTTGCCCCTGGCCAGGAGCGCTTCGGCGCTGGCGGCTCCGGCGACTCGGGCGCCGGCGATGAGGTAGCGGTCGGCCATTTCCACAGTCTATCCAGCGATTCTCAGGAAGTCGGCGAAGAAGAAGCCCAGGCCGATGGCCATGCCGATGCCGGCGATGATCCAGAAGCGGACCACGACGGTGACTTCAGACCAGCCGGCGAGTTCGAAGTGGTGCTGCAGCGGGGCCATGCGGAAGACGCGGCGGCCGGTCAGCTTGTACGAGGTGATCTGGATCATCACGCTGAAGGTGATGATGACGAACAGGCCGCCGATGATCGGCAGCAGCATGATCGTCTTGGAGGTGAGGGCGAGGCCGCCGATGAGGCCGCCGAGTCCGAGCGCCCCGGAGTCGCCCATGAAGATCTTGGCCGGATAGGTGTTCCACCACAGGAAGCCGAACATGGCCCCGGCGGCGGCTCCGGCGATGAGCGCGATCTCGAGTGGGTCGCGGACGTCGTAGCAGTAGTTCGGGGAGAGGGCGCCGCCGGCGCCGCCGCACCAGTGGCGGTACTGCCAGAAGCCGATGATGAGGTACGCGGCGAAGGCCATCATGGAGGCGCCGGTGGCGAGGCCGTCGAGTCCGTCGGTGAGGTTGACGCCGTTGGCGGTGGCGTTGACGATGAAGACGAAGAGGATGACGGCGCCGATCTTGGTCAGCGGCAGCTCGCCGATGTCCCGCGTGAACGAGAGGTACGGGGTGGCGACGGTGTTGGAGATTTCCTCGCTGTGGACCGAGCCGGTGTAGTACAGGGCGATGATGCCGAAGACGGTGGCGGCGATCGTCAGGCCGAGGATCTTCATCTTGCCGGAGATGCCGCCGGAGTGCTTCCGGCGGATCTTGAGCCAGTCGTCGATGAAGCCCACGAAACCGCAGGACACGAACAGTCCGATGAGGACCAGGCCGGTGGCCGTGAAGTTGGTCGGGCGCGAGAACTGCTCGGTGTCGGACTCGGGCAGCGCCATGAGGATGATGTGGCCGACAATGTAGGCGACGACGGTGGTGAAGATGAACACGACGCCGCCCATGCTGGGGGTGCCGGCCTTGGTGAGGTGTGTCTGGGGTCCGTCGGTGCGGATGGGTTGGCCGGCCTTGAGCCTGCGGAAGGCCCTGGCCGCGAGGGGTGTGAGCGCCATGGTGAGCGCGAACGCCACGAACGCGGCGATGATTACTGCTCTCACTGGTCGTTGTCCTCCTTGGCGCGCAGGTGGTCGGCGACGTCCCAGGTGAGGTAGCGGGAGCCCTTCACCAGGACGGAGTCGCCGGGGCGCAGCCGGTTCCGCAGCAGTTCTATGGCCGCGGCTTGGTCGGGTACGTGGGTAGCGGCTACGCCGCTGGAGCCGCCGTCGATGCCGTGATCGTTTCCGGCCGCGCCTTCGACGATCGCTTGCGTGCCCTCGCCGATGGCGATGAGTTCGTCGACGCCGGCTTGGGAGGCCTGCTCGCCGACGCGGCGGTGGCATTCGGTGCTCTGTTCTTCGAGGTCGGCCATGAGACCGAGCACGGCGATGCGGCGCCCGGCCGTGGGGAGCTGGCCGAGCGCGCGGATCGCGGCGCCCATCGAGGCGGGGTTGGCGTTGTAGGAGTCGTCGATGACGGTGGTGCCGTCGGGAAGGGTGAAGACGTCCATCCGGCGCTCGGACCGGCGTCCGGCCTCGGAGAGGTGCTGTGCGATGTGGTCGGGGCTCGCGCCGAGCCGCCAGGCGACGGCAGCGGCGGCGAGCGCGTTGTACACGTGGTGGCCGCCCCACAGCCGCAGGTGGACGGTGGCGTCGCCGTCGGGGGTGCGGAGGGTGAAGCGGTGGCGGCCGTCGCCGGGGTCGACGTCGGCGGCGGTGATGTCGGTTCGTTCGGTGATGCCGAAGCGGAGCACTTCGGCCCGCGTCGCCTCGGCCATGCGGGCGACGCGGGGGTCGTCGGCGTTGAGGATCGCGGTGCCTTCGGGGGCGAGGAAGCGCGGCAGTTCGCTCTTGGCTCGCGCGGTGGTCTCGATGGAGCCGAAGCCGTCGAGGTGGGAGATGCCGACGTTGAGGACGACCCCGATGTGCGGCGGGGCGATCTCGCACAGCTCGGTGATGTGGCCGAGGCCGCGCGCGGCGAGTTCGAGTACGAGGTAGCGGGTGGCGGGCTCGAGGCGGCAGACGGTGTAGGGGTGGCCGAGCTCGTTGTTGAAGTTGCCTTCGGTGGCCACGGTGGGGCCGAGGCTCGCGCACAGCTGTCCGATGAGGTCCTTGGTGGAGGTCTTGCCGTTGGAGCCGGTGACGCCGACGACGGCGGCCTCGCTGCGGCGGACGACGGTGCGGGCGAGCGACGCGAGGGCGCGCAGCCCGTCGTCGACGTAGATGGCGGCCGTGGGGATCTCGCGCGCGGCTATGGTCGCGGCGGCGCCTTGGGAGGCGGCCTTGGCCGCGAAGTCGTGCCCGTCGACCTTCTCGCCGGGGAGGGCCAGGAACAGCCCGCCGGGGCCGACTTTGCGGGAGTCGAATTCGATCCCGCCGGTGACGATCGCCTCTGGATCGGCCTTCTCGCTCAGTGTGCCTCCGACGGCGACGGCGGTCTCGGCCAGGCTCATGGGGATCACGCGGCGGTCTCCTCCTGTTCGATTGGTGCTGTGCGGGCGGTGGTCGGTCACACCACCGGGCCGGCTCGGCTCAGCCGACTTCGCGCAGCGCTCTGGCGAGCAGTTCGCGGTCGTCGCTTTCCACTGGTCCGTCCGCGGTCTCGATGACGGTCTCGTGGCCCTTGCCGAGCAAGGCGATGGTGTCTCCGGGAACGGCCAGGCTCGCGGCCTCCCGTACGGCCGACTCCCGCCCCGGAATATTACGGCAGGGCACGCCCCGCACGGCGGCGGCCACCTCCTCGCGAATGCGCGCGGGGTCCTCGGTGCGCGGATTGTCGTCGGTGACGATGACGAGGTCGGCGCCGCGGGCCACGGCCGCCCCCATGAGCGGGCGTTTGGACCGGTCGCGGTCGCCGCCGGCGCCGATGATCGCGATGACCTTGCCCGGTGTCGACTCCTTGAGCGAGTCGAGGACGGCGGTGACCGCCTCGGGCTTGTGCGCGTAGTCGACGATCCCGCGCACCGGGGAGGAGCCGGAGACCAGTTCCATGCGGCCGGGCACGCCCCGGCAGGAGGCGATTCCGGCCAGTGCCTCGGCGAGGTCGACGCCGACCGCTTCGAGCAGGGCGGCGGCGAGGGTCGCGTTGGCGACGTTGTGGCGGCCGGGCATATTGAGCCGGCCCTCGGCCTCGGCGCCGGGGCTTCGCAGGCGGAAGGACTGGGTGAAGCCGTCGGCGACGATGTCCCAGGCGTAGTAGTCCGCCTGGGGGTCGCGCAGCGAGAACACGAGGTTCTCGCCGTCGGCGAGGGTGGCGACGCGTTCGTCGTCGGCGTTGAGGATCTCGGTTTCGGCGCGGCCGTCGAACAGCTGGGCCTTGGCGTTGAAGTAGTCGTCGAGGTCGGCGTGGAAGTCGAGGTGGTCGGTGCCGAACATGGTGTAGCCGGCGGCTTTGAATCGGCATCCGGCGACGCGGCCGAGCGCGAGGGCGTGGCTGGAGACCTCCATGACCACGTCGGTGACGCCGTGCTCCACGGCGACGGCGAGCAGGGCCTGGAGTTCGGGGGACTCCGGGGTGGTGCGCTCGGAGCGGATGATCCGGTCGGCGATGCGGGTCTCGACGGTGCCGATGATGCCGGTGATGCGCCCGGCGCTGGCGAGTCCGGCCTCGACGAGGTAGGCGGTCGAGGTCTTGCCGCTGGTTCCGGTGATGCCGATGAGGTCGAGGTGTTCCGAGGGCCGGCCCCAGACGCGGGAGGCGATCTCGCCGGTGAGCCGGCGGGGATCGTCCACGACGATGACGGGCAGGAGGTCGCCGACGAGTTCAGCGCCTGCGGCATCGGTGAGGACGCACACCGCGCCGCGCTCGGCGGCCTCGCCGGCGAACTCGGCGCCGTGGCGGCGCGCGCCAGGCAGTGCCGCGAAGAGATCGCCGGGCTCGATGAGCGAGGCGGCGAGGCTCACGCCCGTGACGGTGAGGTCGGAGTCCTTCGCTGCGGGGATGAGGTCGGCGAGGTCGTCGAGCCGGTAAGGCCTGGTCCCCTCGGGTCGCGGAAAGGTTGACACGGCCTGACCCTACACCGGCGCGCAGGGTCGGGAATCGATCACTGGAGCCTCGGGGCGGAGACGCCCGCGGACCGTTATTCGCCCGAGACGGGTCGTTCGATGTCGTCGAGGTTGTCCGACAACGTGACGAGCAGTTTGTTGAGCTCGTTGGCCTGGTCGCAGCTGATGGAGTCGAGGAACAGCTCGCGCACGAGCGCCAGGATGCAGGGGGCGGCCTCTTCGAGGCGCTCGCGGCCGGCTTCGGAGAGCCGGACGTAGACGGCGCGGTTGTCTTCGACGCATTTGTGGCGCTCGGTCAGGCCCATCTCGCAGAGCCGGCCGGCCTGGTAAGTGACGGCGCTCTTGGCGGTGACGATCTGCTCGGCCAGCTCGCTCATTCGCAGTCGGTGGTGCTCGGCGTCGGCCAGGCGCACCAGGATCTCGTACTGCGTGTGGGTGATTCCGTGGCGGTCCTGGAGGCGGCGGTCGATCTGCTGCTCCAGCCGGTGGGTGACGGTCAGGAACCGCGTCCAGACGGCGTTCGCGTCCGGGGACAGCCAACGGCTCTCGAATGCTCCCGAACCCATGCCCGACCTCCCTTCCTTCGGAGTGCGTGACCGACTACCATCGGTTCAATTTCGAACAACACTACCAGTGGAAGCGGTGCGCAGGGGGTCCTGAGTTACCGAGGCCATAGCATGGCGCGAAACGAGGAAGGAGGCGGGTAAGAGAGCTGTCACCTGGGGTTACGCGCGAGACCCCGAATTGAACGAGCGAAGTTCGCGTTCTACGCTGTACGCCGACACGTCCACTCGGAACTCAAGCACCCGAAGGACCCTCCCGCATTGAACGGTATCGCCGCACGCCCCGCTGACCGAAGTTCGGCCGGACGCCTCCTGTCCTTCCCGGTCGTTGCGGTCACCGCCTTCGTCCTCCTGGTCGCCCCCGCCTCGCAGTCCTCGGCACAGGAAGAGGAAGGCGCCTCCAGCAGTCTGAGCCAGGCCATCGAGGACTACCTCAACGCCCAGGACGAACTGGCCGCGCTGGAGCAGGAGCAAGAGGACCTCGAACAGGAGCTTGCGGACTCCGAGGCCGAGGTCGGGCGGCTCAACGAAGAACTCGACGAGTACGCCTACATCGCGTACACGACCTCCGACGTCCAGTCGACCGCGGCGCTCATGACCTCGGGCGACCCCAGCGACGCGCTCAACGCCATGACGATGCTCGAATTCCTCGGCGAATCGCGCGCCAACAGGCTCAACGCGCTCATCGCGCGCCTGGCCGAGATCGAGGCGACGCGCCAGACCTTGGACGACAACATCGCCGAGCAGGAACAGCTCACCGAGGACATGGAGGCGGCCCGCGACGCGGCCGCGCGCGAGATGGCCGCCTCCGGCGGCGACTCCACCACCGGCCCGACCTCCAGCGACGCTCCGGCGGCGGAACCGGCGCCGCGCAACTCCGACGGCACCCTGCCCTACGAGAGCTGCACCGAGAACGACCCCACCACCGGCGGCTGCCTCACGCCGCGCACACTCCACGCGCTGGAGCAGTCCCAGATCGCCGGCTTCACCCGCTTCGTCAGCTGCTACCGCTCCGGCGGCTCGGGCGAGCACCCCAAGGGCCGCGCCTGCGACTACTCCGCCCAGGCCGGCGGCTTCGGCGGCCACGCGGGCGGCGACGACTACGAATACGGCCAGAACCTCGCCGCCTGGCTCATCGAGAACGCCAGCGCGCTCGGTGTGCAATACGTCATCTGGTACCGCCAGATCTGGTTCCCCTCGTCGGGGTGGCGTTCCTACTCCGGCGCGTACGGGGACCCGTCCTCGGATCACACGAACCACGTCCACCTCAGCATTCGCTGAAATCGGACGGCGCCGACAGCGGAGCCCCGAGCCTTCCCTGGGAATGGGGTCACGGGCCTGAGACGAAGCCCCGGGCTCCCCCTGAGAACCGGGTCACCCGCCTAAGAAGAATGGTATTCGCGACGGCTGTGTACTGTGGTTGCATGACGATCGGACGCTCCTCCATCACTCGACGCGGGGCCCTGACCGCCGGGATCGCAGCGGTCGGCCTGACCGCCTGCTCGGACGACTCCGGCACCATCGACACCGGTGACGGCGCCGAAGAATCGGAAGAGCCCCAGAGCGCCGCGCAGGTCACCATCACACCGGCCGACGGCGCGACCGACGCCACCGCCGCAACCGAGATCGCGTGGACGGTCGAGCAGGGCACCTTCGTCGAGTTCAAGCTGACGAACGAGGCCGGCGAGACCGTCGAGGGCGACATGCACCCCGACGGCGCCACCTGGATCCCGGCCGCCCCGCTCGAGTGGGAGGCCACCTACACCGCCGCGGTCACCGCCGAGGACGACGCGGGCATCCCCGTCACCGTCGAGTCGACCTTCACCACCATCGCCTCACCGCCGAACCGGGTCGGCCTCGAGGACTACGTGCCGGGCAACGATTCGACCGTCGGCCAGGCCGCCGTCCTCGCGATCCGCTTCATCGACTACGAGATCCCCGAGGACCTGCGCGAATCGGTCGAGCGGCGCCTGTTCGTCAACGCCGAGCCCGCCCAAGAGGGCAGCTGGCACTGGATCACCGGGCGCGCCCTGGAGTACCGGCCCAAGGAGTACTGGCAGCCGAACACCCAGATCACCGTGCGCCTCGCGCTCGGCGGGCTGCCGATCGGCAACGACCGCTACGGCGAGTTCGACCTCGAGCGCTCCTTCTCCATCGACTCCGAGGCGCGGCTGCTGGAGGCCGACGACTCCAGCAAGCAGATGCGCGCCTACCAGGACGGCTCGATCGTCCAGACGATCCCGATCTCCTTGGGCGCCGACGAGATCGACGGCCACGACGCCCGCTCCTACGAAGGCCACATGATCATCATGAGCCGCGAGGAGGAGTCGACCTTCGTCTCGGACCTCTACGACTACGAGACCGACGTCAAATGGGCGATGCGGTTGACCTTCAGCGGCCAGTACATCCACGGCGCGCCCTGGGCCGCGTCGCGGCTCGGCCAGTCGAACGGCTCGCACGGCTGCATCAACGTCTCCGACGAGATGGGCGAGTGGATCTACAACTTCGTCCGTTGGGGCGACCCGGTGATCGTCTTGAACACCGACCGGGCGCTGCCGCAGGGCGACGGGTTCACCACCTGGGACCTCGCGTGGGAGGACGTCGTCGCCGGGTCCTACCTCGGCACCTCGTCCGACGGGGGCGAGTAGCTAGCCGACCTGCTCGGAGTCGCGGACCTTCGGGTCCGCGGCCTGCGGGTGCTCCTCGAGGATGCGCCGGTGCGCCCAGCGCTCCACGAAGAACGAGCCGATCGGGACGGTGCCGCCCAGCAGCAGGCCCACCGTGTGCGGCCAGAACTTCCAGCCCGCCTGCTGGGCGAGGTGGAAGCCGAGCACCAGGTAGACCATGTAGAACAGGCCGTGGATCGGGCTGATGATCTCCGACAGCTCCTCGAATCCCCAGATGTACCGCAGCGGCACCGCCACGAACATGAGCACGATGAGGAACGTGCCGACGATGTAGGAGACGATGCGGAATCGCTTCAGCGCGGCGTTCATGCGGTACTCCCCTGGTTCGGGTCTGGATCGTTGCGGCGAGCCTGCATGCCGAGCTCATCATCGTTGCGGCGAGCCTGCAGAATAGCGGGCTCGAACGGCGAGGTGACGGGTGGCGGCTCGTCTCGGCGGCGGGAGTCGGCGGGCCGGTCCTTGCGCAGCTCCAGGCGCATCTGCCGAATCCACAGCGCGAGCGTGAAGAGCGCGAACAGCGGCCACTCGAAGGCGTAACCCCAGCTGATGGCGTTGCCTTCCTGCGCGCGGCCGAGCTGCCACCAGCCGAGCAGGCTGAAACCGACCGTCAGGACCACCGCGAAGAAGTGGAGGACGATCCACGGAGGCGTCAACAACCGTCGCACCCGGTCAGACTATGCGGTGAGGGACCCGACGTTGCACCTCGGGGGCCGCACATGGTGACATAGGCCGGTGACCGATGACCTCCCGCCGGCCGGCTCAGTTCGGCCCATGCCCCTGCCCGACGCCGCCGAAGTGGCCGAGCTTCTCCTCGACTGGTGCGGCGCCGACCCCGAGGACGCCGAGGTGGCCGCGGCCGCCGTCGCCGATCTCGACGACGACCTGCTCGAACAGGCGGACCGGCGGTACCAGTCGATCGCCGCCGACATGGGCGGACGGCTGTGGGTGCGCTGGCCGAAGTCCCCGGAGGACCGCGGCACGGCCGGGCACCTGCTCGGGCTCTATCCGGTGCTGGCGGCCGTGCCGCTCATGCTGGAGTTCCATCGCGAGCGCGGCGTCGACGAGGCACTGTCGCGGCTGGTCCTGGCCGATGTCGGCGAGAAGCTTCGGCTCAACCGGCGCCTGCACGGGCGGCCCGGTCTGGACGTCGCGTTCTGGTTCACAGCACACGTGCGCGGGACGATCTACCAGCTCGGGCGGCTCCAGTTCTGCATGGAGGGGACGACCGCGATGCCGCGCATGGGGCTGCACATCCGCGGTGAGGGCGGCCCACTCACGCCCGAGGCGGTGCGCGACTCGGTGGAGCAGGCGCTCGAGTTCTTCCCCGCCGCGTTCCCGGAGCAGTTCCCGCCCGACCGGTCGATGACGTTCATGTGCTCCTCGTGGCTGCTGGACCCGCAACTGCGCGACTGGCTGCCCGAGCGGTCGAACATCCTCAAGTTCGGGGCGCTGTTCGACCTGGTCGGCCCCCCGAACTATGCGAACGCCGGCGGCCACGACGACATCTGGCGGTTCGTGTTCGCCCGTACCCCGGACGTGCCGCTGGAGGAGCTGCCGACCGACAACACGCTCCAGCAGTCGGTGATGGCCGGGCTCAAGGCCGGCGTCGAGTTCCAGACCCGACTGGGAGGCCTGAACCGCCAGCGCCTGGGCGTGTGAGTCCGGCCGGAGTCAGGACCTGGCTGCGCGCCAGGCCGGGCTGTCGACATAGTGGTTGTCGAAGCGCTCGCCGGAGGCCGCGATCTCGGACGGGTCGGCCTCGCCCGCGGCGACGCGCTCCAGGAGCCGGTAGTAGTCGAAGCGGTCGGCCGCGGGGGTGAAGACCGCCAGGACGTCGGCGTCCGCGCCGGCAGCGGCCCCGAAGGCCTGGGGCAGACCCGCGGGCAACTCGATGAAGTCGCCGGCTTCGAGGAGGACCACCTCGTCTCCGGCGAGCACCTGGAGGCGCCCGCCGATGACGAACAGCGACTCGCAGGCCTTGGTGTGGAAGTGCGGCGGCGCACCGTCGCCTCCGGAGGGGAAGGTCGAGCGGGTGACCGACAGGGCGCCGTCGGTCTGAGAGGCGTCGGCCAGCAGCGTCATGACCGATTGCTGTGCGTGCGCCAGCTTCTCTGCGGAGGCGGCGCGGGCGAGGACGGCCTGGACGGCGGGGTTCGCGTTGGCGCTCATGGAGATCGCTCCTGTCGATGTGTGGGGCCGAAGAAGTTCGGCCTCGTTATCTAGATATTAGACCTCTAGGTAATGTTGAGCAAGGCCGTTGCGGTGTCTCACGGTTATCCTGGATCAGTACGAACCAGGACTAGTAATATCTTCGTTATGCGTATCAGCGAAGGCGTCGAATGGGCCGCGCACTGCTGCCTGCTGCTGGACTGGATGGGCGTCGACGAGCCGGTGTCGACGGCCAGGCTCGCCGCGGGCTACGGCCTGCCGCCCCCCTACCTCAACAAGCAGCTCCAACCGCTGGTCCGCGCCGGCATCCTCACGTCGAGTCCCGGCAAGCACGGCGGCTTCCGTCTCGCCCGGGGCCTGGAGGACATCACGCTCATGGACGTCCTCACGGCGATCGAGGGCCCCGAGGAGGCCTTCCAGTGCGCGGAGATCCGCAAGAACGGCGTCTGGGCCGATGCCCCCGAGTCGTCCTTCCGGGCCCCTTGCGCCATCGACACCGCGATGCGGGCCGCCGAACTCGAGTGGCGCCGTGCCTTGGCCGCCCAAACGCTGGCGTCGATCCAGGCCAACGCCGAGCTCCAGGCCCCGTACCTGCGTTCGCAGGTGCAGGACTGGTATGCCGAGCACCATCCCTCGCCGAGGCGCTGAGGGGCCTCGGCGAGCTGCCGCCCTTGGCAGTCTGGTGCGGCACTACAACGGCGGGGAAGGCACGTCTCACTATTCGCCCCTCGACGCGCCTTTGCGGCGCTCGCGACATGACGCCGCCGGATACTCGCGGCGTTGTGAGGCGGCGCCTCACTTCAACCGGTTGAAGTCGGACCCCGCCGGTAGCGTGTAGACCATGCCGGATAAGCAGCATGGGCTCGCTGGACCACCCCTGGCCAGTCCGTTCATCGTCCATGTTCCCGAGGCTGAGCTGACCGACTTGAACGACAGATTGGCGGCCACTCGCTGGCCATCCGACGCCCCCGACGCGGGCTGGCGCTACGGCGCCGGACTGGCCGACGTCCGACGACTGGTCGAGCTGTGGCAGGCGCACGACTGGCGCGCGACCGAGGATCGACTCGCCCGCCATGACCAGCTCCGGGTCGACTGCGACGGGCAGATCCTGCACGCGATGCGGGTCCGGGCCGACGCACCGGCGGGCACCGCGCTCCTGCTGCACGGGTGGCCGAGCTCGTTTCTGGAGATGCTCGACCTGGCCGAGTCGCTCGCCCAGCCCGACCCGGTGGCGTACGACGTCATCGTCGCCTCACTGCCCGGCTTCCCGTTGTCCGGCCGACGCGGAGTGCCCGGGCCGTCCAGTGCCGAGATCGCCGGCATGCTCGTGCGCCTGCTGGACGGCTTGGGCGTCGACCGCGTGTGGATCCACGCCTACGACATCGCCGCCAGCGCCGGTGTCCGGATGGCGCTGAGCGCCCCGCAGCGGGTGCTGGGCTACCACACGACCGAGCCGGGCCTGCCCCGCGCCAACTGGCCGTCGGCCGACCTGACCGAACCTGAGCGCGCGTACTTGCGCTACGCCGACCAATGGGACCGGGACGAGGGCGGGTACATGGCCATGCTGAGCACCCGCCCGCATACCTTGGCCTACGGCCTGACGGACAGCCCGGCCGGCCTCGCCGCCTGGCTGCTCGAAAAGTGGTGGAACTGGACCCTGCGGCCCGGGCAGGACTGGGACTGGGGCGGTCCGCTCACTCGTGTACTGCTGGACACCCTCACGCTCTATTGGGTCACGGGGTCCGTCTCCGGTGCCAACCGGACGTACTACCACGACGACATCGAGGGAAAGCCGATCCGCATCACCGACCGGGTGATCCAGCCGGTCGGCGTGGCCCGCACCACCCAGGCCATCGAACATGCCCCGCGCGAGCTCGCCGAGCGGCTGTTCGCGAACATCGAAGTGTGGAGCGACCTCGGCGTCGGTGGGCACTTCATCGCCGCCGAGCGCCCCGACCTCATCGCCGCCAACCTCCGCACGCTCATGCGGTGACCCGCCAGCGCCTTCCGACATCGGCCAGGCAACCTCACGAACCGACGGCACCGGTTGTCGACCGACACCGCACTCTCGCTCGGAGTGCCGCGTCTGTTGCCCGAAGAGGCTCACTGAGGTCCGGGCCGGTTTGCCGAGCGCCGTCCCTCTTCTAGGCACTGAGCTCTCGACCGGTTTGCCGAGCGCCGTTCCTCTTCTAGGCACTGAGCTCTCGACCGGTATGCCGGGCGCCGTCCCTCTTCTAGGCAATAAGGTTGGTCTATGCGCATCGTCATCGCCGGATCGAGCGGCTATCTCGGAGGCGCGCTGCGGCGCGCATTGGAAGGCAACGACATCGTGAGGCTGGTGCGCCGCAAACCCGGCGACGGCGACGAGATCCAGTGGGACCCGTATCAGGGTCCACTTGAGCCGACCATCCTGGACGGCGTCGACGTCGTCGTGAACCTGTGCGGCGCCTCGATCGGCGGGCGGCGCTGGAACGACGCCTACAAGCAGCGGCTCCGCACCAGCCGCATCATCCCCACGAAGGTCATCGCCGAGGCCGTCGCCGCCGCGGGCGTGCCGCTGCTGATGAACGCCTCGGCCGTCGGCTGGTACGGCGACCGCGCGGACGTGCCGGTGGACGAGACGACGCCCGCCGCGGCCGACTTCCTCGGCAGGCTGGCCCTGGACTGGGAATCGGCCACCGCGCCGGCCCAGGAGGCGGGCGCACGAGTCGTCAGGCTCCGCACCGGCCACGTCCTCGGGCCGAACAGCGAACTCCTGGCCCGGCTCGCGCCGACCTACAAGTTCTTCCTCGGCGGCAGGTTCGGGAGCGGCCGCCAGTACCTGCCGTGGATCTCCGAACGCGACTGGGTGGGCGCGGTCCAGTTCCTCATGGACGCGGACGTGACCGGGCCGGTCAACCTGGTCGGGCCGACGCCGGCGACGAACCGCGAGTTCACCAAGTCGATGGCCGCGGTCCTCCACCGGCCCGCGCCGTGGGCCATCCCCGGCTGGGCGGCCAGGCTGGTCGCCGGCGAAGCCGCGACCGAGCTGCTGCGCGGCGCCAAGGTCCGCCCGACCGTCTTGGAGGGCAAGGGCTTCGACTACCGGGACGAGACGGTCCTCGACGCTTTGGACTACGCGCTGCGATCGTGACCGCATGGCGGGAGGGCACTACACTGAGGCGTTCTGCCGGCTCAGGAAGGAGCGCCCGTGACATCCGCGATCCCGGCCGAGCCGGAGGTGCTGTACCGCAAGCCCGGCACCGTCACCGCGGCCCAGACGCTCATGTGGATCCAATTCTCGTTCCTGCTGTGCTGCGGGGGCAATGGGACGATCACGGCGCTGTTCTGGGCCGACATCATCGACGAGCTCGGCATCGGTGGGGAGGCGCGGGGCCTGCTGGGGTTCCTCGTGTGGGCCGCGGCCGGGTTCGTGGCCACGGCGGTCCTGTACGGGATCCTGGCCGCCAAGCTCGGCGCCGGGCGCCGCTGGACGCAGGCCGCGACCGTCGTCGCCATGCTCGCCGCCGTCGTGTTCTGCTTCGTGGGGATGGCCACCGGCTTCGGCCTGGACAACCGCACCGGCGGCCCGGTCGAGGGATCCAGCTTCGTCGTCGCGCTCCTGGCGACGGCGATGCCGATGGCCACGCTGATCTGCCTGTGCACCGGCTCGGCGAACCAGTGGTTCAGGCAGAGAGGCCGCGAACCGTGGCTCCGGCATTGGAAGGGTGCTCCCCCGAGGTATTGAGCACCTCGCCGAGCGCGGCGATGTTGTCGCGCACGGCCTCCGGGTCGCCCAGTCCTTCCACGAGAAGCAGCTGCCTCGCGACGCCCGTCTTCGCGGCGGAGTCGGCGAGCCGCTCGGCGACGTGCTCGGGCGAGCCGACCGCGTGCCGAGCGATCATCCAGGCCACATAAGCCGCATGATCGCGTTGGGAGCGGCCGGGTTTGAGGCTCACGTACTGGCCGACGCCGCGGACGAGCAGCTCCGTCAGGGACTCGCGCAGGCGCTCGGCGTCGGCGCGACCGCCGGCGATCTGCGCCAGATGCGTCGAGACGTGCTCGCCCGCATCGGGATCGAAGCCGCTCGCCTCGGCCGCGTGCCTCCAGGCGTCGATGAGCGCCACGTGGTCCTCGTCGGGGGCGTGCATTCCGAGGAGCAAGGGCTGGCCGAGACGGCCCGCCAGGCGGGCCGTGCCCTCGCTCGTCGCCGCCACCCACACCGGGCCGCCGCTCCCGGGCGGCATCACCCGCACGGGCAGCACGTCGAAGAACTCCCCCGCGTGCGACACCTCGTCCTCGCCGGACAGCCACCGCACCAGCAGCCGCAGCCCCTCCTCGAAGCCGCGCTCGAACCGGTCGAGCCCGGTGCCGAAGACGTCCAGGTCGATCCACGGGCCGCCCCGGCCCACCCCGAGCCGGAACCGGCCCGGCGCCAGCGCGTCGAGGGTCGCGGCCTCCTCCCCGACCGCGACCGGATGCCGGTTGGACAGGACGGTCACCGCGGTCCCCACCTGGATGCGGGAGGTGGCGGCGAGCAGGTGCGCGGCCATGAGCGTCGCCGACGGGTTGGCCCCGTACTCGATGAAGTGGTGCTCGGCCACCCACGCGCCGTCGAGCCCGGCGCCTTCGGCGGCCAGGGCATAGCCGACCAGGTTCCGCAGCGTGTTACCGGGGGCGATGCCGGGGAATACTCCTCCGAGCAAGAACAGGTCATGTGCGGTCACGAGCGCGACTCCATCGGGCTTGCGGCGGGGACTTCGAAAAAGTACCGTCTACGGTTCCACAGCGGACCGCGCGGGACAACCATCCAGAGGAGGCTCGATGTTCCGTCCTTACACGGGTTCGGGTTCATATTGCTATGCGGACTCGCTGTCGATGGTCCTCGGTGCGGCTTCGCCCGGCCCCGCGGCCCTCGAAGTGCTCACCGGCTCGCCGTTCGGGATGCAGGTCCTCGGCGGCACGACGCCGTTCTTCGACCCGGCGGGCTGGGACGGCGACGTCGGCCTGGACGCCGCGATCGCGGCACTCGGCTGGGAGTGCCGTCGGGTCTCGGGCGACCGCGACGAGGCCGAGCGGCTGCTCAACGCCGCCGGCACCGGCGATCCGGTGCTCGTCGGCCCCGTGGAGGTCGGCCTGCACGTCCACCGGCCCGGCTTCGGGGAACCGATCGGCGGCGACCACTACGTGGTGGCGCTCGGGGTCGCGAACGACATGGTCCGCTTCCACGACCCGGCCGGGCACCCGTTCGCGACGCTGCCGGTCGAGCGGTTCTTGGACGCCTGGCGTGCGGAGACCCTCGAATACGGCGATTCCTACACCGCGCGGACCGACTTCAGAAAGCTCAGGGACGTCGAGGTCGCCGAGGCGATCGAGAGCACCGTCGAGGCCGCGATCGCCTGGCTCACCGGCGAACACGACCGCCCGGTGCCGCCCGGTACCCTGCGCAACGGCGAGGCCGCCGAGTATCTGGCCGCACAGACGGCCGAGGGCCTGCCCGAAGCGGCGCGGGACCACTTGACGCACTTCGCGATCCACGTGGGCGCCAGGAGACTCGCCGACGCGGCGGTGTGCCTGTCGGCGATCGGTCTGCGCTCGTCCGCCGCGCTCGCGGCGCGGCAGTCCGAACTGGTCGGTGGGCTCCAGTACGACATGGTCACCGGGCGCGCCGAGGAGGCCGCCGAGTCGCTGCGCGCGCTCGCGCCGACGTACGACGAGCTGGCCTCGCGCCTGCGCGAGGAGCACGGGGCATGAAGCAGGGCGCCCCCTGTCGGGGGCGCCCTATCGGATGATCACTAGTGGCGGAGCATCTCGGCGACCAGGAACGCCAGCTCCAGGGACTGCTGGGTGTTCAGGCGCGGGTCGCAGGCCGTCTCGTAGCGGTCGGCGAGCTGGTCGTCCCGGATCTCCTGGGCGCCGCCGACGCATTCGGTGACGTCCTCGCCGGTCAGCTCGATGTGGATGCCGCCCGGGTGGGTGCCGGTCTGGCGGTGCACCTCGAAGAAGCCGAGGACCTCGTCGACGACCTGGTCGAACGCCCGGGTCTTGTAGCCCGAGGCGGCCTCGTAGGTGTTGCCGTGCATCGGGTCGCACTGCCACACGACCTTGCAGCCGGCGGCCTCGACCTTCTCGACGATGGGCGGCAGGAGCTTGCGGACGTTCTTGTGCCCCATGCGGGTGATGACCACGAGTTTGCCCGGCACGTTGTCCGGGTTGAGCTTCTGGCACATCTCGACGACCCACTCGGGCGTGGCCGTCGGCCCGATCTTGCAGCCGATGGGGTTCGCCACGCGCGACAGGAAGTCGATATGGGCGCCGCCCAACTGGCGGGTGCGCTCGCCGCTCCACAGCATGTGCCCCGACAGGCCGTAGGCCTTGCCGTTGAAGATGCGGGTGAGGGCCCGGTCGTACTCGATCGCGAGCATCTCGTGGGAGGCGTAGACGTCGGCGGTGTGCAGGGCGACGTCCTCGACGCCGCAGGCGGCCATGAAGGCCACGGCGCGGTCGATCTCGCGGCCGATCGCCTCGTATCGCTCGCCGGCGGCCGAGTTGCGGACGAAGTCCTTGTTCCAGTCGTGGACGGCCTGGAGGTCGGCGAGGCCGCCGCGCAGGTAGGCGCGGATCATGTTCATCGCCGCGGCGGCGTTGGCGTAGGCGCGGATCATCCGCTGCGGGTCGCACACCCGAGCGGCCTCCGTCGCCTCCAGCGAGTTGAACATGTCGCCGCGGTAGACCGGCAGGCCCAGCGCGTCGGTGGGCTTGGAGCGCGGCTTGGAGTACTGCCCGGCGACGCGGCCGACCTTGATGACCGGCAGCGAGGCGCCGTAGGTGAGCACGACCGCCATCTGCAGGAGCGTGCGCATGTTCGCCAGCACGTGGTGCTCGGTGTTGTCCAGGAACGTCTCGGCGCAGTCGCCGCCCTGGAGCAGGAACGCGCGGCCCTCGCAGACCTCTTCGAGCAGCCCGCGCAGGTGGTCGACCTCGTAGGGCGCGACGATCGGCGGAACGCCCGCGAGCACCCCGGCCACATCCTCGACCTCGGCGTAGTCGGGCCACGGAGGAGTCTGCTCCCTGGGCAGGCTCCGCCAGGCGTCGAGCTGATAGCGTTCGGCTTCCTCAGCGTCGGCGACGACGGGGACGAGCCCAGGATTGCGCAGATCATGCCATTGGCGGTTCACGCGATCATCCTACGTGGGTGTTGGAGCGGGGTACAAAAGTGTTTTCCCCTTCTCAGTGGGTGAACCCGCACACCTGCCCGGCGAGCGCGGACATCCCACCTTTGGCTCCGCGTCTAGGCTGGCCTGGTGCGCAAGACGACGATAGAACAGTGGCTGACCGATCTGGCATCGGAACGGCCCGCGCCGGGCGGCGGCGCCGCGGCTGGAATGAACGCGGCTACGGGGGCGGCCCTGGTGTCGATGGTGTGCAATCTGACCATCGGCAAGCCGAAATTCGCAGAACACGAGCAGGTGATGCGCGAAGCGCTGGCCGAGGCCGAGGAGCTCCGCACCGAGGCGATCGGGCTCGCCGAGGACGACGCCGAGGCGTTCTCGGGCGTGGTCGCGGCCTACAAGCTGCCGAAGGCCACCGACGCGGAGAAGGAGGCCCGCACCGCGGCGATCCAGACCGGTCTGGTCGACGCCGCCGAGGTGCCGCTCGCGGTCGCGAAGGTCGCGGCGCGGATCATCCGCCTGGCGGGCCGGGTCCTGGACGGCTCGAACCCGAACGTGCTCTCGGATGTGGCGGTCGCGGCGTCGAGCGCGAAGTCGGCGCTCGAGTCGGCGGCGCTGAACGTCGACATCAACCTGGTGGCGATCAAGGACGCCGATCAGCGCGAACGGCTCGCGAGCGCCCTCAACGAGGCGCTCCAGGCGAAGGCGCAGGCCGAGGCGATCATGCACACCGTGGCGAAGAGGATCAGGGCTTGACCTCTTCACCGCGCGACTACAGGTTCACCCCCGTGACTACAGGAGCGAAACGATGACGGACATCGACGGGCGCGCGGTTGCCAAGGCGCTGCGCGAAGAGGTCGGGGCGGCCGCCGAGCGGCTGCGGGACGCGGGCGTCGTGCCGACGCTGGCGGTGGTGGTGCCGACCGACGACGAGGGCACGGCCTGGTACGTGCGGTCGATCGCGAAGACCGCCGACAAGCTGGGCCTGCGGTGCCGCATCGAGCAGTTGGAGCGCCCGGGGCGCGACGAGATCGTCGCGAAGCTCCAGGAGTTGTCGGCCGACCCGCAGGTGCACGGGGTCATCTGCCAGACGCCGCTGCCGGAGGGCGTGACGCTCGCCGAGGTGGGCGGGCACATCGACCCGCACAAGGACATCGACGGCGCGAACCCGCAGAGCCTCGGCCGCCTCGCGGCCGGCCTGCGGACGTGGGTGCCGGCGACGTCGGCGGCGGTCCTGGAGCTGCTGCGCCGCGAGCGGGTCCCGCTCAGCGGCGCGCGCGCCGTGGTCGTCGGCCGCTCGACGGTGGTCGGCAAGCCCGCGGCGCTGCTGCTGCTGGCCGAGTCGGCGACGGTGACGGTGTGCCACTCGCGCACCAAGGACCTCGCCGCGGTCTGCCGGGAGGCGGACGTGCTGGTGGCGGCGGTGGGACGCGCGGGCATGATCGGCGCCGAGTTCGTCAAGCCCGGCGCGACCGTGATCGACGTGGGCACGAACCCGACGCCGGAGGGCGGCCTGCTCGGCGACGTCGACTACGAGGCCGTGGCCCCAGTCGCGGGCGCGATCACGCCCGTTCCGGGCGGGGTCGGCCCGGTGACGACGATGCTGCTGCTGCGCAATACGGTCGAAGCCGCTGAATTGGCAAATACCTGACAGACATTCCCGACTACCCAGCGTAGCGTCGAGGTCTCGCTACTCCTAGGGAGGTCTGGTATGACTCGTCGTCTTGCCTTCATGGCGACCGTCGCCGGAATGCTCGTCGCCGTCGCGTCTCCCGCGGCGGCATTCCAACACGACCGGGTCCACAACCCGGTGCTGCACGCGTTCCTCGACATCGCGAGCCTCGCGATCGTGGTCGCGCCGATCTGGACGGCCCTGCTGTGGGGATCGGGCCGCAGCAAGTGGCCGCTGGTGGCGCTCATCGGCGCGGTGCAAGTGCCGGTGGCGGTCCTGGCGTTCGTTCCCGAGGCGTCACACGCCCTCAAGGGCGGGGGCCTCGCGATCGGGCTCGCCGTCAGCGTCGCCGCGATCGTCTACACGAGGCGCGCTGCCCGCGCCGAGCGGGCCGCGGTGCAGCACGAATCGGCGGCGGAGCGCGCCGGAGCCTAGCTCAAAGCCGTACGCTCGGCTCCCGTCGAGCAGGAGGACCCGCAGGTTCGGGCAGCCGCGGAAGGGGCCCTCGAAGCCGGCCGAAACGGGGTCGCGGTAGGCGTGCCACGCGCAGTGCGGTTCGCCCACCCAGCCCCAGGCACGATGGGTCTCGGCGCCGCCGAACCGGTACACGCCGACGCTGAGCAGCCGGTCGCCGACCGGTCGGCGGTAGAAGTCGGCGTCGAGACCCGTCACGGGGACGCCGTCGAAGTCGACGTCGCGGAGAGTCTTGCGGAACGTGAAATCGGCGAGCTGCGGGAGCCGCCCGATTTCATCGGTGAAAGCCACGGGCACGTCCGGTCTAACGAACCGGACGTGCCCGTGGTTGTGCCTTTTGTACCGATTACCGGCGATGCGCTGCTGCGCAGAGCCCGCGCCTTCGGCGCTCACGCTCCGAAACTGCGATTCAGTTCTTCTCCGCTACGCTCTGCTGCGCAGAGCCCGCGCCTTCGGCGCTCACGCTCCGAAACTGCGATTCAGTTCTTCTCCGCTACGCTCTGCTGCGCAGAGCCCGCGCCTTCGGCGCTCACGCTCCGAAACTGCGTTTCAGTTCTTCTCCGCTACGCTCCGAAGAAGACTTCGGCGTCCTTGTAGCGCTCGACCGGGACGGTCTTGAGCACGTCGGTGCCCTCGTGGATCGGGATGCGCACGACGTCGGTGCCCTGGAGCGCCATCATCTTGCCGAAGTCGCCCTCGTTGACCGCGTCCGCGGCCTCCAGGCCCAGGCGGGTCGCCAGGACGCGGTCGAACGCGGTCGGCGTGCCGCCGCGCTGGAGGTGGCCGAGGATGATCGCGCGGGTCTCGGAGCCGGTGCGCTTCTTGATCTCGTCGGCGACCCAGTCGCCGACGCCGCCGAGCTTGACGTGGCCGAACGCGTCGACCTCGCCGTCCTTGAGCTGCATCTCGCCGCCCTTGGCGACCGCGCCCTCGGAGACGGCCACGATCGTCGACTTGCCGGCGTCCATGCGGTCCTTGACGAAGTCGGCGACCTTCTGCATGTCGAACTCGACCTCGGGGATGAGCACGGCGTTGGCGCCGCCGGCGATGCCGGCGTGCAGGGTCATCCAGCCGGCGTGGCGGCCCATGATCTCGACGACGATGCAGCGGTCGTGCGACTCGGCGGTCGTCCACAGCCGGTCGATCGCCTCGGTGGCGATGTTGACGGCGGTGTCGAAGCCGAAGGTGTAGTCGGTGCCCGAGAGGTCGTTGTCAATGGTCTTCGGGACGCCCACGCAGTTGACGCCGTCGGCGGTCAGCTTGGTGGCCACGCCCAGCGTGTCCTCGCCGCCGATGGCGATCAGCGCGTCGACGCCGAGCGAGGCCATGTTCTTCTTGATCGCCTCGACGCCGCCCTCGATCTTGTAGGGGTTGGTGCGCGAGGAGTGGAGGATCGTGCCGCCCTGGGGCAGGAGGCCCTCGACGGTGTCCCAGTCCAGAGGCTGCGTGATGCCTTCGATCGGGCCCTTCCAGCCGTAGCGGAAGCCCACGAACTCGTGGCCGTATTCCTTGGTGCCTTTGCGGACCGCGGCACGGATGACCGCGTTGAGACCGGGGCAGTCACCGCCGCCGGTGAGCACGCCAATGCGCATGCGTCGTACTCCCTAGAGTGAGAACTGTTAACTGGGCGGCCTCATTGCCGAAACTTCGCTCAGCCTATCTCGGCACTTCGGAGCGGTGATGCGGGGCTGCGGCGCGTCTCAGCGCGGGTCCAGCGCCGAGCGTTGCCGGTACGCCTCAAGGGCCTTCCAGCGTTCCAGGTTGAGCTTGGCGTCGCCGAGCGCGTCGTGGAGGTCGACGTCGTCGGCGATCGGGAGCTCGGGGCGGCCCAGGTCGTCCCAGCGCTGACGCAGGTCTTTGGTCATGCGCGGCAATGCCCGCGGCAAGTCGGGCATGGCGCCCCACAGCTGCGCGAACACGACGTGGTCGTAGGCGCCGTACCAGGCCCACAGCTCGATGCGCTCGCCCGGATGCGAACCGGACTTCCTGCGGACGGGGGAGACGAGGAATTCGTACAGCTCGTCGCGGATGGTCGCGCGGTCCTTCCACAGGGGACTGGCGGGTCCGGGGAGCTTGTCGAGCACGTTGCGGCGCACCCAGTCTATGGCCTTGGAGGGATCGAATTCCGTTGAGACGGCGTAATACTCGCGACCGTGTTCGTCGACGACTCCGATGGAGACGAGCTCGATCGTGCGACCGTCCTCGATGAACTCGCAATCGTAGAAGTATCGGTACGCCACGCATCGGCCTTTCGTATGAACACGGGCGGCATCATTCGGCCCTTCTCGGCACATGCCCGTATGTCGCCGGACTGGGGTCGACGCTACGCCATACGATCTGATGGCCGGTATCTGACCTCGCAATCCGTCTGTGACCAAAGCGATATCGGACATTACACATCAAAATACATATAATTGATCGTACATTCGGGCGAGCGACAAGTGCGCCGTCTGAACACACGCATCAACGGAGCGTGAAGTTTCCGACACCAAGCCCTGTACAACGACGGAAAAGACAGCGATCATCGGAGGGAACCCGCGGATCGGTCCCACCGAAGGGGGAAGAACTATGGGTGTCAGCCCATCCGAAGACCCGCTAGCAGGCGTCGCCATGTTCGCCGGCCTCGACCCGCAGGCCCGGCGCAAGATCGCGGACGTGGCGGTACCCCGTCACTACCGTCGCGGTCGCCTGTTGTTCTTCGAAGGCGAAGCAGGCGAGTCGCTGATCATGATCCGTTCGGGGGCGGTGAGCGTCTTCCGCACGGCCGCCACGGGCGAGCGGGCGATGCTCCACGTGGCGCGCGCGCCCGAGGTGCTCGGCGAGGTCTCGCTGCTGGACGGGTCGCCGCGGTCGGCCTCGGCGGAGGCACTGGAGGACACCACGGCATTGGCGCTGGCGCGGTCGTCGTTCCTGGAGCTGGTCCACGGGAGCCCCAAGATGCTGGACGCGGTGCTGCGATCGATGGGCATGATCGTCCGGCGGCTCACCGAGCAGTCCTCGGACCACGTGTTCCTCGATCTGCCGGGGCGCGTGGCGAAGACGCTGGTGCGCCTCGCCGAGCAGCACTCCTCCCCCATGACCACGATCGAGCTGAACCAGACCCAGCTGGCGGAGATGGCCGGCGGCTCGCGCCAGAGCGTCAACCAGGCGATCGGGATCTTCGCCAACCGCGGCTGGCTGCGGACCGAGGGCCGCAAGATCGTCGTCGTCGACCTCGCGGCACTGCGGCGCAGGGCCGGTTTCGGAGGGGCCGAGGGGTGAGGTGCGGCGAGGGCTGAGCGTCGACGGGGCGGCCGGCCCCTCAGGCGTCCCCGCCCTGCTCGTGGTCGTTCTCTTTGACCTTCGCGGCGTACTCGTCGACGTACTCCTGTCCCGACAGCGCCCTGAGCGCGTCCATGACCTCGTCGGTCACGGCGCGCTCGACGGTGCGGTCGCCGACGAGGCCGGCGTATCGACTGAAGTCCATGGGCGGCCCGATCCTGATCTGCGGCCGCCCGAGGCTGGGGAGGCGCTTGCCGATCGGCTGGAGCTCACCGGTGTTCAGCATCGCCACCGGCACCACCTGCGAACCGGTCTCCAGTGCCAGGCGCGCCACCCCGGTCTTGCCGCGGTACAGCCGGCCGTCGGGCGAGCGCGTCCCCTCGGGGTAGATGCCGAAGAGCTGGCCTTCGGAGAGGATCCGCTTGCCGGTCCCGAGAGAGGCGTGGGCGGCGTCGCCGCCGGTGCGGTCCACCGGGATCGCGCCGACCATCGCCATGAACAAGCGGGTGAGCCGGCCTTTGAAGCCCTTGCCGGTGAAGTATTCGGCCTTGGCGATGAAGGTGATGTGGCGCTTGACGACCAGAGGCAGGAAGACGGAGTCGAACACCGCCAGGTGGTTGCTCGCGAGGATCGCGGGCCCTGCATCGGGCACGTAGTGGAGCCCTTCGACCTGGGGACGCCAGATAGCCCAGATAATGGGCCCCAGCACCGCCTTCAACACCCGGTAGATCACGGACTCAAGCGTATCGGTACGAATCTATGGGGTGCGAGCGCACGGCCGCGCGGTGGCCGCCGCCGCCGGGTCCGTGCGAGAATGGGCGGGCGGCACGAAGCATCTGTTTTCTCCTGAAGGGGGCGGCGTGTCAACCGAGTCCGAGGCGTTCACGTTCGACGTCGGCACCGACGCCAAGGCCACGATGCTCCTGTGCCACGGCTTCACCGGGGACCCGTCGAGCATGCGGCCGTGGGGCGAGTACTTGCGCGACGCGGGCTTCAACGTCGTGTGCCGGCTGCTGCCGGGCCACGGTCTGCCCTGGCGGGAACTGGCGAAGACCACCTGGCCCCAGTGGTACGCCGACCTCGAGGAGGGCTTGCAGGAGGCGCAGAAGTTCGGGCGTCCGGTCTTCGCCGGAGGCCTGTCGATGGGCGGTTCGCTGACGCTGCGGCTCGCCGAGCTGCGCGGCGCCGAGCTCGAGGGTCTCGTGCTCATCAACCCGGCGATCTATGACAGCACGCGGCAGGGCTTCCTCGCCCCGGCCCTGCGCTACATCGTGCCGAGCGTCGCCGCGATCGGCTCGGACCTGGCCAAGCCGGACGTGCGCGAGAAGGCGACCGACCGCACCCCCGTGGCGGCCTATGTCTCGGTGCGGCGGCTGTGGAACATCACCCGCCGTGAACTGCACCGCGTGACGATCCCGGTGCGGATCTTCACCAGCGCCGTCGACCACATCGTCCACCCGCGCAACAGCACCGTCATCCGTGCCGCGGTGCGCTCCAAGGACGTCGAGTCGACGATCCTGCCGCGCAGTTACCATGTAGCGACCCTCGACTACGACGCGGAGACGATCTTCTCCGGAACCGTCGAGTTCATGACCAGGCAGTTGGCCAAGACCCGAGGTGCCCATGACTGACCGCGAAGAAGAGCCGGAGTCCGGTGGCGAGCTGCGTCCCGAGGACGTCGACCGGCGCTTCAACGAGCTCATCCGCGACCTCAACCCCGAGCACTCCGCCGGGGTGCCCGAGCCCATGACCCCGCCGGCGCCGCCTCCCGCCGAGGAGGACGAGCCGACGCTGCTGGAATTGTGGGACGCCGAGCTTCCCGAGGACGAGGACGACGAGGACTACCAGCCGCCGGAGCCGCCGCCGCTGCCGTGGCCGAGCCTGCCCGCGATCGGCGGCGTGCTGTTCGTCCTCGGCGGCCTGGCGCTGCTCGTGCGCCCCGAGATCGCGCCGCTGGGGACGAATCCGGGGCGGCTGATCGGCTTCCTGGTGTTCGTGCTCGGCGTGTGGCTGCTCATCAACCGCCTGAAGGACGACTCCGAGGGCGAGGCCGACAACGGCGCGGTGGTCTGAGCGCCGGTCAGTCCTTGCTGTCGAGCCAGGACAGGACCGCGTCGAGCAGTCCGTCGGCGATCGGGCCCTTGAAGACGTCGTCCGACGTGCCGGGGAAGGTCAGCGGCGCGACGCCGTAGGCGTCGGTGACCGCCTGCACCTCTTTGGACTGCGTCTCCGACTCGCTCGCCACCAGCAGGACCCTCGGGTCTCCGACGGGTGCCGGCAAATGCTTCGGCAGTTTCCTGGGTGAGACGAGGATCAGCGCGTTGGCCGGGTATCGGGCGGCGGCCAGGGTGGTCCATGCCGCACCGAGGCCGTGTCCGACCAGCGCGGTCTGGCGGGGAACGGTGATCGCGGCCTGCACGACGTCATGTGCGCACGCCTCCACGCCGCCGGGTGCGGCCGGCGTGTTGCCCTGGCCGCGGACGCTGACGGCGGCGGCGTAGCGGCCCGAGCCGGCGATGCGTTTGAGCCACAGGACGCCGAAGGCGGCGGCTCCGGCCGGATCGCCGGTGCAGCATAGGACGGGCGAGGCCTCCGGGTCGTCCTTCGCCTCGTAGTCGAGCAGGTCGCCGGGTTCGATGAGGGCGATCTCGCGCTTGACGGGGGCGGGCTCGGGGGTGCGGGTGCGCCGGACCCAGTCTTGCAGGCTCACTTCGCGGGCTCCTGTTCCAAGGTATCGATGATGCGGCCGAGGCCGGCCAGGTATTCCTCGGCGTCGACGGCCAGGCGGTGGCGCGGCGAGATCCCGTTCGAGTCGACGGTGTACTGGTCGGACTCGCTGACGACCTGCTGGCGGAAGTTCGCGGCGCGTTCGGGGTCGCCCTTGCGGATGGTGAGCCAGTGGGAGATCGCGTGGGTCTGCCAGTGGACGATGGGGAGCACGCCGACGCCGGGTTCGACGAGGCCGGCCACGGCGAGCGTCTCGACTTTCGGGGAGAACATGCGGGCGAGCAGTTTCGGGTGCTCGGATTCGCCGCCGACGCCGAGCAGCTTCGACGGGACGCAGCCGATCTCGGGCCTGTAGCCGGTGGCGAGGACGACCACGTCCGGGCGCATCGTCTCGCCGTCGGTGAAGACGACCTCGTTGCCTTCGAAGCTGGCGATCTCGGGGCGGCGCTCGATCGACCCGTCGCCGACGTGTTCGAGGTAGCGGCCGTTGCGCACCGGCTCCTCGTCGGTGTGGCGGTGGTCGGGCGCCTCCATGCCCATGCGGGCCGAGAGCTTGCGGTGGCCCTTGAGGAGGCGGTCGGTGAGGAAGCCGCGGAGCCAGCGCGGCCGGTTGTGGAGGCGGGCGAGGGCGTAGTCGGCCGGTTCGCCGTCGAGGTATTTGGGCAGGTACCAGTAGCCGCGGCGCACGGAGTGGACGCAGCGGGCGGCATTGACGGCGGACTCGCAGGCGATGTCGATGCCGGAGTTCCCGCCGCCGACGACGAGCACCGTCTTGCCGCGCAGCCGGGAGCCGTCCTTGAGCTGCGAGGAGTGCAGGACGGTGCCGCTGAACTGGTCCTGGCCGGGGTAGGCGGGCAGGTTCGGGGCCCAGTGGTGCCCGGTGGCGACGATGACGGCGCCGTATCGCAGGCGGCGGGCGGCCGATCCGGCGGCGGGTCTGACGACGACCTCGAAGCGCGAGCCTTCGACGGGTTCGACATGGGAGATCTCGGAGCCGTACCAGATGTGTTCGGCGAGACCGAAGTGCGCGGCGTAGCCCTTGAGGTATTGGAGCATCTGGGCCGCGGACGGGTAGTCGGGCCAGTGGTCGGGCATGGGGTAGTCGGGGATCTCGGTGTGGGCGCGCGAGGTCACCAGGTGGGTGTTGGGGTACAGGGGGCTGTGCTGGTTCTCGGGGTTCCACAGGCCGCCGAGCACGGTGTCGCGCTCGTAGCAGTCCACTTCGAAGCCGTTCTCGCGGAGGTTCTTGACCGCTATCAGACCGGAGGCGCCGGCGCCGATGACGCAGACCGCCTCGCCTCGGTCGTATGCGGCCTGGGAGGAGTACTCCTGCAAGGGACTTGCTCCTTCTGCTCGGGCAACGATCGGACGCGGGCTCGACCCTCCCGGCGGTACTCACGAGCCGTGAGTGTGCCGGGACGGCGTCGAAAGACTGAGAGCAGATTACCGTGAACGGACTTCATACGTTCGGGGGAGGTAGGCTGCGCGCGTGCTGTTCGAGCTGTGGAAACATCCCGCGAACGGGGCTCGCGTGTTCCGTGAGGCAGGGCAGGTCGTGGTGGCTTCGCACCGCCTCGGCAAGGAGGTGCTCCTCGACGCCGAGCGGTTCTCGCCGGCGAACGCGCTCGACGCCGTGACGCCGCTGCCGCCGGCGGTGCTGCGGGAGTTGACGCGGCACCGGTTCCGGCTCCCGGCGACTTTGGCCAACAACGCCACCGTGACGCACGAGCACATTCGGGCTCGGTACGGCGCGGCCTTCGCGCCGGCGAGGGTCGCGGATCTGCGGCCGTGGCTGACGGGGCTGACCCGCCGGGCGGTTCTGCGGGTCGCACGGCGACTCCGCGCGGGCGAGGCGGTCGATCTGGACGAGGCGGTCTCCTCGGAGATACCGCTGGCGGCGCTGGCGCGGCTCCTGGCCCTCGACGTGGACGCGACGGCCGAGGTGAAGCGGTTCTCCAGGACCGCATTGGAACTGTTCTGGGGCAGGCCGAACCTCGAACGGCAGCTCGAACTGGCGAGGATCGTGGGTCCCTATCACCGGGTCCTGCGCACGTGGGCGGCGAACTCCACCGGGGCGACGCGAGAGGTCCTGCGGGCGCACGGCGAGGACGCGGCCACGGCCGCGCTGTTCTTCCTGCTGGTCGCGGGCCAGGAGACCACCTCGCAGTTCTTGACGCTGCTGGCGCACGAGCTGATCGAGTCGCCGGGGCTGCTCGACGCGGAGCCGGCCGAGGTCGTGGAGGAGGGACTGCGACTCCTGCCGCCGCTGGTCTCGTGGCGGAGGATGGCGGCGCGGGACACGGACATCGGGGGTGTGGAGGTCAGTGCGGGCGAATCGGTCCTCGTCTGGCTGGCCGCGGCGGGGGCGGACGAGGGCGTGGCCGAATGCCCGAGGAAGATGGTCCCCGGCCAGCGCGGCTCCAGGAGGCACCTGGCTTTCGGGGCGGGAGCACACCGGTGCCTGGGGAGCCAGTTGTCGCGCTTGGAGGCCGAGGTGGTCGTGGCGGAGCTGGCACCGCTGCTGAAGCGCTGCATCGTTGTCAAGGCACCGGTGAGCGAGGAGAACCTCTCGTTCCGGATGCCGAGCCCGCTCGTGGTCGCCTTGCGCCGTCATGGCGTCGACGGGGCAGCGTGGTAAGGCGGGTGGCGGCTTAGAAGTCGAACTCGCCGTCCTTGGCGCCCGCGAGGAAGGCTTCCCACTCGGCACGGGTGTAGACGATGACCGAACCCTCGGGATGGTGGGAGTGACGCACCGCAACCCGTCCCGAGCCGTCAGCGAGCGGACCGGCCTCGACGCACTGACCATTGTCACCTGCGCTGCGAGTGCTTACATGCCAGCGGATTCCAGCTCGCTCTGCCGGTGTGAGCCGCTGTTCGGTGCCCATTGTCAGATCCCCTCAAGATGATCAGCGATCAGCTGAATCGACGATTCGGGGCTGAGCGCCCTCTCATGGAGATCTTGCCACGCTTGACCGAACCGAGAGACCGTGGGTTCTTCGACATACAAGATGCCTGCGAGT
>NZ_BAAHCB010000007.1:34115-34487 GCF_054776215.1 Glycomyces tarimensis
TGTTCTCGCTGTCGTTCGCGCTGACAAGGCGTTCCAGCTGAGCACGCCAGGTCCGTGAGTCACCGATCCTCCGATGAAGCACGGTCTCTTCGAGGATCACCGACACTTGTGTGGCGGCTGGACCGGTGAGGACCTGCTGCCGGTCCATGCGTAGGTCGACCCATCGCTGAATCTGTTCTTCGCTGGTCTCCTGCGGTTCCCCGTTCCTGATGAGGAGCTCCGCGTATGCGCGTGTCTGGAGCAGGCCATCCACGAACATGGTCTGGTATGAGCAGATCCGCTCCGCCCTGCTTTCCAACCAGGGCATGTTGATGAACTGGCTTCCGAGATCTTCCCGGTGCTGATCCCACCAGTCCTTCTGCCAGCAGTCAT
>NZ_BAAHCB010000007.1:34581-56769 GCF_054776215.1 Glycomyces tarimensis
CTCGTAACGGCTGAGTGTGGCCTGGTCACGCTGGAGGTAGCTGCCAACTTCTTTGAGCGACATCTTCCTGGATTTCCGCAGGTCACGAATGCGCTCGCCGAGCCACTGTGATCGAAGACTGGGGCCGGGTCCGGGAAGTGTTGGCATCGCTGCTCCAAACCATCTGTCGGGGAGTTGACAGAAGAATCTCGCGTCGTTAGTTCATGCAATCTTGCGTCAGCTAACTGGTTGTGTAATGATACCAACCAAGCGTGAGAGGTCCATCACGGGATTCTGGCGACAGGGTTCGCAGAAGTGGATATTTCGCGCCCTCCATAGAAGCCGACCGGGGCGGGAGACCTGGCTACCAACCTGCGCCCGCCCCGGTCTTTTAGACAACGGAGGTAACCACCGTGTCAGCACCCATTGTCGCCCACGCGGCGGCCAGCACCAAACCCAATACACCGCACGCGCCAGAGCTCGAACGCGGCTCCTTCACCGACGGCTCGCGCTCCTACACCGTCCGCGCCTCCAGCGCAGACGCACCGGACTCCTTCCAGGTCTACACCGGCGAGGCCCGCGACATCGTCCTCATCGTCTCCGGCCTGAACTCCGGCGAGCTCAAAGCCACCTGGGGGCCAACCTGGCGCACCGCCTCCGACGCCTGGCGCGAGTGGGTCGAGGCCCAGTCGTTCATGGTCTTCTACAACGGCGAAGCGCGGTTCTGCAATGGATGAGGGCACGTACCTCGGCGAATTCCGCCGAGGGCCTGCGATCTTCACCGTGTTCCGCACAGCGCAGGCACCCGCGTGCTACCGCGTCACCTGCTCGGACGGCAACGGCCCGAGCGAGGTCTGCGTCTTTACGGACCGGCCCGGCTCCGGCCCGCAGTGGCACGGGGCCTGGAACGGCGATGAGTGGTGCGGCTGGATCGAGGCCGAGGCCCGCACGATCGTCCAGAAATTACCAGCTCGGGTGCGGCGGCCGACCGTTGTTGTTCATGGCCTCCTCCAGCGCTGCCGTGCCCGACGACCTGACCGCCCCGACGCAGGCCACCCACGGCCGCGTCACGGGGCCGCCGGGACCGGTCGATCTGGTGGGGACCGACCGGTCCGCCCCGGTCCCGGTGCGCTCCGGAGTGCACCGGGACCGCTTCGGCATCCCTATTCGATGACCGCCCGCTGATGCGAGTAGTCCAGCGGCTGCGGCCAGATCGCGGCGGCCCACTGTTGGAGCCGCTTCCAGTCCTCCGGGTTCGCGTGAGCCGAGCGCGCTCCCAACTGCTCGTAACGGCCGAGGTGACAGCGCCAGATCAGCAGCTCGTCCCTCGTCACCACCAGCGCGTCCCCCGGATACAGATCGATCGAGCGGTTGAAGCTGTTGCCTCGCTTGAACGGCTTGGCGTCGAAGAAGATGCCCGCCTGCGTCACCTTCTTCGGAGTGACCTTCAGGTAAGGGACCCCTCCGAACGCGATGAGCGCGACCCACATGGCGATCGACAGCGCGGCCAATGCCGGGGAGGAGTACGCGAACACGGGGGCGTCCGAGCTCACATGGAGGAAGAGCATCGCACCGAGACCGACGAGGCCGAGCGCGGAAAGGCGCATGATCCACTTGCGATTCAAGCGGACCTTGATCGTGTAATGGATGCTCATTGGACGATTATCGCAACTACGTCTCGTCCTCGGGGTCCTCGAACGGTTGCGGGCGCTGGGCCCCCTTCAAGCCCAGCGCCCGCCTTACCCTCTCGATGTGGTCTTCTACTGGGCCAGTTCCACGTCCACGTAGTCGAGGTCCACGACGCCGGGCTGGTCGGCCTTCGTGAAGGTGAACGTCGAGGCCCCGGCGGGCAGCTCCACGGTCACCGTCGTGAGCCCGACCATCTCGCGGTACTGCGTCGGCGTGTACGTCACTTCCCGCCACTCGCCGTCGTCGACGCGGACCAGGTGCCCCGAGGTCGTCTGCGCGCGGCGCTCCTCCTCGGTGCCCGCGGTCGAGTACCCGATGGTGAGCTCGTACGTGCCGGCGGCCGGCACGTTCACCGGCAGGCTCAGGCTGCTCTCGGGCGTGGCGAAGTCGCGGACGTAGGCGGCCTCGGAGAAGTAGGCGGCGAAGAAGTTCCCTTCGGACATGTCGACCTCGACCAACTCTGCGCCGGTCCACTCGCCGTCCTCGGCCTCGATGCGCTCGCGGAACGGCGTCGCCTCGATGTAGTCGACGCTGACGTCGTCGAGCTCCAGTGCGATGTCGTTCTCGCCTTCCTCCAGGACCACCTGCGCGGTGTGCGTCGCGAAGGGATGGTCCGCAGCGGTCGGCTCGTAGACCGCCTCGGACTCCGCTCCGTTGACGCTGAGCGCGCCCTCCTCGGCCGATCCGGTGGCGTTCCGGTAGCGGATGCCGAGATCGTAGGCCCCGGCGACCGGGGCATCGACGGTGAATTCGAGCTCGCCGCCCGAGCGCCTCGGCTCGACGTAGCGGTTCTCGGAGGTCAGCGGGCTCCGCTCGATCGAGAGGCGCCCGCTGTCGACGGCGTCCTCGGCTTCGTAGCGGCGGACGGTGCCCGGGAAGTCGGGCGCGTCGGACTCGGGCGTGACGACCGCGAGGTACGCGGCCGTCTCGTCGAGCCCCGCGACGGGCACCGAGATCGAGCCCTTCTTGACCTTGTAGGTGCCCTCGAACAGGGCGACGGGGCCTTCGGAGACGCCGTCGGTGCCGGTCCACTCGGTGGTGAAGACTTGCACGTTGGCCTTCTTGCCGAAGCCGCCGAGCGAGTCGAGCCCCTCGATGTCGAGCCGGATGTCGCCCTCGCCGCCGCCGAAGACGACGCGGGCGGTGTTCGTCTCGTCGTCGGCGCTGGCGAAGCCGTCGAGGGCCGGGATCTGCTCGACGCCGGTGACGGCGGTGGCCACCGTGGCGTCGAGCCCGTTGCCGGAGGCGTCGAGCGCGGTGGTGCCGTCGGCCTCGTCGAAGCGGTACCAGGCGACGTCGCCGCCGCCGGTCTCGCCGGCGGGCGAGGCCAGGAGCGACTGGATCTCGCTCTGGGCGAGGCCTCGGCCGAAGATCTGGAACTCGTCGACCGCGGCGTTGAGCAGCGGATCGGCGTACTGGGACCTGCCGACCCAGTTCTGGGTCGTCTCCCCCATGTCCGCCGGGCTCAGCGTCATCGACGTGTTCGTGCCGACCGCTTCGCCGTTGACGTAGAGGGTGGCCTCGTCGCCGGTCTTGGCGACGGCGACGTGCGACCACTCGCCGGTGGGAAGCGTCCCTGCCGAGCTGGAGATCTGCTGGACGGTGTCGCCGACCTTGAGGTCGAAGCGGACGGTCGAGCCGTCGTTGACCGTCAGGAACATGTTGGTGTTCGTGCCCGAACCGAGGTCGAACAGGCGGGACCACTGGGTGTTCGCGTCGGGCTTGACCCAGGTGGCGACGGTGAAGTCGTCCAGTTCCGCGACGACGCCCCGCGGCATCTCGACGTAAGTGTTCGGGTCCTCGCCGCCGAGTCCGATCGCATTGCCGAAGCCGTCCTGGCCGGCGCTCCGGTCGGCGGGGGCGGGGACGGGCTCGCCGACCTCGATGTAGCGTCCGGTGGTCGTCGGGGGCGTCACCTCGACCATGTCGCCGGTCATCGCGCCGTACCACTCGAAGAGCGCGTAGTTCCCGGTCGGCTGCGGGTCGGTGGCCGGTCCGGAGCCGCCGCCGCTCGGCACGAGCAGGTCGGAGAGGCGCCCGGGCTTGTGCCAGAAGGCGAGGTTCGCGGTGTCCACTTCGGCGCGTTCCATGCGTGAGACGAAGCGGGCGAGCCAGCCGGGCACGCCCGCGTCGCGCGGGGAGCCGTACTCGTTGATGCTGATCGGACGCGGTGTGAGGCCGAGTTCGGCCTCGAGGTCGCGGTAGAAGTCGACGTGCTCTTGGACGTTCAGGCCCTCCACGGGGCCGAGCTCGTGCCAGGACACGATGTCGGGCACGGTGCCCGCCTCGGCGACGTGCGTCATGAACTCGCGCAGGCCGTCCTCGTAGTCGCGGTCGTAGCTGGGACCGATGATCGGGGTGTCGGGGTCGAGCTCGCGGATGAGCGCGTACGTGCGGTCCCACATCTCGAAGTAGTCGCCCCACTCGGACTGCCAGGTCCACTGGGGTTCGTTCCAGATCTCATAGCCGTAGATGTTGTCGGCGCCCGATTCCTGGACGGCGGTCACCATCTCCTCGACCTTGGTGTACCAGTAGTCGTCGCCCTGCCACTGGTAGGGGAAGGTCGGGAAGATGTCGGGGAGGCGGACGGTGACGGTCGCGCCGTTGCGATCGGCGGTCTCCCAGACGTCGAGGGTGTCCCCGACGGGCTCGGGTTCGCCGTTCGGCAGGTGGGTGGCGCCGGGCGGCGGCTGGGTGAACATCTTCGGGCTGGTGGGGGCGATCCACTCGTCGGGCGGCCAGCCCTCTTCGCCGATGCCGTAGAGCGATCCCGAGGCCGCGTGGTCGACGGCCTTGGTCCGTTCCGCGATGTCGACGGTCAGGACCGCCGGGTCGATCTCGGGCTCTTCTCCCGAGCTGGGAAGCGAGCCGGCGACGATCGCCGTCGTGGTGATCATGAGTGTCGTGCCTGCGAGTGCGAGGAGTCGTCTCCGCATCGTCGTCCTCCGGTGTCGGCCGCGGCCGGGATTTCGGGGTTCGGTTGAGTTGGCTCGATGAAGTTTCCGAAAAGGTTTTCGGAGACGTTACCGTTAACAGCACCCGGAGTCAATAGACGGATCGATATCAATTGCAGTCGATTCGGGAAGCGGAATATCGTGTGCGCCTTACTGTGTCAGATTGCGCCACTTGGTCATCCGCTCACGCAGATCCGTGATCGGGCCGTTGGTCGAGAAGGTGCCGTCGCCGCGGTGATGGAACTCGGGCGCCTCCGGCATGTCGGGCCGGACCCACGCGGCGGTCGCCCGCAGCACCCACAAGGCGTAGTCCTCCACGAGCGAGTCCTCCTCGACGACGCACTCGATATTGGCCTGGCAGTCCGCGATCAGCGGGGCGCCGACCGTTTCGGCCGGCACCGGGGTGAGGCCGAACTCCTGCCACTTGTCGACCTCGTCGCCCGAGCAGTTGCCGATGTCGACCGTGCGCTCCATCAAGTCCGCCCCAGGGACCCCGATGACGCACTCCCCCGTCTCGGCCAGCGCTGTGAAGGTGGTGTCCCAGGGGCCGATCACGGCGGCGATGACCCCGTCGTGGCGAACGGGCATGTTGAAGCCGTTCGTCATGACGTTGGCGCGATCACCGTCGAAGGTGGAGACCAGGATCGTCGGTCCCGGTTCGATGAGCCGGTGCACCAGGTCGGTCGAATACGGTTCGAAATCCTTCACGCCGGTGAGTGTAGGCAGAAGTGCCGGGCGATCGAGCCCGCTTCAGACATCGAGCCATTCGATCGCGGTCACGCGGAAGACCTCCGGTGGCAGCGCGCCCGCGCCCTCGGGAATCCAGCCGAGGCGTTCGCCCGGGAGGTCGATGAGGTTCTCGTGCTCGGCGAGGCCGGGATCGTGCGGCCAGGCGCCGATGACCACGGCGGCGTCGATGCCGCGGTGCGCGAGCGCTTCGAGGGTGAGCGCGGTGTGGTTGATGGTGCCGAGGCCGGCGCGGGCCACGACGACCGCCGGGCAGCCGAGCTCCGCGGCCAGGTCGCGGACGTTCCAGCCGCCTTCGCCCATGGGGACCAGCAGGCCTCCGGCGCCTTCGAGCAGGACGACGTCGGCGGAGCTGTCGGTCGCGGCGGCGGCGACCTCACGGAGCCGCAGCAGGGGGGCTCGGGCGCGGCGCGCGGCGGCGAAGGGCGCGAGCGGGTCCGGGTAGCTCCTGAGGCAGCGCGCCGGGGCGCCGCTGAGCCGGTTGACCTCGGCGGCGTCGTCATCGTCGCCGGTCTGGGCGATCTTGATGACCTCCACTGCGGCGCCCTTGAACATCAGGTGCGCGGCGAGCGCGGCCGTCGCGACGGTCTTGCCGACGCCGGTGTCGGTGCCCGTGATGATCACGGGGCCCTCGAATGCGATCACGGACGTGTCTCCTTGACGATCGTGAGCGCCTTGTCGAAGTCGGCGGCCTCGACGCCCGTGTTCATCGTGATGCGCAGCCGCGAGCGGTGATCGGGCGTCGAGGGCGGGCGGAAGCAGCCGACGGCCACGCCGCGTTCGGCGCACCGTTCGGCCCAGGCGCGGGCGGCGCCCGCGTCGCCGGCCGGGGGCGAGAGCACTCCGGCGGCGGGGAGTGGGGTGTCGAGTTCCTTGGCGGCCAGGGCGGCGCGTCGCGCGAGCTCGCGGCGGTCGGCGTCGGCGTCGCGGGCGATGGCGAGTGCCGCGGCGGCCCCGGCGACGACGGCGGGCGGGGGCGCGGTGTCGTAGATGAAGGTGCGGCTGGTGTCGGTCAGGTGGCGGCGCAGTCGGCGCGGCCCGGCGATGACGCCGCCCGCGGCGCCGAGGGCCTTGGAGAGGGTCGCGGTGATGACGACGCCGGGCTCGCCGGCCAGCGCGGCGGCGGCCGCTCCCCCGCTCCCGTGCGGGCCGACGGTGCCGATGGCGTGGGCCTCGTCGACGAGCAGCAGCGCCTCGTGCGCGCTGGTCAGCTCGAGGATCGCGGCGAGCGGCGCGGCGTCGCCGAGGACGGAGTAGACCGATTCGACCGCGACGATCGACGGCCGGAGCGCGGTGAGTTGTCGTTCGAGGTCGGCGAGGTCGTTGTGCGCGAAGGTGTCCGAGCGTCCACCGGCGAGCCTGGCGGCGTCGTGGAGCGAGGCGTGGGCGTGGGCGTCGAGCAGGACCGGCCCGGCCAGCGCGGCCACCGCGCCGAGGTTGGCCAGATAGCCGGAGGAGTAGAGCGTGGCGGTCTCGGCCCCGACGTGGCGGGCGAACGCGGCCTCGAAGCGCTCGTGGACGCCGGTGGTCCCCCGCACCAGGCGCGAGCCGCTCGCGCCGAGCCCGTGTTCGGCGAGCGCCGCGGCCGAGGCCGCGAGGACGTCCGGGTGGCGGCTCAGGCCGAGGTAGTCGTTGCCGGCGAGGTCGACGGCGTCGGTGCGCGGTCGGGCGCTGCGGTCGAGCCCGGCCCGCTCGCGCAGTTCGGCCTTGCGCGCCAGTCGGTCCCAGATCCTCACGCGAGGACCTCGTCCACGGCTTCGGCGAGGGCGCCGGCGAGCAGTTCGGTCTCGGCCGCGGCGAGCGTCAAGGGCGGCATGACGATCACGGTGTCGCCCAGGGGGCGGAGCCAGACGCCGCGCTTGCGGGCGGCCTGGCATACGTCGAAGCCGGTCCTGGCGGTGCGCGGCGCCACCTCGACGCCGATCATGGTGCCGAGGCGGCGGACCTCGACCACCTGCTCGTGGGCGGCGAGGGGGTCGAGGAGTTTCCCGAGGCGCTCGCCGAGGTCGGCGGCCTGGCCGACGACGTCCTGCTCCTCCATGACGCGGAGGTTGGCCAGCGCGGCGGCGCAGCACAATGGATTGCCGGTGTAGGTGTGGCCGTGGAAGAACGTGCGCGGGCCGGTGTCGCCGGGCTTGGCGAGGAAGGCCTCGTAGACGTGTTCGGCGGCGAGGACGGCGGAGAGGGGCAGGTATCCGGCGGTGATGCCTTTGCCGCAGGTGAGCAGGTCGGGGACGACGCCGGCGTGCTCGGCGGCCCACATCCGGCCGGTGCGTCCGAAGCCGGTGGCGACCTCGTCGAAGACGAGGAGCGCGCCGTGGGCGTAGGCGAGTTCTCGTGCGGTGCGCAGGAACGCGGCGTCGTAGTCGAGCATGCCGGCGGCGCCTTGGATCATGGGCTCGACGACGATCGCGCAGACCTGGTCGCCTTGTGCGCGCATGACGGCCTTGAGCTCGGCGACGGCCTTGGCGGTGCGGTCCTCACCGAGGGCGCGGTCGCCCGGGGAGGCGATGCCGATGGTGTCGAGCAGCAGCGGTTTGTAGGTCTCGTGGAAGAGGCGGTGCCCGCCGACGGCGACGGCGCCGAGCGTGTCGCCGTGGTAGGCGTGTTCGAGGCGCACGAACTTCGGCCTGGGCTCGCCGCTCTGGGCGGAGTACTGGTAGGCGATCTTCAGGGCGGCCTCGACGGCGGAGGAGCCGTCTCCGGCGTAGAAGACCTTGGTCAGCTCGGGGTCGTCGCTCTTCGGTGCGAGCGCGAGGAGCCGTTCGGCGAGCTCGATGCCGGGGGTGTGGGTGGTGCCGAGGAATGTGGAGTGGTCGAGCTTGGCGAGCTGTTCGGCGATGGCCGCGTTGACCTCGGGGTGGCAGTGGCCGAGGGTGGTGGTCCACAGGGAGGAGACGCCGTCGAGGTAGCGGCGCCCGTCGACGTCGATGAGCCAGGGCCCCTCGGCGCGTTCGACGACGGTGGGCTCGTCGTCGACCCAGGTGGCGTGCTGGGTGAACGGGTGCCATACGGCGTCGGCGTCGCGGGCGATCCAGTCGGCGCTGTCGGTCATCGCCGGCTCCCCTCTTAGTGGATTCCTACAAAGATCTTTGGAGGATAGTTGAAGCGGCAGCGTGCCGGGTGGCCAGGGCGGCGACCCTCCACGAAGGCTCGGCGCGGCGGAGTCGAAACCCATCGGTCTTCGTCGATGGGCTGAATAAGATTCAAATCCGTTGCGGCCTAATATGACCGAGACGGACCGAACGTCATTCCTCCGTCCCGGTTCAGACACTTTGAACACTCTGGGACCCTTGACAAAAACCACCGCCACAGTCAGACTAGTGACGCTTGCGGCAATCGCGGAGGATTGTCGCTTAACTCCCCCTTCGGGCCTCTCAGGGCGCCGGCGACGCCCGCGGAGACCGGAACATACCGTCACGGCATGCCCTGCCGGCCGTGCACGAGCAGCCACGGCGAAGCCTGCGAGCCGTACATTAGCCAGCCACGGCGAAGCTTGCGAGCCGTACATTAGCGAGGAAGGCTCTGTGTCGCATCAGAACCCCGAACCGGCCGATACCCGCGCGCCGGACGCCCCGGAGGACGAACGCAAGCCCACCTTCGGCGACGTCTTCGGTAATCGCGAAGCGGCGGCGTTCCTAGCCGCCTACTGCCTCTCCAGCGCCGGCGCCATGCTCAACCGGGTCGCCGTGACCTTCCTGGTCTGGAGCAACACGAACTCCGCCGCCCTCGCCGCCGCCGCCTTCGCCATCAGCTTCGCGCCGTACCTCGGCCTCGCCCAGGTCCTCGGGGCCATCGTGGACCGCTACGCCTACCGCAACGTCATGGTCCTGTGCGACCTGCTGCGCGCGGGCCTGGTCGCGTTGCTGCTCATTCCCGGGATGCCCGTGCCGGTCATGATGGTCGTCGTCTTCGCGATCGCCGCCGTGCAGCCCGCGTACTCCGCGGCGCGCACCGCCACCCTGGCCCAGATCCTCACCGGTGAGGCCCTCTCGGTGGCCATCGCGCTCAATCTCAGCGCCACCGGCATGTCCCAGATCATCGGCTACCTGGCCGGCGGCCTGCTCGCCGCCGCCGATCCGCTCATCGCGCTGGCCGTCAACGCGGTCCTGTTCGCCGTCTCGGGCCTCACCGTCTTCGCGCTCGTGAAGCACCGGCCGTCGGTCAACAAGCGCGAGGAGCGCCGGCACGTCCTCGTCGAGACCGCCGAGGGCCTGAAGATGCTGCGCGACAACCGCGTCCTGCGCACGATCTCGTTCGCGATCTGGGGGCTGTTCGCGCTGGCGGCCGTGCCGGAGGGCGTGGCCGTGCTGTGGGCCGTGCACCTCCACGGCGGTTCGGTCACACAGGGCGCGATCATGGCCGTCGACGCGGGCGCCGCGATCGTAGGCCTGCTGGTGTTCACGCGGTTCGTTCGGCCTTCGCTGCGCGACAAGCTCATCCGGCCGCTCGCGTTCGCCGCGCCGCTGGTGCTGGCGACGGCGCTGCTCGATCCGCCGCTGGCCGGGGTCTTCGCCATCGCGGTCGGGATCGGCCTGTCGACGGCGATCATGGCACCGCTCAACGCCACGCTCGCGCACTGCATCCCCGACGGGTGGCGCGGCAGGATCATGGCCGCCGCCAACGGCGGCCTCCAGCTCTCGCAGGGCCTGGCGATCGCCGCCGTCGGCGCGGTGGCCGAGTTCGGCGTGCCCGTGCCGTACGCGGTCGGCGCCTGGGGCGTGCTGGGCCTGGGGCTGATGGCGCTCGTGACGCGCCGCTGGCCGAGCGCCGAGGAGATCAAGTCGGCCAAGGCCGCGGCGGCGCCCGCCCCGGCCTGAGACCACTCGCCGCGGTCGAGGGAGTGCGCCGCCCGCCCGGCGTCCACGGGGGCTAGGCTCGACACGGCGTCACCAAGGTTTACAGGAGCACTTCGTGGAACACAGCAAGACCGTCGAGCTGCGCGGACACCTCATCGACCAGGGCGTGTTCGCCCGTGTCATGGACGACGTCCTCGAATACTCGGGGGCCTATTCGATCGACCGGTTCGATGTGGGCCGCCACCACACCGACGAGTCCGCCGCACAGCTCACGATCTCCGCGGAGACCCCGGAGCTGCTCGAGCGGATCGTCATGCGGCTCCAGACGCACGGGGCCAACCCGATCGATCCGGGCATCGCGGCGCTGAAGCCGGCCCCACGCGACGGGGTGTTCCCCGAGGACTTCTACTCCACGACGAACTTCGACACCCGCATCCAACTTGAAGAAGGCTGGATCGACGTCGAGAACTCGGAGATGGACTGCGGCATCATCGTCGCCCCCGACCACTCCTCGGCGCACACCCTGCCCGTCTCGGACGTGCGCGCCGGCGAGCTCGTCGTCTGCGGCGGCGAGGGCGTCAAGGTGCTGCCGCTGCCCGAGCCCGAACGCGACGACCCCGAGTCGTCGAACTTCGAGTTCATGGCCTCCGGCGTCTCCTCCGAGCGCCCGCAGGCCCTCCAGGTCCGCCAGATCGCCGATCGCATGCGCGAGGTCAAGGCCCGCGGCGAGAAGATCCTCTGGGTCGGCGGCCCCGCGATCGTGCACACCGGCGCCGGCAAGGCGCTCGAAGCGCTCATCGACGAGGGCTACGTCGACGTGCTCTTCGCCGGCAACGCCTTGGCGGCCCACGACATCGAGTCCTCGCTGTTCGGCACCTCGCTCGGCGTCGACCTCGACAAGGGCCACGGCGTCCCCCACGGCCACGAGCACCACATACGCGCCATCAACCAGATCCGCACCGCCGGGTCGATCGCCGAGGCCGTCTCCACCGGAGTGCTGCGCAAGGGCATCATGCACTCGATGGTCAAGAACGGCAAGCAGTACGTGCTCGTCGGCTCGGTCCGCGACGACGGTCCGCTCCCCGACGTCTACACCGACGTCATCGAGGGCCAGCGGGCCATGCGCTCGCTCCTGCCGGGCGTCGGCTTCGCGATCATGGTGGCCACGATGCTGCACTCGATCGCCACCGGGAACCTGCTCCCGGCGAAGGTGCCGCTCGTGAGCGTCGACATCAACCCCGCGACCGTCACCAAACTCGCCGACCGCGGCTCGGCCCAGGCGATCGGCGTCATCACCGACATCGGCCTGTTCTGCGAGCAGCTCGCCGCCGAGCTCGTCGTGGGCTACAAGCGCGAGTAAGCCCCGCTTCCACCGAGAGGTGGATCGCCTCCGGGCTTGGAGTTTATCGGTAATATTGATTGACATCACATCGATACTTGTTTATATTTGGTCGAACGTTCCGATCAGGCGCGTCCGACTGAAACGTTCCAACCACGACGATTCCAGTCGGAGGGCCTGAACACCGGAACCCGACCCGGCACGGCGGGGAACGCCCTACTCGGACGGTCCCCGCTTTTTCCATACGACCTCATATCGTTAAATGCCAATTCCTCGATCAAAGGGATCCACGTCATGACCCGAGTGCTCAAACGGAGACTCGTCCTCCTCATCTCCACCCTCGCGGCGGCCGTCACCGGCATCGCCATCGTCTTCTTCGCCGTCCCCCAGGCGAACGCGGTCCAGACCGGCGTCTGGTACAACATCGTCAGCCGCCACTCCGGGCTCTACCTCGACGTCCTCGACCTCTCCACGGAACCGGGCGCCGAGCTCATCCAGTGGAACGGGACCGGGGCCGCCAACCAGCAGTTCCGCTTCGTCGACGCCGGAGGCGGCTACTACCGCATCCAGGCGCGGCACTCCAACCACGTCCTCGAAGTGTTCGAGTGGAGCACCGAGAACGGGGCCACCATCGCGCAGTGGACCGACCTCAACGGCACCAACCAGCAATGGCAGGTCCAGGAGTCGGGCGGCTACGCCACCTTCGTCAACCGCCACTCGGGCAAGGCCCTCGACGTGTGGGAGAACTCCACCACCGCGGGCGACAGGATCTCCCAGTACGACCCGACCGGCGCGGCGAACCAGCAGTGGCGGCTCGTCCCGGCCGACGGCGGCGACGACGGCGGTGGCGGCGGCGGGAGCGGCGAGTGCGGCTCCGGGACCCCCAACGCCACGGTGACCGGCTCCAGCGGCAATTACACCGCCCGCAACGGCGGCAGCACCGTCTACTCCGGCGGCGACTACCGTGCCGCGATCCAGGCCGCCGTCGACTCGATCGGCAACGGGCAGCGCGTCGCCGTCATGGCCTCGGGTTCGATCGGCGCCGGCACCATCTCCATCGGCAGCGGGAAGACCTTCGAGGGCTGCGGCACCATCAATGTCGGCAACCGATCCGGCCGCGGGGCGATCGAATCGCTGAACACCTCCAATGTGAGCATCCCGTACCTCAACATGACCGGGGACCCGTACTTCGCGACCCGCTTCTACGGCAACAGCAACCTGCACCTGGGCGAGATCAACCTCAACCTGTCCGGAGGCGCGGGCATCCGATTCGAGCGCGACTACGCCGGCAGCTCGAACGTGACCATCGATTACGTCTACGTCTCGGGCACCGGCGGCCACGGCGTCGAGACCTGGAACATCGACGGACTCGAGATCGGCACCGTCGTGGCGCGCAACGTCGGCTACGCCGGCCTGCTGCTGAACAACACGCGGAACGCTCACATCGGCCTGGTCGACGGCAACGACGTCGCCACCGGCACCGGGTACGCGACCTTCCGCACCGCCAACACCGCCGGCCGGCTGTCGAACGGCTCGTACAGCACCAACATCAACGTCGACAAGGTCGTCTCCCGCGGCGGCGGGCGCGGCATCTTCTGCGTCTCGCAGTCCGGCGGCGTCCGCATCGGACAGGTCGACCTGGCGAACAACGGGAACAACGCGATCCTCATCGAGAACTGCTACAACTACACGATCGCCTCGGGCACGGTCAACGGCGGCGGGGAAGTGCGCATCGCCGCGCGCAGCGAATTCCCCAACACCCGCGACACCAACATCACCCTGACCGTCAACAACACCTCGGTCCGGGAGTCGCCCTGCGCCGACAACTCCACCTGGAACCTCTCCGGGAACGGCTCGCGAGACATCTGCTAGCGCGGGCATGAGACAGGGGCCGGAGCGCATGCTCCGGCCCCTGCTTCGCTGCTAGCGGTCGGTGCGGTGGCGCGCCAGGTCGGCCGCGCCGATGACGCCGGCCTTCGAGCCGAGCGTCGCGGGCTTGATCTCGGCGACCGCGAGGGTCGCGCGGCTCGCCAGCGCCTGGGTGTAGTGCTTGCGGACCGGTTCGAGCAGGATGTCGCCGGCGTCGACCACGCCGCCGCCGATGATGATGACGCCCGGGTCGATCAGCTGCACCATGTCGGCCGCCGAGTTGCCCAGGTAGTAGCCGATGAAGTCGAAGGCGGCGAGGGCGACCTCGTCGCCCTGCTTGGCGGCTTCGGTGGTCTGGCGGCCGGTGATCGCCTCGGGATCGCCTCCGGCGAGCTTGAGCAGGAGTCGGGCCTTGTCGGGGTCGGCCTTGGCGCCCTCGCGGGCGGCCTGTGTGAGGGCGCGTCCGGAGGCGTACTGCTCAAGGCAGCCGGTGCGGCCGCAGCCGCACTGGCGGCCTTCGGGAACCGAGCGCATGTGGCCGATCTCGGCGGCGACGCCGTTCGTGCCGCGCAGAAGGTTGTCCTTGACGACGATGCCGCCGCCGACGCCGGTGCCGATGGTGTAGAGCACCGAGGAGCGGAAGCCCTTGGCGGCGCCGTATTTGTGCTCGCCCCAGATGGCGACGTTGGCGTCGTTCTCGACGACGACGGGGAGGTCGATCGCCTCGCCGACCTTGTCGCGGAGGGGCTCGTCCTCCCAGGAGAGGTTGGGGGCCAGCATGACCGTGGAGCGGTCGGAGGAGATCCATCCGGCCGCGCCGATGCCGACGGCCTCGATCTCGTGGTCCTCGCGGAGTTCTTCGACGACTTCCTTGACGGCCTGGATGACGCCGGGGGTGTCGTCCGCTGGAGTGGGGCGACGGGCGGTGGCGAGGATGCGGCCGTTCTCGTCGACGAGGCCGCCGCCGACCTTGGTCCCCCCGATGTCGACCCCGATTGTCAGACTCACTGCTGTCCCTCCAGCGATGTTCTACGAGCATTGTCGTTGGATTCTCCGCGACGCTGCGGGCCAACAGCAGACTTTACGCGATGTACACAGAGCGTGGTCACCGCCCTTTTTTCTACCTCTTGCGAAAGATGGCGGCGCGGCGGTTCGCGGGCGTTCGGCATCGACGGGGATCGCGGTCCGCCGGAGGCGTCCGCTCAGAGCGGGGCGAATCGGAAGTCCGGTCGAGAAGGCGGGCGACGCTCCGTGCGGACGGAGCTGCAACTATGATCATGGTCTAACTCACAGTCCTGCCGACCAGAAGCAAGTGACCGGTCGGTAACATTAGTGTGAGCCGCTTTACAACGCCGTGAATCCGGCGACACGAACGGAGCCTGCCCATGCGCGAGTTCGCCGTCCCCCCCGTGGTGACTGTGCCAGACGACGACAACACCCTCACCTCTCTTTGGGACGCCGCCGAGAACCACCCCGACTCGGTGCTGTACGCCCGCACCTTCGATGACGGCAAGACCTGGCACGACGTGACAGCGGTCGAGTTCCGCGAGCAGGTCGTGGGTGTCGCCAAAGGTCTCGCCGCGGCCGGCATCCAGCCCGGCGACCGAGTCGCGCTCATGTCCCACACCCGGTACGAATGGACCCTGTTCGACTACGCGATCTGGGCCGCCGGCGCGGTCACGGTGCCGGTGTACGAGACGTCTTCGGCCGAGCAGGCCTCCTGGATCCTGTCCGACTCCGGCGCCGTCGCCGCCATCGTCGAGACTCCCGAGCTGCGCGACCTCGTCAAGGACCTGTCCGAATCCGTCGCGAACCTGTGGACCATCGACGACGGCGCTGTCGAGAGCCTCACCGAGTCCGGCGCGAACGCCGACGTCGACATCGAGGAGCGGCGCACCGCCCGCAAGGCCGACGACCTGGCCACGATCATCTACACCTCGGGCACCACCGGCCGCTCCAAGGGCTGCATGCTCACCCACCGCAACCTGCTGGCGAACATCCGCAACATCATCCCCGAGGTCCCCGACGTGCTCTACGACGGCGCGCGGATGCTCATGTTCCTGCCGCTCGCGCACGTCCTCGCGCGCATCCTCCAGCTGGCCGGCATCGAGTCGCGTACCACGCTCGCGCACTTCTCCGACCGCAGCAAGCTCGCCCAGATCATGCCGGTCGTCAAGCCCACGACCCTGCTCGCGATCCCGCGCGTGTTCGAGAAGGTCTACAACAACGCCTACCAAAGGGCCGTCGACGGCGGCAAGGCGCACCTGTTCGAGAAGGCCGCCGCCACCGCCAAGGCGTACAGCCGCGCGCTCGACACCCCGGGCGGCCCGGGACTGGGCCTCAAGCTGCGCCACAAACTGTGGGACGTCCTGGTCTACTCCAAGCTGCGCGCCGCCCTCGGCGGCGAGTGCACCTCCGCCGTCTCCGGCGGCGCCGCGCTCGGCAGCGAACTGGGGCACTTCTTCCGCGGCGTGGGCGTCGTGATCTTCGAGGGCTACGGCCTCACCGAGACCTCCCCGGTGCTCGCGCTGAACATCCAGAACGCCATCAAGGTCGGCTCGGTCGGGCGCCCCATCCCCAGCACCGCGCTGCGCATCGCCGACGACGGCGAACTCCAGGCCAAGGGCCCGCAGATCTTCAGCGGGTACTGGAACAACGACGCGGCCACCGCCGAGGTGCTCGACGCCGACGGATGGTTCTCGACCGGCGACATCGCCGAGATCGATGACGACGGGTACGTCACCATCACCGGCCGCAAGAAGGAGATCATCGTGACCTCCGGGGGCAAGAACGTCGCCCCCGCGCCGCTGGAGAAGGTCATGGACTCCCACCCGCTCATCGCCTACGCGATGGTCGTCGGCGACGGGCGCCCGTACGTCGGCGCGCTCATCTCCCTCGACGGCGAGATGCTTCCGGACTGGCTCGAGCGGCGCGGCAAGGACCCGAAGGCCTCGATCGCCGACGCCGCAGAGGACCCCGATCTGCTCGCGGAGCTCCAAAAGCAGGTCGATCTGGCCAACGCGACGGTCTCCCGAGCCGAACAAATCAAGCGATTCCGGGTCATACCGGTCGAGCTGAGTGAAGACGCCGGAGAAATCACCCCCTCAACCAAGGTCAAACGCCACGTCGTCGTGAAAAAATACTCAGACGAGATCAACGCGTTGTACGAAAAGACCAGTTAGCGAGGCTCGATGAGCGAGGAGGCGGTGCTGGAACGGCAGTGGCGTCTACCCGCCGTGGCACTGCGAGCGGTGCTCTTCGCGCTGGTCGCCGTGTTCGGCTGGGCGTCGGTCGGCTTCGTCTCCGCCCTCACCTGGTGCGGCATCCTCGCGCTCGCCGCCCTGCCCGGCATCGTCCTCCCCCGCCACCGCGTCCTGGCGCCGGCCGGGCGCCTCGCCGAGGTCGTCGTCGTCGTGCTCGGGACGCTCGCCACCGGCGGGCTCCCGGCGTGGATGCTGCCCTACCTCATCGCCCCGTTCGCCACCGCGGCGTTCGACGCCGCCGGCCCGGCCGAGCCGAGCCGGTACGCCTGGGCGCGCACGTGGGGGCCGCCGGCCCTGGTGGCGCTCGCCGCCGTCGGCCTGGTGGTCCAGACACCGCGGATGTCGGCGTTCGACCGCGGCACCTACGTCACCACCGTCGCCGTCGCGCTCGCCTTCGGCCTGGCCTCGGCGGTCGGGGCGTGGTGGCTGCGGCGCTCGCGGCGCTCGGACCTGAACCACTCGCAACTGCCGTACGCCGAGGCCGCGGCGCTGCTGACGCAGCTGCGCGTCGTCGCCCGCCAGCTCCCCGGCTCGACGCTCGACCCCGGCGGCATCGCCACCGAGCTGGTCGACACCGTCGTCCGCATCCCCGGCGCCGACCGGGCCGCCGTCCTGGCCGCCTCTTCGGGACGCAGGCTGGTGGTGTTGTCCCAGCACGCCGACGAGCGGGTCGACTGGGAGACCTCCCCGCAGATGAACGCGCTGCTGGCCGACGCCTGGGCCGGCCAGAAGCCGCAGGCCGGGCAGCTGCCGCTGTCGCGCTCGACGCAGGGACCGGTGGCGTCCCTGGTCATCCCTCTGGTCGCCGAGGGCCGCACCGTCGGCCTCGTCGCCATCGAATCCGACGATCCGGCCGCGTTCGGCGCCGACGCCATCACCGCCGCCGAGGAGCAGACCAAGGGCGCCGCGCTTCGGCTGGAGACGGCCCTGCTATTCGAGGACGTCAGGTCCATGGCCACCACCGAGGAGCGCCAGCGCCTCGCCCGGGAGATCCACGACGGCATCGCACAGGAGCTCGCGATGCTCGGCTACGGCATCGACAACGCGATGGCGGTCCTCCCGGCCGACGCCGGCGAGGCGTCGGTCGAACTGGAGGACCTGCGCAGCGAGGTGACCCGCCTCGTGACCGAGTTGCGGTTCTCGCTGTTCGAGCTACGCTCGAACGTCGACCGCCAGGGCGGGCTGGCCTCGGCGATCGCGGACTATGCTCGAACGGTCGGCGCCTCCGCCGGGCTGCGGGTCCACCTCTCGCTCGATGAGGGAGGGGCGCGGCTCCCGGCGAGCACCGAGGCCGAGCTGCTGAGGATTGCGCAGGAGGCCATCACGAACGCCCGGAAGCACGCGCGGGCGGAGAACCTGTGGGTGACGTGCGAGGTCGATCCGCCGTACACGCGAATCGAGGTCACCGACGACGGTCAGGGCCTGGCCGGCGAGGCCTCCGAGGGGCGATACGGCCTGGCGATCATGAGCGAGCGCGCCGAGCGGATCCGGGGCTCGCTGGAGATCCGGCCCCATCAGCCGCACGGCACCACAGTGGCGGTGGTGCTCAACGCCTCCGCACGGCCGACTCCGAAGACGGCGCCGGCCCACCCGGACTCCGAGCAGTGGGCCGCCGCCGATCGCATGACGGCAACCGAACAGAGCACTACCGCGCCCGTCGGACCCGACAGGTCCGAGGTAGCCAATGAGGAGAGAGACGAGAGATGAACGCTGACGCGTCTGCATCGAGTCGCCAGACGACGGTCCTGATCGTCGACGACCACGACCTGATCCGCAAGGGCCTTCGGCACGCCTTCGACCGCGACCCCGAGTTCGAAGTGGTCGGCGAGGCCGACACGGCCGGTGACGCCCTGCGCCTGGCCGCGTCGATCATGCCCAGCGTCGTCATCATGGACCTGCGTCTCCCCGACGGCTCCGGCCTCGACGCCACCCGCAAGCTCCGCAAGACCCACCCGAACATGGGCATCGTGGTGCTGACGATGTACGCCGGCGACGACCAGCTGTTCGGCGCCCTCGACGCGGGCGCGAGCGCGTTCGTGCCGAAGAGCGCCCCGGCGAACGACGTCGTGTCGGCCGCGCGGCACGCGGCGGCGAATCCGACCGCGTTCAGCGCCGCGGACCTGGCCGAGGCGATGCAACGGCGGCTCACCCCGACCGGCCCGCAGCTCTCCCCGCGCGAATCGCAGGTGCTCAAGCTCCTCGCCGACGGGCTGTCGGTGGCCGGGATCGCCAAGCAGCTGTATGTCTCGGAGTCGACGGCGAAGACGCACATCTCGAAGCTGTACGAGAAGCTCGGCGCGGGCAACCGCGCGCAGGCGCTCATGACGGCGCTGAAACTCGGCCTGCTGGAGGCCCCCGACCAGCCGAAGTTCTAGACGGTCTCCCCGTAGAGCATCGCTTCGAGCCGGCCGGCCTGGCGGTCCCAGGTCCACTCGCTGCACGCCCACTCCCGGCTGGCCGCGCCGAGCTTCTCGGCCAGCGGCCGGTCGGAGAGCACCTGTGTGAGCCGGAAGGCGATCTCGCCGACGTCGCGCCCGTCGACCACCCAACCGGACTGGTCGTGCAGCACCGTGTCCGGGGCGCCGCCGGAGTCGCCGGCGATGACGGGTAGGCCGCACGCGGCGGCCTCGAGGAAGACCGCGCCGAGCCCTTCGACGTCCAGGCCGCGCTTGCGGGTGCGGCACGGCATCGCGAAGACGTCCCCGGCCGCGAAATGCTGCGCGAGTTCCCCTGCGGGCACCGGTCCGGTGAACGTGACCGCCCGCGCGACGCCGTGGCGGCGGGCCAGCGCCCGCAGCCGGGCCTCGTCGGGGCCCTGGCCGACGATGAGCAGCCGGACGTCCTCGCCGACCTGCTCGCGCACGTGCGGGAGCGCGGCGATGAGCTTGTCCTGGCCCTTGCGCGGCACGAGCCGCGAGACGCACACGATGACGGGCCGGTCGCCGAGGCCGTGGCGCTCACGGATCGGCGTGCCGTCCACGCCGGGGTTGAACATCTCGGTGTCGATGCCGAACGTGAGCTGTTCGAGGCGGGTGAGGTGCCCGGTGACCGGCTCGATCCGGCGGTAGGTGTAGGCGCCGAGGTAGGTCATGACGTCGAGGGAGGCGGCGATGCGCCGCAGCGCCTGGCGGGTGCCGGGCATCATCGCCCAGCCGACCTCGTGGCCGTGGGTGAGGGCGATGGCGCGTTCGATGCCGGTGTCGCGCAGCAGGCGGGCGGCGAGGAGCCCGAGCGGGGCGGCGGCGCCGAACCAGACGCGGTCGCAGCGGTGCTCGCGGGCGACCGCGGTCACGGCGCGGGCGACGCGCGGAGTGGGCAGGAGCATCGAGGCGCGGTCACGGACCACAGTGAACGGTTGGGCGGCGTCGAAGTCGGCGTCGCCGGGCGAACTGGAGGTGTAGACGACCAGGTCGTCGGACGGCAGGCGCAGGGCCATCCCGTGCACGAAGGTCTGAATGCCGCCCTTCCGGGGCGGAAAGTCGTTCGTCACCAGCAGCGTTCGGCTCATCATGACCCCCTTCATGACCTGTCCAGTCTGACATGCCAGGTTGGATTTCGAAGGAATCCAAGATGTATGGACGAAGGAATCCGGATCGCACGGCCGCGGAGGCGGCGCCGTCTCCCCAGGCGGTCCAGCGGTCGACCGGTGCGAGCCGCGGGCTCGGTGGCACACTGGTGGCCATGATGAGCGGCGACGACAGTCAGGGGCCGGCGGACCGAGAGGAGCCGGAACCGACGGTCGTGTTCTTGCCCGAACCGGTGCGCCGCAAGACGATCGAGATCGCCGCCTCCGCGATGCCGGGGCTGCCGCCGTCGAAGGTCCCCGCCAGGCTGCGGCGGTTTCTCAAGTTCAATCCCGCCAAGCGCGCCAAGCTCGCCCGCGCCGACATCGGCGCCGAGCTCGCCGACAACGAGCAGTTCCGCTCGGGCCTGCGCGAGGTCCTCGACGCGACCGACGCGCCACTGGTGCGGGCGGTCAGCGACGGCGAGGCGGTCTCGGCGATGGCCGACCCGGCCGAGGTCGCCGCGCTCGCGTACCTGCTGCGGCCCGAAGGCTGGCAGTCGATCGTGGCCGCGTCGACCGAGGCGGTGCGGGAGGAGCCGGAGGCGGTGGCGTCGTCCGAGCCGGCCGGCGAGGAACTCCAGCGGCGGCTCGCGGCCGTCGAGCGGGAGAACCAGAAGCTTCGCGGGGCGCTGGCCGATCAGCGGGCGGCGGCGGCGCGGCTCCAGGAGGAGCTGCGCAAGACCCGCAGGGATCTGCGCGAGGCCGAGGACCGGGCCACGAAGGCGGCGGGTGACCTGGCTGCCGAGCGGGGCCGGATCAAGCAGGCCGACTCCGAGCGCCGCTCCGAGCGCCGCCGTCTGGAGGCGGAGGTGAACTCGCTGCGAACGCAGCTCGAGGAGGACAGGCGGGCCGATCGCGAAGCGGACCGGCTCGCGGACTCGCGGCTGTGGCTGCTCATGGAGACGCTCTCGGGGACCGCAACTGGGCTGCGGCGCGAGCTGGGCCTCGAGCCGGTCGCCGAGCGCCCGGCCGACTACGTCGCCGATGAGCGCTGCGCCGAGCCCGAGACCCGGAGGGCCGAGGGCTCACGGGGGCTGGAGCAGACCGACCCGCAGCGGCTCGACCACCTCCTGTCGCTGCCGAACCCGCATCTCATCGTCGACGGCTACAACGTCACCATCAGCGCCTGGGGCGACACGCTGACGCTCGAGCAGCAGCGCAACCGGCTCGTGCAGGGCCTGGGGGCGCTCGCGGCGCAGACGAACGCCGAGATCACGGTGGTCTTCGACGGCGCGGACCCGATCTTCGGGGCCAAGCCGAGCGCGCGCGGGGTGCGGGTGCTGTTCAGCGCGAAGGGCGAGATCGCCGACGACGTCGTAGTGGACCTGGCGCGGCTCGAGCCGAAGGGCCGGCCGGTCATCGTGGTGTCCTCAGACCGGGAGGTCGCCGACCGGGTGCGCCGCCACGGCGCCTACGCGGTGCCCTCGCCGATGCTCGTCAGGCGCACTCAGCGCGGCTGAGCGCTCGACGCCTTGAGCATGACCGAGCCCGCGGCCCGGTCGTGCAGGCCGCGGTGGAACGGGTCGGCCAGCGCGGTGAGCGCCGGAAGGACGATCGAGAGCAGGACGGCGCGGACCAGGGAGCGGCCCAAGCCGAGACTGCCGCCGGTGTCGGTCGAGACGCAGGCGATGCGCATGATCCCCATGCCGAGGCTCTGCGAGCCGGCGGCGAGGGCGACCGTGTAGTAGACGATGAACAGCAGTCCGGTGAAGACGTTGATGCCCCCCAGGTCGGGAACGGTGACGCCGATCCAGGTGAGCGCATAGGTCAGCACCAGGCACGCGACCCAGTCGATGAACAGCGCCGTGAAGCGCTCGCCGAGACCGGCGAGGTCCTGGCCCGAAGTGGCTTCGCCCGCTTGCGATCCGCCGCGTTCGCTCGTCATGGCGCGAGTGTACGGGCCTCGCGTTCACCTGACGCTCTCAGAGAGTGTTTGACGCAGGATTAGCCCGGTTTATCTGGTTGTGCTGGCGGCCGCCAAGAG
>NZ_BAAHCB010000008.1:0-1049 GCF_054776215.1 Glycomyces tarimensis
AACGCGTGATCAGCAAAAGCAGGTAGATATTGAAAGATGAGTCTTCTAACCGAGGTCGAAACGTACGTTCTCTCTATCGTCCCGTCAGGCCCCCTCAAAGCCGAGATCGCGCAGAGACTTGAAGATGTCTTTGCAGGGAAGAACACCGATCTTGAGGCTCTCATGGAATGGTTAAAGACAAGACCAATCCTGTCACCTCTGACTAAGGGGATTTTGGGATTTGTGTTCACGCTCACCGTGCCCAGTGAGCGAGGACTGCAGCGTAGACGCTTTGTCCAAAATGCTCTAAATGGAAATGGAGACCCAAACAACATGGACAGGGCAGTCAAACTGTACAGGAAGCTGAAGAGAGAGATAACATTCCATGGGGCTAAAGAAGTTGCACTCAGTTACTCAACCGGTGCACTTGCCAGTTGTATGGGCCTCATATACAACAGGATGGGGACGGTGACCGCAGAAGTGGCATTGGGCCTAGTGTGTGCCACCTGTGAGCAGATTGCTGATTCACAGCATCGGTCTCACAGACAGATAGCAACCACCACCAACCCACTAATCAGACATGAAAACAGAATGGTATTGGCCAGTACCACAGCTAAGGCTATGGAGCAGATGGCTGGATCGAGTGAGCAAGCAGCAGAAGCCATGGAGGTTGCCAGTCAGGCTAGGCAGATGGTGCAAGCGATGAGGACCATTGGAACTCATCCTAGCTCCAGTGCCGGTCTGAGAGATGATCTCCTTGAAAATTTACAGGCCTACCAAAAGCGGATGGGAGTGCAACTGCAGCGATTCAAGTGATCCTCTCGTTATTGCCGCAAGTATCATTGGGATCTTGCACTTGATATTGTGGATTCTTGATCGCCTTTTCTTCAAATGCGTTTATCGTCGCCTTAAATACGGTTTGAAAGGAGGGCCTTCTACGGAAGGAGTACCTGAGTCCATGAGGGAAGAGTACCGGCAGGAACAGCAGAGTGCTGTGGATGTTGACGATGGTCATTTTGTCAACATAGAGCTGGAGTAAAAAACTACCTTGTTTCTACTGATCACGCGTT
>NZ_BAAHCB010000009.1:0-33836 GCF_054776215.1 Glycomyces tarimensis
ACTCAAGGGAAGAGATCAGCGAAGCCGACCGAACCACCAACAGGTTAAAAGACAAGCTAAGAGTGTGTCTCAGTTGGCGAGTTTCTTGTAGCAGGTGATCGCTGCGGCGAGGGCGAGGAACGCGGCGAAGAGGTGGCTGTGGCGTTCGTATCGCGGTCTGGTGCGAGACAGCGAACGTCGGCGGCAAGTGCCGCCAAGCGCACCCGGTGGTCAGGACGAACACGATCGCCGTGAAGACCGTCGGATCCTCTACCCGGGCGATCCCGCCGCCCTGAGCGCGCTTGGCATGTTGCCCGATCAGGGGCGCGGTGATCTCCCAGAGCCCATCGGGCACCAGGTGCTTGGCGAACTCGTCCACACACGATCTATACCAGGCCCGTTGCACGCCAACCGAGGCAAGGTCTAGGGCTTGATTGGTGCCGCCGACCTGGCGGCCTGCTCGATCTTCGCGCAGTAGGCCGCACGGGCTTCCTCGTCGATCGGCTGCTCGTGTTCGGGGCGCAACCCGGTCCGGCCGTCGAGGCCCTCGCGCAGGATATCGGCGTGCCCGGCATGCCGGATGGTCTCGCCGAGGACATGGACGAGGACGGCGAACAGGTTGGTGTCGGCATAAGGCTCCGGCCACCACGGCACGTGGCCCGGGGCGTCGAGGGGAAGCGCGTTGATCGTCGCGTCCGAGTGGTCCCACGTGCGCCGGTAGAGCCCGATGATCTGATCGCGCCTCTCGTGCTCGGTCGCCCACTGATCGCTACCGTCGGAGTCCTGCCAGCGGGGCAGCGGTTCGGGTGAAGGGCGGCCGAAGACCTCGCCGAAGTACCTGGCCTCGACGGTGGCCACGTGTTTGGCCAGGCCGAGGAGGTTGGTCCCGGTCGCGGTCAAAGGCCGGCGGGCATCGTATTCGGACAAACCGTCGAGTTTCCACAGCAGCGCCTTGCGGTCCCGCCGCAGTCTCCCGTGCAGGAGGTCTTTCGCGAATGCATCGATCATGCGGCATGAGCCTGCCACAGGCCGCTCGCGGTCACAAGATCCCGTACGCAGTCCGCGACAACTGGCAGAGCCGAAGCCTGGCCATGCCCGCCGCCCTGACCTGCTACAGCAACCCGCCAACTGAGATGCGCTCTCAGTTGCGCGCCATCAGTCGTCGATGTCATCGATGCTCGGTGAGCCGAGGAATTCGGGGCCCGGCCGAGGCGGTGGCCCCTGGTCGATGCGGCCGGACTCGTCGAGGACGTGACCGCCGTCCTCGTTCAGGACGACGCCGTTGCGCGAGTGCGTGATGCCCCCGGGGTGTGTTCGCAGGAGCATAGTGGATGGCGATCCGTTCACCGGGTCTCGGCCACGAGCCGGGCCAGCTCGACGCGCGAGCGCACGCCGAGGGTGGCGAAGATGTTGCGCAGGTGATGGTCCACGGTCCGCACGCTGATCGAGAGCGCCTGCGCCACTTCGCGGTTGGTGGCTCCCGTGGCCACGTGCTGGGCGACGCGCCACTGGTGCGGGGTGAGCGAGGACAGCATGCCGACCGCGGCACCGGCGGCCTCGGTCCCCGGCTCGCCCGTGGCCCGGAGCTCCGCGCGCGTCTGCTCGCTCCACGACCGCGAGCCGCAGCGCTCGAAGCCGTGGAGGGCATCGCGCAGCACCGCGCGGGCCTCGCGGGGACGGCGCTGCCGCCGCAGCCACTTCCCGTACAGCAGTTGCGTGCGGGCACGCTCGAAGTCGCCGGTGTCCGTCGCATGCGACTCGACGGCACGGAGGTACGCCGCCTCAACCAGGTCGGCCCCGGAGCCGGCGGTGGCGAGCAGCGCCCGGCACCGGGCGAGCTGGGCGGTCGCGGCCCGGTCGACTCCGAATCCGACCCACAGCTTCAGCGCCTCGGCGACCGGACGTGCCTCGTCGGGCCGTCCGGCGAGGACCGCGGCCTCGATGAAGCAGGGCATGAGCAACGGCTGCACCGCGAAGTGGCCGCCGCCTGGCCGGACGAGCGCGCCCAGGCGGGAGGCGGCGGCCTCGGGCCGTCCTCGGCCCAGGTCGGCGCGGGCGAGCGCCCACTCGGCCAGGGTGCGGGTCTGCGCCAGGCCGTGGCGCCGGGCGGTCTCCAGCGCGAGCATGGCCTCCTTGACCACCGCATCGGTGTCGCCCTCGATCGAACCCGCCAGGGCCAGGACCGCGCGGTGGTGCGCCGCGGTGTTGGACCGGCCCGACCGCAGTGCCGTCCGCAGCCCTTCGACGGCATGGGCGTGCGCCCTGGCGTGGCGTCCGGCCCGCATTTCGGCGTAGGCGAGGTATTCGAGCGTCTGGCTGGCCAGGTCGTCGCGGCCCTCGGCGCGCGCCGCCGCCAGCGCGCGCCTCCCCGTGCGGCAGGCGTCCTCGACGTCCCCGAGCAGCAGTGCCGCCACCGAGGCGCGGTGCAGGGCGTCCGAAGAGCCCTCGTCGCGCCCGTGCGCGAGGACGCGGCGCAGCGGTGGGGCCGCTTCCTTCGGGCGTTGCTCGAGGAGGGCGCGAAGACCCAGAAGATGGTCGTACAAGGGGCCGCAGTCGCCGACTGGCGGACCGGCCGCGAGCACGGTCCTGGCCGCCTCCAGTGAGGCGAGGCAGGCGGGACGGTCGCCGGCGGCCCACGCCGCGTCCGCCGCGGCGAGGATCGCGATGAGCGCGAGGCGCGGATCGGTGCGCGAGGAGAGGGAACCGGCGAGGTGGAGTGAGGCGTGGGCGTCGCTGACCGGGCCGTCGCCGAGCGCGCTCAGGCCGCGCGCGAGTTCGACCATGGCGCGAGTCCTGTTCGGCGCGATGCCGGCCGCCAGGTGTATCAGCAGCGGCCCGCCTGAGCGGTTCGCCTCGTCGAGGAGGCTCGTGTCGGCATCGGTGAGGACGAGGGCGATGCTGCCGTCGTCGAGCAGGCGGATATCGGCTGCCACGGCAGACCTCCTGAGCTGCGCCGGCGTCGTGGGCCGGGCAGCGGCCCGGAGGCTGCGCCGTTGCATGGACCAATCGTACAAAACCGACTGGTCGGTTCGGAAGGGCTGAATGCAGAATATCGGACGGCGACCGTGCGGGTGCGCGGTCGCCGTCCGTGTCGCTCCCGGGCGTCAGCCGAGCGGGCAGGAACCCCGCACCTCCTCGATGGAGCGGTCATTCGGCAGCGGGCAGAGGAACTGGTCGTACCGAGTGTCGTTGTCCACGAACCGCTTGAGCCACGAGATCGAGTACTTCGCGATGGTCGTGTTCGACAAGTTCGGGGCGAAGTGCGAGGCCCCGTCCAGTTCGATGTAAATCTTGTCGGTCGAGCTCGGGATCGAGCTGTAGAACCGCTCGGAGTGCGAGCCGACCGAGGCGATCGTGTCGTTCTCGGCCCCGAAGATCAGGGTCGGGGTGCTGACGCCGTTCCAGGTCTTGTCCGAGTGCCACGGCGTGAGCGGGATGCTCGCCTGGATATCCGGATTGTCGTCGGTCGCCTCGAGCGAGCCGCCGCCGCCCATGGAGTGCCCCATGACGGCGAGGCGGTCCGGATCGATGCGGTCGGAGACGTTGCTGTCGTCCACCAGGTATTCCAATGCGGCATTGAGCTGGTCGGCCCGCTGGCCGGGGAAGTCGTACCGGGAGTTGGTGTCGATGGTGAAGACCACGAAGCCCTGCGAGGCGATGCGCGGGCCGAGCCACTCCATCGTCGACGAAGAGGCGGTGTATCCCGGTGCGACCGCGACAGCTCCGAAGTCGCCGTCGGAGCGCGTGGTGGGGTAGTAGATGGTGCCGCCGCCGAATCCGGAGACGAAACCGGAGACGCTGGTGCTGGAGACGGAGTAGTGGCCGCGAGACGCCTCGATGCTGGATTCGGTGGGTGCCGGGCCGCGCTCGTGCGGGTTCTGGGCGAGCGCGGCGTTGGGGCCGGCCAGCGCCCCGGACACGAGTGCGGCGGCCGTTGCCAGTGCCAGGCCGGCGGCGCGGAGTGAGCGGCGGTGATGGGTCGGTGAGTGCATGATTCGTCCTCCTTGACGAGACTCGTCGACTGGTGCTCGATCACTCTTACATACCGACCGGACGGTCTGCATCGGCGAAATCACCGGTGCCGTGTCGCGATGCAACGCAGCCGCCCATCGCGGCGGCAACAGCAAGCCACTGGAGTCTCTTGAATACTCTGTGAGCGCAAAGGTTCAGCGGCACTGGTGAAAAGCACCGGCGCGAAATCAAGAAGTTGAAGTTTTATTTCATCCCGTGGCTTCTCAACGAAGAATTTCTTCGATATGGTGCGGTGACAGATGTCGACGGTCGCATCGAACTGCTGGTGAGATGCCTTGACTCCATGGGAGATAGGCAAGAGCACAAGCGCCCCTTCCCCTCCCGCGACGCCATCGCAACCGCGCAATGGTGACGATTCCGCTGAGCCCCGATCCCCAGGGCCGCTGCTGCGACGCTCCGGCGACTCGCGCATCGACCGGGCCAAGTCCCTCTAGAAAGGACACAATGACATGAGCGATCAACCCCCGGAAAGTGCCCGCGCACTTTCACGGCGCCGGCTGCTTTCCCGCGCTCTGATGGTCACGGGCGCGGCCACGCTGCCGTCGGTGCTGGCCGCCGGTCCCGCCTATGCCCAGACCACGGTCGACATGGAGCTCGCGGTGGTGGCGGCAATGGTCGACCCGCCGAAGTCCGGCACCGGCATCTTCCCCGGGGCGGGCCCCAGCGTCAGGGCCGTCGAAGCCGCCTTGGCCTCCAAGGGACACCTGAGCTCCGCCTACGTGGACGGGCACTACGGCACCTCGACCGTCTCCGCCTACGCCGCCTGGCAGCGCGCACTCGGCTACTCCGGGCTCGACGCCAATGGACTGCCCGGACCGACCTCGCTCACCCGACTCGGCCAGGACGAGGGCTTCTCCGTCGCCCGCACGGTCGACATCGGCTCATCCCAGGACTCCTACGGCGGCAGGCGCGTCAACACCCGCACCAGGAACATGCTGGCCGCCGCCGACGCCAAGCTCTCATGGAGCCTCACGCTGAGCCAGGGCTCCTACTCCCCGGGCAACCCCGATTCCGCCGGCACCCATGACGGCGGCGGGGTCGTCGACATCGGCGTCAGCGGCATGTCGACCACCCAGCGCTGGCAGACGGTGAAGGCGCTGCGCGACGTCGGCTTCGCGGCTTGGCTCCGCACCCCGTCGCAGGGGTTCGCCTACCACATCCACGCGAACGCGGTGGGCGACACCGATATGGCGAGTGTGGCCCAGCGGCAGGTGCACGACTACTACTTCGGCAGGAACGGCCTGGCCAACCACGCCGCCGACAACACCCCGTCGGCATACCGAAGCAGCTTCACCTGGTGGGAGAGGTACAACCGCTAGGCGGTCGCTGGAGCGGAGCGGCGAGGTTCGACACGGCCTTCCGGAGCATTCTGGAACCGGGTCGAACCTCGCCGTTCTGCTGCCCAATGCCGTTGTGCGGCTGCGGTAAGGGGTTCGCGCTGCCAATGGACCGCATCGCTCCCAACGCTCGGCAGTCACCGCTCGCCCACTGCCGGTCAGACATCGGGACATTGACAAAGCTCACATTCACCGGCTACAGTGATGCTCCAAGGTTTAGCGCTAAACCTAGCGTGTCCGGGGATGTGAACCACGGAATCACGACAGGACGGCGCTCTTCGATTGAACGGAGTGACCATGCGTTCGAAGCCCTCACATACGAACCGAAACGGCGCCAAGCGCGTCGAGACCAACTTCCCGATCCCGCCGCGCGGCATCGCCGACGGCCCCACGAGGTGATCCCGATGTGGACATCGATGCACCGCGCCTCGAGCACGCCCCTGGTGGCGGTGCTCGCCGCGATCGTCGTCGCGTTGACGCTCATGCCCATCACGCCGACGTACGCCGCCCAAGGGCCCGATCTCGCCGAGCACAGGGCGATGAGCGCCAGCAGCCACACGCAGACCCACGTGGCCGGCAACGCCGCCGACGGCAATGACGCGACCTACTGGGAGAGCGCGAACTACACGTTCCCGCAGTGGCTCCAAGTCGACCTCGGCTCCTCGTACGAGGTGAGCGAGCTGGTGGTCTCGCTGCCGGACGACCCGGCCTGGGAGACCCGCACCCAGACGATGGAGGTGCAGGGCAGCACGGACGGAACGTCGTTCACCACGATCGTCGGCGCCGCCGACTACACCTTCGATCCAGCCGCCGGCAACTCGGTGACCATCACCTTCGACGCGGTGCCCACTCGCCACCTCCGGCTCCTCATCACCGCGAACACCGCTTGGCCCGCCGGCCAGGTCGCCGAGTTCGAGGTCTACGGGGAGGGCGAGCCGCCCGCGGAGCCGAACGGCGCGAACCTGGCGCCCGGCAGGCCGATCGAGGCCTCATCCCAGGAGTTCGACTTCGCGGCCGAGAACGCCAACGACGGTGATCTCACGACCTACTGGGAAGGAGCGTCGGGTGCGCTGCCCAGCACGCTGACGGTCGAGCTCGGGGCTGATGCCGCGATCGAACAGATCGTCGTCAAGCTCAACCCGGACCCGGCCTGGGGGCCGCGCACGCAGACGCTGTCGGTGCTGGGCCGTGACCAGGGCGGCGGTGAATTCAGCACGATCAAGAGCCAAGCCGACTACGCCTTCGCCCCGGACGGCGGCAACACGGTGACGATCCCGGTCTCGGCCACCGTCGCCGAGGTACGACTGCAGTTCAGCGGCAACACCGGCGCCCCGAACGGCCAGGTGGCCGAGCTCGAGGTCTACGGCACGCCCGCGCCGAACCCCGACCTGGTCGTCACGGACCTGTCGTGGAGCCCGGCCGAACCCGACCAGACCGACGAGCTGACGCTGACCGCCACAGTGGAGAACTCCGGCGATCTCGCCTCCCCGGCGACCGACGTCGGGTTCTTCCTGGACGACGCCCTCGTGGGCACCGCCCCGGTCGACGCGCTGGAGCCCGGCGCCGGCGCCACCGCGACCGCCGCGATCGAGCCCCGTCCGACCGGCGAGTACGAGCTCGGCGCCCGAGTCGACCCCGACGGCGCGGTCATCGAGCGGAACGAGGGCAACAACGCCTACACCGATCCGAATCCGCTGGTGGTCAAGGCCATCGACACCTCCGACCTGGTCGCTGCGGCGTCCTGGTCACCGAGCAACCCCGCGGCCGGTGACACCGTCACCTTCTCGGCCACGGTCAAGAACCAGGGCACCCTCGCCTCGGACGGCGGGCCGCACGGCATCACGCTGACGGTGACCGACGACGACACCGGCGAGACGGTGGCGACACTCTCCGACGAGCACTCCGGCGCCATCGGAGCCGGCGACGCCGCCGGCCCGGTCGAGCTCGGCACGTGGACCGCGGCGGACGGCGGCTACACGGTCACCATCGAGGTCGAGCCCGACGGCAACGAGCACGCGGTGCAGCAGGGCAACAACTCCAGTGCCCGTTCGCTCTACATCGGACGAGGTGCCGACGTGCCCTACACGATGGACGAGGCGGAGGACGCCACCACCGGCGGCGGCGCACAGGTGGTCGGACCCAACCGGACCATCGGCGACCTCGCCGGCGAGGCCTCCGGGCGGCGGGCCGTGGTGCTCGACGGCACCGGCGAATACGTCGAGTTCACGACCTCGACCGACACCAACACGCTCGTCACCCGTTTCGCCATCCCCGACGCACCCGGTGGCGGGGGCATCGACGCGACGCTCAACGTCTACGTCGACGGCGAACTGCTCCAGCCGATCGACCTGACCTCGCGGTACGCGTGGCTCTACGGCAACGAGGCGAGCCCGGACAACTCGCCCGGTTCCGGCGCGCCGCGGCACATCTACGACGAGGCGAACGTGCTGCTGGACCAGACCATCCCGGCGGGCAGCACCATTCGCCTGCAGAAGGATGGGTCGAACAGCGCGAGCTTCTACGCGATCGATTTCATCAGCCTCGAAGCGGTCGCGCCGAACCCGAACCCGGACCCGGCCCGCTACATCGAGCCGGACGGATTCGGGCACCAGGACGTGCAGGCCGCCCTGGACGAGTTCCGTATGGACACCACGGGCGAACTGCTCGGCGTGTACCTGCCTCCCGGCGACTACCAGACCGCGCAGAAGTTCCAGGTGCACGGGAAGGCGGTCGAGATGATCGGCGCCGGACCCTGGTACACCCGCTTCCTCGCTCCCCAAGGGCAGAGCAACACCGACGTCGGCATCCGGGCGGACGCCACGGCGAACGGCTCGACGTTCTCCGGCTTCGCCTACTTCGGCAACTACGTCACGCGCATCGACGGTCCCGGGAAGATCTTCGACTGGCAGAACGTCTCGGACATGACGATCGACAACATGTGGGTCGAGCACCAGGTCTGCATGTTCTGGGGCTCGAACATCAGCGACACCGTCATCAAGAACTCGCGGACCCGGAACCTGTTCGCCGACGCGTTGAACATGACCAACGGCAGCGCGAACAACCTGGTGCAGAACATCGAGTCCCGGGCCTCCGGGGACGACAGTTTCGCGCTGTTCGCCGCCACCGACTCGGGCGGTGGCGACCAGACCGGCAATGTCTACGAGAACCTGACGTCGATCCTGACCTGGCGCGCCGCCGGGCTGGCCGTCTACGGCGGCTTCGGGAACACGTTCCGGAACATCCACATCGCGGACACCCTGGTCTATTCGGGCGTCACCATCAGCTCGCTGGACTTCGGCATCCCGATGGACGGCTTCGGCGCCGACCCGAAGACGCGCTTCGAGAACATCTCGGTCGTCCGAGCCGGAGGCCATTTCTGGGGGCAGCAGACCTTCCCGGGAATCTGGATCTTCTCGGGGGACAAGGAGTTCCAAGGCATCCGCATCGACAACGTCGACATCGTCGACCCGACCTACGCGGGGATCATGTTCCAGACCAAGTACACCGGCGGCCAGCCGGAGCACCCGGTCACGGACACGGTCTTCACCGACGTCACGATCACGGGAGCCCAGCTCAGCGGTGACGAGTTCGAGCACAAATCCGGCATCGGCATCTGGGTCAACGAGATGCCCGAACAGGGCCAAGGGCCGGCGGTCGGCTCGGCGATCTTCCAGAACCTTCAGATGAGCAACAACCACGAAGACATCAGGAACACCACCGACACCTTCGATCTCATCATCGAATAGCGAAAGACCTCTCGGGCCGGAGTGCCAACAGGTGCTCCGGCCCGAGGACGATTCCTTCTCAGCGGCGAGCAGGCGAACGAAAGGTTCAGCGGCGCTTGAGGTCTTGGAGCAGGGAGGCGTAAGTCGCGGCGTCCAGGTCAAGGATCGGCGAGGCGTCGCCGAGCTTGGAGTCGCGGATCTGGACGGCGACGTCACCCTGACGGAGCTCGACACAGTCACCCTGGGCTGCACTCCGGCTGGACTTCTGCCATTCACGGTTCAACATAGCTCAGGTACTCCTTGAGACGCACGACGTTGGCCAGCGTGTCAGAGAATACCTCACGGAATCGGGAAACGGCCCTGCGCTCATCGATGTAGCGGGCACCGTACTCAGACTCCAAGTAGACCAGCTCCGGGCTGTACGGCCCGCCGAAGGTCAAGAGTTTGAAGGTGCCTCTCATCGCGGAGTGGACTCCCTTGTTCATTGGCAGAACGTAGATTTCTACCGGATCCAGCTCTGAAAACTTCAGGAGATGCTCGATCTGCTCGTCGTGGTAGTGCGCTTCCTTGATCCGCAGGAGACATGCCTCGTCGAGGACGAAGCGCATTGTTGCGAGCTTGCCTGGCGGGCGATTGAACACCCACTCCTGCCGCAAAAGCTTCAGCCGGACGGCTTCAGCGGCCTCATCGGCGGTCATGAACAGATTCGCCGCGACCACGTCTTCGATGTAGCCCTGGACCTGGAGGAGACCCGGAATGAACGCGCTCTCGTAGGAGTCCATCGTGAGTGCTTCCTTTTCCAAAGTGAGAAAGGCACTGAACCACTTGGGCGTGGTCGTGAAGACGTTCTCCCAGCCGTTCGCGTCGGTATCACGGGTCTGCATCGCTAGAGCGTCGAGCTCGATCATGATCTGTTCCGAAGCGCCGTACTTGAACGCCCAGCCTGTAACTGTGCCCGGATCGACCTTCTGATTGCCGGACTTTTCGATTCGTTCGAGTCGGGTCTTGTTGGTGCCCAGCATGTTCGCTGCTCCGCGGATGGACAGTCCACGGTCCTCGCGCAGTCCTCGCAGAATGACCCCGATGCGCCATTGCGCCAGAGATGGTGTGCTCACCATTTCATGGTTTCAGACGATCACACTGAGTGAGTAGTTCAATTTTTGGCGTCCCGATCTGCTGTCCCGATTTTGGCGGCTCTCAGCGGGACACCTGTTCACAGTCCCAGATCCATGCCCGTGAAACTTTTCGTTCTCACATGCTCTGACCTGCACTTACGTTGTGTTCAGCTAGTGGCGCACATTCCGAAACGGGAGGAGACACAACGTGAGCAATTTGAGCCGATTGCGACCGTCGAACTCGGACACGCTTGCGCGCGGCCAGTTCACCGACGGCATGCGGACCTTCGAGGTCCGCTCATCGAGCGCCGACGCGCCGGACTCGTTCCAGGTGTACGTCGATGACAACCGCGATGACATCGTCCTGGTCATCTCGGGCCTCAACTCCGGGGACCTCAAGGCCACGTGGGGGCGCGACTGGCGAGGAGCCTCCGAGGAGTGGCGCGAATGGGCCGAGGCGAGCGCGTTCATGGCCTTTTACAACGGCCAACACGAATCGGTGCGGAGGACGCGCGTCTGCAATGGCTGAGCGATATCTCGGGGAGTTCCGCCGAGGGCCGGCCATCTTCACGGTCTTCCAGACCGCCGACTCGCCGCGCGAGTTCCGCGTCGAGTGCTCCGACGGCAATGGCCCTTCGGAGGTCTGCACCTTCACGGACCGCCCCGGCTCCGGTCCGCGCTGGCACGGCGCTTGGAACGGCGATGAATGGTGCGCGTGGATCGAGGCCGAAGCTCGGAAGGCGGTGAAGGAGGCCTCATAAATGACTCGGGTGCGGCGGCGGGCCAACCGTTGTCGACAAGTCCCCAGGACGGCCCTCCAGAGCGCCGCCGCACCCGACCCTGCTTGTCCCTGGGACTGCGGGAACGCCGCTCAGCGCCAGGTGCCGTTCCAGTCATAGAGCGGAGCGCTGGTCTCGTACTCGCGCAGCACGACGATCAGGCCATCGGCGCTGCGAGCGACGGTCGCGCCGTCGAACGTGTGGCGCACACTCTCCCATGTGCATTCGAAGACCCACTCGGCGGTTTCGCGGTCGTCCGTGGCGATGTGGTCGGTGATGTCCCACCGATGCACCACACCGCCCGCGCCGAGCCAGGTTTCCGCCCATTTGCGAACCGTGTCGCGGCCGCGGTACACCGGCCCGTTGCACTCGGTGACGACGCAGTCCTCGATCACCGCGTGAGTGATGCGGTCCACGTCGTTGGCCTTCCAGGCATCGATGTATTCAGTCAGAGCGGTCATGAGCGCCATCGTCTCATCTGCGGGCCGCCTTGACCTGTGCCGCCCGGCAGCGCGACTCCCAAGTGGACCCGAAGAACGCGCTGGATTCGGTCAATCGCCTCACCTCGTTGTTTCCATGGGGCTGTTACCATCGGCCACTCTGTCACCGAGACGAGGACCGGGAATTGACTGCGGCGACCGACGACGACACCGAACAGCACACCCCGCACCGGCGGCGACTGCTCCGGCGATTGGGAAAGGTCACCGATGAGCCTCGGCCGTTCTGGCGCGGCGCTGCGGTGATGCTGGCCCTCGCGACCGCCGCGGCGGTCGCCTGGAGCGTGGGGGACCAGTACCTACCCGGCACCGGACTGGTGCTCGCCTCCCAGACCGCGATCAACGTGCTGATCGCGGTCGCGGCGTCCGGCCTCGTCACCGGCATTCTGCTGGTCACGGTCGGACGGTTCAAGGCGCTCGCGTGGGGATACGTGTGGACGCTCGGCGCCTGCTTGATATTGCTGTTCACCCTCGGCGCCGGCGCGAGCATGATCGCTTGGTTCGCCGCCATCGCGGTAATCGTTGTGGGCGCTTCACTCCTCGGCGGCGCGTTGGGCGCTCTGCTGCCGCATGCGGGCCGCGATCCGGTGAAGGTTCGGGACCGTCGAATCCTGGCGCTCGCGCTGTCGCTCGTGGTCCTGGTGGCGCCCACCGTCTGGGTGCTCACTGCGAGTCAGGGAAATCCCGCACCCGCCGACGACGGCACCGCCATGACGGTGATCGAGAACGATCCGGCGTCGCAGGGGCCGTTCGAAGTGGCCAAGCTGACCTACGGCAGCGGCATCGACCGGCGGCAGGCGTACGGTGAGTCGGCCGACCTGGAAACGCCGATGGTCGACGCCTCGCAGATCGTCACCGGATGGGACGAGCAACGGGAATCGCTCTGGGGCTTCGACATTGAACACCTGCCGGTGAACGGCAAGGTGTGGTACCCGGAGGGCCAGGGACCCTTCCCGCTCGTGCTCATGGTGCACGGCAACAAGAGCAGCGTCACCGAGTCCGAAGACGGATTCGCCTACCTCGGGGAACTGCTCGCCAGCAGAGGCTTCATCACCGCGTCGATCGACCAGAACTTCTTCAACACCGGTCCGCTCGACCGCTCCGGCGGGCTCACGGGCGTCAACGTCGCGCGCGGCTGGATGCTCCTCGAACACCTTCGCGTATGGGACGAATGGAACCGGGGAGGCGAGACGCCGTTCACCGGCGCCGTCGACATGGAGAACGTCGGGCTCATCGGACATTCGCGCGGCGGGGAGGCGATCGCCGTGGCCGCCCACCTGAACGGGCTCGACAGCCTTCCCGGCGACGACGCGGTGCCGCTCGACTACGACTTCGGCATCCGGTCGCTCCTGGCGCTGGCTCCCTCTGACGGCCAATACCTGCCCGAGGGCGATCCGATCCGGCTCGAAGACGTGAACTACCTGGTCATCCAGGGCTCACATGACGCCGACGTCACCAGCTTCGCCGGGCTCAACCAGTACGAGCGGGTGTCGTTCTCCGGCGACGGCGAGTTCCTGAAGGCCGCGCTCTATGTCGGCCACGCGAACCACGGCCACTTCAACAGCCGCTGGGGGAGCCGCGATGTGGGCAACGGGATTCCCAAGCTCTTCATCGACACCGAGACGCTCATTGCTCCGGAAGACCAGCGCCGTGTCGCCGAGGTCTACGCGTCGTCGTTCCTGCGCGCGACGCTGGCCGAGGACAGCTCCGACATGGGTGTCCTCCGGAACTACCGGACCGCCTCGGCATTCCTGCCCGAGACCGAATACGTCAACCAGTTCACCGATTCGGCGACGACCGAAGCCGCCACTGTCGCCGAGTCCGGGTTCGCATCATCGGAGACGATCGCCCTCCCGCTGCGGAGCGGACCCGGGGAGGACAGCGTGCGGTCCCTCGAGTGGGAATCCGGCGGGGAAGAGCCGACGCTCACCGTGGAGGCGCCCTTCGACGCGTCGGCGAACCTCGTGTTCGACGCCGTCGCCATGACCGAAGGCACCGAGCTCGCCGACGCGGTGAGCGTGCGGCTCACCGACCGCTCCGGGGCATCGGCCGAGCTTCCGCTCATCGAGTTCATGCCGCTGAAGCACCGCATACCCGGCCAATATCTGAAAGCCGAGTGGATGCACGGCGCCGCCCTGACCGAACCGGTGCTCCAGACCTATACCGTGCCGCTGGACGCCTTCGAATCGGCCGACGCAGACCTCGCGGACCTCGAAGCCGTCTCACTGGTGTTCGACGGTTCGAGGAGCGGCGCGGTGCTCATCGACGACTTCGGGCTCGCACCGGCCGAGCGATGACGGCGGGGCCGAGACCGATCGTCGATGCCGGGCGGGTCAGGCCGCGAGCGAACGGGCTTCGCGCTGGGCGCGGAGTGCCGCGAACATCGGCTTGCGGGACGGGGAGTTCGCCAGGCCGCCCTGGAGGACCGCGGTGATCGCGGCCGATGCCGCGGCGTCGTCGGCCGCGGTGACACCAGTGGCGACGATGTCGAGGATCTCGTCGGCCGCAGCCGCCACGAGCTCGGGATCGGCGTTCTTGATCGCGCGGGAGAAACTGGAGGCGAGGTCGATGTCGCCGGTGACGCGTCGGGCGGAGCAGGTGTGCATGCGCCGTCCGTACCCCTTGCCGTCGATCCAGGAGTCGACGACGTACACGAGTGCTTGGGTCTGCTGATCCCACAGCATGTCGGCCTCGAGGAGGTCCGACAGGGCGGGGAGCCGCTGAGCGTGCGCGTACTTGGATTCAAGGACCGCCGCAGCGTCGCCCAGGGAAAGATAGCTGTAGGCCATACGTCAACGGTAACCGGCCGACGCGGAGAATCCCCACCGACCGAGTCATATAACGCCGAAAACTTGCCACGGTAGCAGTGAGCGACGACGAGCGTGCGTCCCGTAGGCGTGTTTTGCTGTGACGGCGCCGACCCGTCGCCGGCCAGGCGGCGTAGGGACGATGAGCGAGCCTGTGCCATCACGGCCAGTGAGGCGGCGACGGACATTTGGGGACACATCCGCTCGCATCGGTCGGCTACATTGAGTGGCGGCAATTGGACGGCAACCGAAAGTGAGCAGACACCCCGATGCATCCCACCCTGACCGCATCCGCCGCTGCGCTGAAGGCGGTCTCCTGATGGCTGGAGCCGAAGTCTTCACCATGGAGCCGGACAAGATCCATGAGGCCGTTGCGGCGCTGTTCGGCGTGGAAGAGGCCATCCGCGCCGCAGGTGACGGCCTCGGACTCGAATGCGGCACCACCGCCGAGGCACTGATCGCCGGCCAGTGCGCGATCGGCGAAGCGCTCGCCGGCGCGGCGGACTTCTGGTGCGGCGTGCAGGCCGCCGGCATCGCCGGTCTCGTCGGCAACCTGGGTGAATACCTCGCCACCTGCGCCGAGCAGGCGGTCGAGATCGACGAGTACAACGCCGCCGACTTCGCTTCCTACGCTGATCACGACCTTTATCCCGGCCGAGCGTCCGAGAGTGCCTCGGCCCGTCCGGACTGGTGAGGTGGCGGCGATGAGCCGGATGCGCTGGAAGGACCTGCGCGATACCGACTTCGGCGTGATGCGGGCGTTGGCCGAGCAGTTCGACTCCTATATCGCGAGCATGGTCGAGCAAGCGGAGGTGCTCACCGAGGATGTGGTGAAGAAGCACATCAGCGCCGACCATTACGAAGGGGACACCGCGGACGCCGTCCGCGCACAGGTCGGCCACGTGGCCGAGAGTTTCCTGGACGATCTGAGCGAGTACGCCAACGTGAAGATCAAGGCCACGCTTGAGGACGCCCATGAGGAACTCGTGGCCGCCCAGCAAAGCCTTGAGGAACTCCTCGTGCAAGTAGAGGCGGGCAAGTACAAGGTCACGGGACCGGCCGAGGACCACGGTCTTGAGCTGTCAGATGACCTGTTGGGCGACCTCTCCGAGTTGAACCCACCGGCATCGGTGCTGTCGAGGTCCGGATTCACCGACGCGGACCTGCACGCCGACACCGGCCGCCACATCGTGGCGACCGAGCTCAAAAAAGCCGCTGAAGCCGAAGCCGAAGAGCTCGCCGAGGTACTGCGGGCGATCATGGGGCGAGCCCACGAATCCGAAGCCAAGGCGGTCGGCGTCCTCAAATCGATCCTCGAAAATCCGGCCGAGCAGCCGCCGCCGCTGGGCGCTACCTATGACGACCTGATCGACGACTATGAAGCGGCAGCCGACGCGCGCAATGTCGAGTTCCTTCAGGCCCTGGCGTCAGACGATGCGGAGGCCACACCACGCGGAGTCAACGAATGGTGGAACGACCTGAGCGACTCCGAGCGAGAAGCGCTCCTCGAGAAGCACCCGGACCTGCTCGGACCGCTCGACGGCATCCCGGCTGAAACCAGGAACGATGCCAACCTGACGAACCTGGACAACGAGATCGCCGACATCGAGCAGCAGATGGCGGACATGGAGGCGAATCTTGACGAGAATCCGCTCGGCAGTGATTTCGACCAGCAGGAATACTTGGACCTGCAGCACCGGCTGGAGAACCTGAACTCCCTGCAAGACCGGCTGCAAAAAGGCTCAGACGACGGCGAGGACCTGTACTTGCTCGACTTCGACTCCGCGAAAGACGGCCAAGCGGTGGTCTCGGTGGGAAACCCCGACACGGCCGATCACACCGCGGTCTATGTGCCGGGAACGACCTCCGACCTCGACGGCATCAGCGGCCTCGTCGACGATGCGGCCACGATTCAAGACGACGCCGCGTACGCTGCTCCCGATCAAGAGACCGCAGTCGTGATATGGCTCGGTTACGACGCTCCGGACAATGCCTACCCGACACACAAAGACCAGGTGAGCCCTGAAGCCTGGAATTCGAACTACGCCGAGGCCGCGCGCGGCGACTTGAACAACTTCATGGAAGGCATCGACGCCAGTCATCAAGGCGAATCCCATGCCACGCTTATGGGCCACTCCTACGGCAGTTCTGTCGTCGGTGCCACCTCCAGAGACTACGAGATCGCAGCGGACCAGATCATCAGCTTCGGCAGTCCCGGATTGAGGGTCGACACCGCTGACCAACTCAGCGTCGGTGGCGACGATCTCTGGTCGACGAGGGCAGACGGTGACGCGATCTCAGGCGCCGCCCAGCTTTCCTTCCCCCTTGGTAATGATCCGGTCGCTCCTGAATTCGGCGGCCAGACCTTCGAGTCAGAGGCGATTGGCGAGGGTGGTGGCGAGATCCACAGCGGATATCTCGAAGACGACCAGAACCGCGAGCCGAATATAGCCCGCGAGCACATGGCCGAGATCATCACCGGACGGAAGGGATGAATCGGCCGATGCCAAAAGTAATGTTCACGCTACTGTCAGCAATGACGCTCATCCTTGGAGGGTGTATGTCTCAGGAACCGCCCCCGGAGCGAGAATTCGACCAGGCCGAGGCCTATCCGATCCTCGAACAGATCGTCAATGACACGATCGCGGAGCTCCCCGACTTTCCCGGTTTTCACAGACGCAGCTATGCAAATGAAGAAGATTGCGCGCCCCTTGGTGAAGGGTACGAGGGTTGGGTGGCCATAGAGATTCGCTACGGCTTCGGTGCCGAAGACTCCAGGTCTGCGCTCGTGCGAACCGAGTACACGAATCTTCTTCGCGATATGTGGACCGACGCAGGCTACGATCTCCATCGCGACGAGGGCGACGGGAACGGTCCGGGTTCGATGGAAGCGAAGCGACCCGACGGCATCAACCTCTGGTGGTGGGTCGCAGGCGAGGACGGCGGTGTGTCTTTGACACTGCAGACCGGCTGCATCCCGTCCACACCCGGTTTCGAGAAGCCCGACTACATTCCGCCCGCCGGTGGAGTGCCGCCGGAAGAGGACCTGGCCGCCCCGAGGATGAACCCTTCGCCAGAACCCAGCGCGGACGCCATCGCGCCGTTCGACGGCGAATTCGCGTCGGCACCGGCGGCGAGGCGCTTCCATCGGGATTCCTGAACCGAAACAGGCGAGACGACTCGCCGCACACTTCGACGTGGCTCAGCCGTGTTCCTCCAGTGGCAGGGCCAGCCGGAAGCGCGCACCTTCGCCGAGGGCGGTCTCCAGCTCGACGTCGCCGCCGTGGGCTCGCGCGATGGAGCGGGCGATCGCGAGGCCGAGGCCCGCGCTGGCGCCGCCCTCGCGGCCTCGGGAGCGGTCGGTCCGGTAGAAGCGGTCGAAGACGCGGCCGGCCTGCTCGGCCGTCATCCCCGGGCCCTCGTCCGCCACTTCGAGCACCGCGCGGCCTCCGGCCGTGCCGACGCCGATGCGAACGGCGGTGCCCGGCGGGGTGTGGGCGGCGGCGTTTCCAACCAGGTTGGCGACGACCTGTCGCAGCCGGGCCTCGTCGGCGTGGACCGGCGCCGGGCCGGGCGGGCCGGTCCCGCCAGGCCCGGTGAGCTCGACCGGGCGGGACGGGTCGAGGGCGCGCACATCGTGACGGGCGTCCCCCGCCAGCGTGCGCAGGTCCATCGGGGTCATGTCGAGCTGCCCTTCGGGCGCCTCGTCGAGCTGCGCGAGCAGCAGCAGGTCCTCGGTCAGGGCGGCCAGCCGGGACGCCTCGCGATTGATGCGCCGCATCGCCTCGTCGACGTCGTCCCGCTCGGGCATCGCGCCCATTCGATAGAGCTCGGTCGAGCCCTTGATGCCGAACAGCGGCGTGCGCAGCTCGTGGCTGACGTCCCAGACGAAATCGCGCATCCTCGCCTCGGACGCGGCCCGATCGGCGAAGGCCCGTTCGAGCTGCCCGAGCATGGTGTTGAGCGAGTCCGCGAGGTGCCCGATCTCCGTGCCGGGCGGAGCGAGCCGAGGCACCCGTTCGGTGAGGTCGCCGCCGGCGATCGCGGCCGCCGTGTGCTCGATCCGGCGCAGCGGTCGCAGGCCCACGCCGAGCGCGAACCAGCCGACCGCGGTCAGGAGGACGAGCAGCACGGCCCCGCTGACGACGCTGCCGGTCCGCAGCGCGGTGACGGTGGCGTCGGCCCCGGTGAGGGGCGCGGCGGCGACGACCGTCCCCTCGCGTTCGACGGCCGGTCGGGCGACGGCCCGCCAGCGCTGCGAGCCGTCCGCGGCCTCCAGGTCGACGGCCTCCCCGTCGGTGGGGACCGCCCGCAGCGCGTCGAGCGGCGGCAGTGCGTCCTCGTCCAGTCGGGACGACTGGACGCCGCCCGTCACCGCACCGTCCCCGTCCAGGTAGACCACGTATGGCGTGCCGATGAGTTCGAGGGCCGGGTCGAGGACCTCGGGGTCGGCGGTGGCGGCATCGGGAGGCCGGTCGTCCGGCGCCTGGGCGATGAGCTCGGTGAACGCGCGCAACTGGCCGTCGATCCGGTCGAGCTGGTAGCGCTCGAGGTGGTCGGAGACGACGGCGCTGATGAGGCTCAGCCCGGCCAGCAGCAGGCCCGCGGTGAGCAGCAGCAGTCTGGCCCGCAGGGAGAACCGGCTCAGCAGGCGCTTCACCGCCGGGGCTCCCGCATCACGTAGCCCACGCCGTGCACGGTGTGGATGAGTTTGGGCTCCTCGGTGTCCACTTTGCGCCGCAGGTAGGAGATGTAGGTGTCGACGATGCTGGCGTCGCCGCCGAAGTCGTAGTGCCACACCCGGTCGAGGATCTGTGCCTTGGAGACCACGCGCCCGGCGTTCTCCATCAGGTAGCGCAGGAGCCGGAACTCGGTGGGGGAGACGCGGACGGCTCGGCCCGCCCGCGTCACCTGGTGCCCTTCGGCGTCGAGCGCGAGTTCGCCGACCGCCAGCACCTCGGACCGGTGGCCGGCGGTGCGGCGCAGGACCGCGCGGATGCGGGCGATGAGTTCCTCCAGGTCGAACGGTTTGGTCACGTAGTCGTCGGCGCCGAGCGAGAGTCCGGTGACCTTGTCGGCCTGGCGCCCCCGCGCGGTGAGGAACAGGACCGGCACGGGGGCCTCGCGGCCCCGCGGGCGCTGCTCGCGGAGCCGGCGCACCACCTCGAAGCCGTCCATGTCCGGCAGCATGACGTCGAGCAGCACGAGGTCGGTCGGCTCCTCGGCGGCCAGGGCGACGGCCTCGGTGGCGGTCGCCGCTGACGACACGCGGAATCCGGCGAACCGCAGGGTCGCGGCGAGCAGCTCGCGGACGGTGTCCTCGTCGTCGACCACCAGCAGGTGCTGGGCTCCCGGCGTCATCTCCGGGCCTGGCTGTTTCACATCGACCAGCGTACGGAGGCGCGGGGCCGGGAGCGGCGAACGGCGGGCATCACACGTCGCGGCGTCGGAAGAGGACGAACGCGGCGGCCAGCACGGCGGCGACGCCGAGCCACATCCCGCCCAGGTTGAGCCAGGGATGCGGGTAGTCGGGGTCGGGGACGGTCGTCATGATCGCGGCCGCGCCCACCGTCGGCCAGTAGTCGAGCAGGCCCTGAAGCAACGGTGCGAACAGGCCCGAGAAGCCCGGCACCAGGAAGATGATGCCCACGAGGGTGGTGATCGCTCCCGCGGTGGACCGCAGGATGGTCCCGAGTCCGGCCCCGAGCAGCCCGATGCCGGCCAGGTAGAGCCCGCCGCCCGCCACGGCGGCGAGCACGCGGGGGTCGCCGATGCTCGCGTTCGGTACGTCCTGCGCGGCGATCAAGGCCTGGCCCAGGAAGAACGCGGCGAACATGAGGGTCTGGCCCGCGACCAGGGCGACCGCGGTGGTCAGGACGGCCTTGGCCGCCAAGAGCCGGTGCCTGCGAGGCGTGGCGGCCAGGGAGGTCTGCATCATGCCGGTCGCGTATTCGGAGGTGACGATGAGGATGCCGAGGACGCCGATGATGAGCTGGGCCAGGATGTAGGTCGTCAGGCTGAGGTTGGTCGGGTCCCAGGCGAGCCGCTCCGCGGTCGAGGCGTTCTCGTACTCGGCTCCGACCCTGCTCATGGGCAGGGACGTGATGCCGAGCCCGACGACGAGGAGGCATGCCAGCGTGTACCAGGTGGATCGCAGGCTGCGGAACTTGATCCACTCGGCGCGCAGGGTGTGGACGAAGGTCGCTTTGGGCGCGTTCGCGAGCGTGGTCATGCCGCGGCCCCCTGGTATTCGACGCTGTCCTTGGTCAGTTCCATGAAGGCGTCCTCCAACGAGGGCTGTTGCGGGGTGAGTTCGCTGAGCGCCGTGCCGTGGTAGGCGGCGAGTTTGCCGATCTCCTCGGCCGACATGCCGGAGACGACGAGCGAGGATTCGAGGCCGTCGCGCACGGTCGCGCCCGCGGCGGTGAGCCGGTGCGCGAAGGAGTCCGACTCCGGGGTGCGGACGAGAACGGTCCCCTCGCCGTTGGCGCGCATGAACGCGCTCATGCCGGTGTCGGCGATGAGCCGGCCTCTGCCGATGACGACCAGGTGGTCGGCGGTCAGCGCCATCTCGCTCATGAGGTGGCTGGAGACCAGTACCGCCCGACCCTCGTGGGCGAGCGAGCGCATGAAGTCCCGGATCCAGCGGATGCCCTCGGGGTCGAGCCCGTTGACCGGTTCGTCGAAGACGAGCACGTCCGGGTCGCCGAGCAGGGTCGCGGCGATGCCGAGCCGCTGCCGCATGCCGAGCGAGAATCCGCCGGCCCGCTTGCCGCCGATGCCTTCGATCCCGGTCCTGGCGAGCACGTCGTCGACTCGTCGCTTCGGGAGGCCGTTGCTGACGGCGAGCGCCAGCAGATGGTCGTACGCCTTGCGGTCGCCGTGGACGGCGCCGGCGTCGAGCAGCGCGCCGACCTCGGTCAGCGGTACGGGGAGGTCGCCGTAGTGCCTGCCGCCGATGGTGACCGACCCCCGGGCGGGGGCGGCCAGTCCGAGGATCATCTTCATGGTCGTGGACTTCCCCGCGCCGTTCGGTCCGAGGAACCCGGTCACCTGGCCGGGTTCGACGGTGAACGACAGGTCGTCCACCACGGTCTGGGGTCCGTAGCGTTTGGTCAGCCCTTGTATCACTATCGCGGTCATGGTGGGATCCTGACGGCTCCGGCTGGCCGGGCTCTGTGGACTTCTGGGAGATCGCTGTGAACCCGGCGCCGCCACCGTGCGCCTTCCCGCTCCCGGCCGCCGTCAGGGCGGCGGATTCACAGGGAATCGTGAGGCCGAGGGCCGCATGCTCGCGAGATTTATTTTGAAAGTATCTTGACTTTTGGATTCGTTGAACGTAATTTTCATCATAAGCGTCCGAGCATGAAAATTATTATGGTGAGGGTCTCGATGGGGAGCCAAGGTGTGATCGGCCGGCTGCGAATGGAGCAGCCGACACTGCCCGACGCGCTGCAACGCGTCGCCGCGACGATCCTCGAAGACCCGGACACGGCCGCGAAGGCGTCCATCGTCGACCTCGCCGAACGCGCCGGCACCTCCACCGCCACCGTCACCAGGTTCTGCCGCACGCTCGGCTTCCCCGGTTACGCGGCGCTGCGAGTCGCCCTGGCCGCGGAGAACGGACGCGTCGCCCAGGCGCGGTGGGAGACCGACATCGACAAGGAGATCGAACCCGGCGACTCCCTGGACCAGGTCCTCGGCGTCGTCGCCGGGGCCGACTCCCGCGCCATCCAGGAGACCGCCTCCCAGCTCGACCTCGACCTGGTCGACCGGGTCGCCGAAGCCGTCGCCGCCGCCGAGCGCGTCGAACTGTTCGGGCTCGGCAGCAGCGGCACCGCCGCCCGCGAGATGGCCTTCCGCCTCGAACGCATCCGCGTCCCCTGCTGGTTCCGCTCCGACGCCCACTCCGCGCTCACCAGCGCCGCCCTGCTCCGCAGCGGCGACGTCGCGATCGGACTGTCCCACTCCGGGCGCACCCGCGAAGGCGTCGAGGTCCTCGCCGAAGCCCGCGATCAAGGGGCGCTGGCCGTAGCGGTCACCTCCTTCGCCCGCTCGCCCATGGCCGAGGCCGCCGACGTGGTGCTCACCACCGCGGTCCACGAGACGACCTTCCGCCTCGCCGCCCTCTCCGCGCTGCACTCCCAGCTGCTCGTCCTCGACCTCATCTACGTCGCCGTCGCCCAGCGCACCTTCGAGCGCACCACCGAGGCCTTCGAGGTGACCGCCCGCGCCGTACACGCGCACCGCTTCGCCGACGAACCAGGACACCCACGTCGCAACCGATCCAAGGAGCAGGAATGACCGAGGCACACCCGCGCATCACCGCCGAGACCTACCTGGAACTGATCACCGACACCGTGCAGCGGGTCGGCCAGAGCCAGCTTCCCGCGGTCCGCCAGGCCGCCGAACTCATCACCGCGAGCCTGGACGAGGGCGGCATCCTCCAGGCCTTCGGATCCGGCCACTCCGAGGCGCTCGCCATGGAACTCGCCGGACGCGCCGGCGGCCTGGTGCCGTCCAACCGCATCGCCATGCGCGACATCGTCCTCCACGGCGACCAGCCCCGCACCGTCCTCGAAGACCCCTTCCTCGAACGCAAACCCGAAACCGCCCACCGGCTCCTGGAAGCCACGCCCCTGCACCCGGCCGACATCGTCGTCATCGCCTCCAACTCGGGCATCAACGGCGTCGTCGTCGAGCTCGCGCTTCAGGTCAAGGAGCGCGGCCACCGGCTCATCGCCTTCACCTCCACCGCACACAGCGCCAAGTCCGAATCCCGGCACCCCTCCGGCAAACGCCTGGCCGAGATCGCCGACGTCGTGCTCGACAACGGCGCGCCCTACGGCGACGCCGCCCTGCCGCTGCCCGGCGGCGGCGCGGTCGGCGCGGTCTCCTCGGTCACCGCCGCCGTCCTCGCGCAGATGATCGGCGCCGAGATCGCCCAACGCTTCGTCGACAAGGGAGAACAACCGCCGATCTACCTGTCGGCCAACATGGCCGGCGGCGACGAACACAACCAGACCCTCGAAGCGCGGTACGTCGGACGCATCCGCCGCACCGCCTGACACACCGGAAACAGAGGCCCCTCATGACTTCGCGACCCGCACACCCCCGAACCACGCCCACCCGCCGCACGCTCCTGCGCGGCGCCACCGCCGCCGGGGCGGCCGGAGTCCTCACCGGCTGCGTCACCGCCGGAGGCTCCGACGACGCCGAGAGCGCGTCCGGCGACGTGACCGACGACAACCCGCTCGGCGTCCCCGAGGACACCGACCTCGAAGTCGTCATGTTCAACGGCGGCTACGGCCAGGCCTACACCGAGCACGCCGCCGAGATCTACGAGTCGAGACACCCTGGCAGCACCGTCGACCACCAGGGCATCCAGCGCGTCGGCGAGACCCTCCAGCCGCGCTTCGTCGCCGGCGAACCGCCCGACGTCGTCGACAACACCGGCGCCGGACGACTCGACATCGCCCAGCTCGCCGCCTCCGGCCAGCTCCACGACCTCGCCGAACTCCTCGACGCCCCCAGCCTCGACGACCCCGCCGTCCCCGTCCGCGACGCCCTCATGCCCGGCGTCGTCGAAGACGGCACCCTCGACGGCACCGTCCAGTTCCTCAACTACTCCTCGGTCCTGTGGGGCATCTGGTACTCGTCCTCCCTGTTCGAGTCCCACGGCTGGACCTACCCCGAGACCTGGGACGACATGCTGGCCCTCTGCGAGGAGATCGGGCAGGCCGGGATCGCGCCGTGGACCTGGCAGGGCAAGTTCCCCGAGTACATGGTGGACCCGCTCCAGTCCCTGGCCGCCAAGGCCGGCGGCATGGACCTGGTCACCTCCATCGACAACCTCGAACCCGGCGCATGGCAGCAGGACGCGATGCTCGGCGCCGCCGACGCCATTCACCGGCTCGTCACCGGCGGCCACATCATGGCCGGATCCGAGGCCCTCTCCCACACCGAGGCGCAGAACGCCTGGAACAACGGCGAAGCCGCCTTCATCCCATGCGGCTCCTGGCTCGAAGGCGAACAGCAGGAAGTGACACCCGAGGGCTTCGACATGGTCATGGCCCCCGTCCCCGACCTCACCGGCTCGGACGCGATGCCCTTCGGCGCCCTCCAGGGCGCCAGCAGCGAATCCTTCCTCGTCCCCGCCCAGGCCGCCAACCCGCGCGGCGGGCTCGACTACCTGCGCTGCCTGTTCTCCCTCGAGGTCGCACGCGGCTTCGCCGAGGCCGCCAAGGCCCTCCCGGTCGTGCGCGGCGCGACCGAAGGCGTCGAGATGAGCACCGGGCTCGCCTCCGTCGCCGACGCCGTCGAAGCCGCCGGCGACCACGTGTTCGGCTACAAGTACCGCACCTGGTACGCGCCGCTCGCCAAGGCCGTCGACGACGCCACCGGGGAACTGCTGGCCGGACGCATCGACCCCGAAGACTGGGCCGACCGCATCCAGACCGCCGCCGACGACGTGGCCGCCGACGACTCCGTCACCAAGTACGAGCGCTGACGGGCCAGGCTCATGCGGCACGGCAAGAACCGCTTCCTGATCGGCGCGCTGGCAGCACCGCTGCTGCTGTACGGGGTGTTCGTGGTCTCCCCCTACGCGCAGGCGTTCTACCTGGCCTTCACCGACTGGAACGGGCTGTCCGGGGAGGCGAACGCCGTAGGACTGGCGAACTTCACTTCACTGTGGAGCGACAACCTGTTCCTGTCGGCGCTGCGCAACAACGGCCTGATGCTCCTGGTCGTGCCACTGCTCACCATCGTCCTGGCGCTGTTCTTCGCCGCCATGCTCACCATGGGCCGCTCCGACCAGCGTGGCGGCATCCGCGGCTCCCGGGCGTACCGCATCGTCTACTTCTTTCCGCAACTGCTGTCGGTCGCGATCCTCGGCGTGCTGTTCCAATTCGTCTTCACGCCCAACAACGGCCTCCTCAACGGCGTGCTCGAAGCCGTCGGGCTCGGCTCGCTCACCCGCTCATGGCTGGCCGAGCCGGCCTGGGCGCTCCCCGCCGTCATGGCCGTCATGATCTGGGCCGCCGTCGGCTTCTACGTCGTCCTGTTCGCCGCCGCGATGGAATCCATCCCGCGCGACGTCCTCGAGGCGGCCCGGCTCGACGGCGCCGGACGCCTCGCCACCTTCCGGCGCATCACCCTGCCGTTCGTGTGGGACACCGTCCAGGTCGCCTACGTCTACCTCGGCATCCTCGCGCTCGACGGCTTCGCGCTGGTCCAGATCATGACCGTCGGCCCCGGCGGCCCCAACAATTCGACCGAGGTCATCGGCCTGACGCTCTACCGGGCCGCGTTCACCTACGGGGAGTTCGGTTACGCCTCGGCCATGGGCGTGACCCTGTTCTTCCTCACCCTCACGCTGACCGCGGTCGCGCTGCGAGTGACGCGCCGCGAGCGAGTGGAGGTCGCATGAGGGGCAAAGCCACCGAATCCGTCCTCCACCTGGTCCTGCTCGGCTGGGCGGTCCTGGTCACCCTGCCGCTGGCCTGGGCGGTCCTGTCCTCGCTCAAGACCGACGCCGAGATCTTCGCCAGCCCGTGGTCGATGCCGGACGAACCCCAGTGGGACAACTGGGCCCGCGCCTGGCAGGATGCCTCGATCGGCCGCTACCTGCTCAACACGCTCATCGTCGTCGGCGGGGCGCTCATCCTGGTGATGCTCCTCGGGGCGCTCACCGCCTACTGCCTGGCCCGCTACCGCTTCCCCGGCAACCGCGTCATCTACTACGCGCTCGTCGCGGGGATGCTCTTCCCGGTGTTCCTGGCGCTCGTCCCGCTGTTCTTCGTCGTCGACCAGCTCGGCATGCTCGGCACCTACCACGGGCTGATCCTCGTGTACGCCGCGTACGCCCTGCCGTTCACGGTGTTCTTCCTGCACGCGTTCTTCCGCGGGCTGCCCACCGCCGTGTCCGAGGCGGCCTTCATCGACGGCTGCTCGCACACGTCCGCGTTCTTCAAGGTCATGCTGCCGATGGCCCGCTCCGGGATGGTGAGCGTCGGCATCTTCAACTTCCTCGGCCTGTGGAACCAGTATCTGCTGCCGCTGGTCCTCAACCCCGATCCCGACCGCTACGTCCTGGCACAGGGGCTGGCCGCGCTCGCGGTCAGCCAGGGCTACCGCAGCGACTTCAGCGGCCTGTTCGCCGGGTTGATCATCGCGATCCTCCCGGTCCTGGTCGCCTACGTCCTGTTTCAACGACAGATCCGCTCCGGCCTCACGGCCGGGGCGGTCCGGTAACGAGTTCTAACGGAAAGGGAGCTCGATATGTCCACCCACACGAAATCCAAACGCCGCATCGCCGCCTTCGCGGCCGCAGCGGCGGCGGCGAGTGCCATCACCGCATTCAGCATCACCAACATGACCGGAGCCGCCGCCGACCCCGTCTGCGACGAGACCCTGTTCGACGACTTCGCCTACTCCTCCTCCAGCGACCCGAACCTGGACGCGCGCGGCTGGACCGTCCGCACCAACACCGGCGGACCGGGCGTGCCCGGCGCGGCCTGGCCCGCCTCCAACATCTCCTTCCCCACAGTGGACGGGGCGAGCAGCCTGCAACTGCGCGCCGCGACCGACGGCACCGCCGGCGGCACCAGCCACGCCGAGCTGTTCCACGAGCGCAAGTTCTACGAGGGCACCTACGCCGCCCGCGTCAAGTTCCCCGACGCGCCCGTGAGCGGCACCGACGGCGACCACATCGTCGAGACGTTCTTCACGATCACCCCGCTCGACGCGCCGATGGACCCGAACTACGGGGAGATCGACTTCGAGTACCTGCCGAACGGCGGGTGGGGCGAACAGGGGCCCATCTTCTACCAGACCACCTGGGAGACCTACCAGAACGAGCCGTGGGTCGCCGACAACATCCACACCTCCCAGCGCGAGAGCTTCGCGGGCTGGCACGATTTGATGTTCACCGTCGCCGACGGGCACGTCAAGTACTACATCGACGGGGAACTGGTCGCCGACCACAGCGGCAAGTACTACCCCGAGACCCTCATGTCGATCAACTTCAACCTGTGGTTCATCGACACCGCGGGCCACACGAGCGGCATGAGCGTCTACAACCAGCAGGTCGACTACCTGTTCCACAGCGTCGGCGAGGTGCTCACCCCGAACGAGGTGAGCGGCCTCGTCGCCGGCTACCGGGCCGACGGCGTCGCCCACACCGACACGGTCGGCTCCGGCGGTGGCGACTGCCCGACCCCGACCGACCCGCCGACCACTGACGAGCCGACCGACCCGCCGACCGACGAACCCACCGACCCGCCCACGGGCGGCGAGGAGTGCGACACCGCCGCGGACTGGGCCTTCAGCTCCGTCTACACCGAAGGCGACGTCGTGGTCCACGAGCGGAGCGCCAACGGCGATCCGTCCGGCCCCAAGTCCGGGGACGGGCCGCACCTGTGGCGCGCCGAGTGGTGGACCCAGGGCTCCGAGCCCGGTTGGACCCCGCAATGGACCGACCTGGGCGCCTGCTGATCGGGCCGCTTTAAGCTGCGGGTACGTCGGGATCGGCGTACCCGCTCCGCTTGGGAGGAACGCGTGGAACCACTGGTGCTGGGCCTGGATGTCGGCGGGACCGCCTCCAGAGCCGTCGTCGCGACCCTGGACGGGAAAGTGCTGGGCCGAGGCAAGGCCGGAGGGGGCAACCCGATCACCGTCGGCCCGCGTGAAGCCGCCGAGCAGGTGGGAGCCGCGGTCAGGGGCGCCCTGACCGGCCTCGATCCCATCAGGGTCCGAGCCGGCGTCATGGGCATAGCCGGCACCAGCGACTTCGCCAGCCCCGACACCGCCGCGACGTTCCAGCGCATGTGGGAGGCGATCGGCGTGCGATGCGCCGTGACGCCGATCGGCGACACGCTGGTCGCCTTCGCGGCGGGGACCGATGCGACGCGCGGAACCGTGCTCATCGCCGGAACCGGCGCGGTCGCCGCGCAGATCGACGGCGACCGGATGACGCGCGTCGGCGACGGACTGGGCTGGCTGCTCGGCGACCGCGGATCGGGCTTCTGGATCGGCCGGAAAGCCGCGGCCCTGACCGCCGAACGGCTCCAGCGAACCGCGTTCGCCACACCGCTCATGAAGGCGGTGGTCAAGGCGATCACCGGCGCCGAGGAGACGAGCGCGGACGCCTTCGCCCAAGCCGTCTACCGGAGCCCCGTCCTGAGCCTCGCCGAACTGGCGCCGCTGGTCGACCGGTCGGCGCGGGCCGGCGACCGGCTGGCGGTCGCCGTCCTCGACCAAGCGGCCGAGCATTTGGCCCGAACCGTGATAGACGTCCGAGCGGGCGAGCGAACCGGCCCGATCGTGCTCTCCGGCAGCGTCCTGCGGGCATGCCCGACGGTGCAGGCCGGGGTCCGGACGCGCCTGGACGCCGCCCTGCCGCGATCCGAGATCCGGCTCGCCGGCCCAGGGGCGGAAGGAGCCGCCCGCCTGGCCGCCCGAGGCCTCACCGAAGCGGAGACGCAGGATTGAGGACTACTTGGGCGGGAACCGGATGATGCGATCGTCGCCATCGCGAGGACTGCCGTATCCGTCCCTGTTGGACGTGGCGACCCACAGCGCCCCGTCCGGAGCGACCTTCACCGTGCGGAGCCGGCCGTACTCGCCTTCGAGCAGTGCCTCCGGCTCGCCGAGCTCGCCGTCCCCGGTCAAGGGAATCCGCCACAGCCGCTCGCCTCGGAGCGCGGCGACGTACAGCGCCTCGCCGGCGACCGCGACGCCCGCCGGTGACGCCTCGCTCGGCGACCAGGTGACCAGCGGGTTGGTGAACTCGCCGTCGTTGGTGTCGCCCTCGCCCTCCACGTGCGGCCAGCCGTAGTTGTTCCCCGGCTCGATGCGGTTGACCTCGTCGGCCTGGTTCGCTCCGAACTCGGAGGCGAACAGTCGGCCCTCGCCGTCCCAGGCGAGCCCTTCCACGTTGCGGTGCCCGAGGCTGTAGACCGGCGAGTCGGACGTCGGATTGTCCGGTGCCGGGTCGCCCTCGGGAGTGAGGCGCAGGATCTTGCCGTTGGGACTGTCGGGGTCTTGGGCGCGATCCTGTTCTCCGGCGTCACCGGTGGCCACGTAGAGCAGGCCGTCGGGGCCGAACGCGATCCGGCCGCCGTCGTGGTGATCGGCGGCGGCGATGCCGTCGAAGACCGTCTCGGGTTCGCCGTCGAGCCGGAACCGCACGACCCGGTTCTCCTCGCCCGCGGTGAAGTAGGCGTACAGGTACCCGTCCTCGGCGTAGTCCGGTGAGAGCGCCAGACCCAGCAGCCCGCCCTCACCGGCCGGGTCGATGTCCGAGACCCGGTAGACCTCCTCGGGCTCGCCGCCCCCGAGCGGCACGCGCAGTATGCGGCCGGAGTCGCGCTCGCTCACCAAAGCGTCCTCGTCGGAGGGGAAGACCAGACCCCAAGGCACCTCGAGGCCGGTGACCACCTCCTCCGCGGCGTCGAAGTCGGGCTCCGCCGGAGGCTCGCTCGGCTGCGCCGACGGCGACTCGGTCTGCGTCGGACTCGCGGTCGGATCGCTCGAATCGTCCGCGGCATCGTCCCCGCAGCCGGCGGCGGCGGTGGCCACCACGCCGGCGAGCACGGTCCGCCGGCGAACGGTCCTGTAGTGCAGTGTCATATCGGTGTCCCATCGACGTAAGCGGTCAAGCGACCGGGTGCCCAGATCCGCCCGGGTTGAACTACCTCGGCTGCTGAGGAGCGCGCTCATCGCTACCCGCATCGGTCACCGGGGGCGGAAAGCCGCCGGTTTTCCGCCCCTCAGCGGTTGTGGATGTCGACCCCCGAACCGTCGAGAGCCGGTCGTCGCCGGCGATCGTGCCCCAGAGGTGCTGGGCGAGGCTGCTCCCCGTGCCCACTACTGGAATGTCCGACATGTTCGCGCCCTTGCCGACTTGCATCCACCGACTGCCGCATCAGCTTACTTCGGCTTTACCACCTGCATCGCCGCTCGGGTCGGCGAGGTGCCGGCCCGAACCCCTCCCTACCTTGGAAGGATGCGAGGAGAGATGCTGTCAGGCGGCAATATGGACCCGGTGGTCCGGATCGGGGAGACGGTGCGGCGCGTCAGTGGCGAGTGGACCCCGGCCGTCCACGAGCTGCTCCGGCACTGCGAGGCAGCCGGGATCGCCGAGGCCCCGCGCCCGCTGGGCACTGACGGCGAAGGCAGGGAGATCCTGACCTACATCGAAGGGGAGACACTCGAGCAGGCCTCGCCGGAGATCCGGTGGGCGCCGTCGATGCTGCGGGAGGCGGGCGCATTGCTGCGGCGGCTGCACGACGCGGGCGAACCGCTCGCCGCGCGGAGCCGCGCATGGCGCAGCGAGCCGCACGACCCTGTCGAAGTCCTCTGCCACAACGATGTCGCGCCGTACAACCTCATCGTCCGCGACGGACGGCTCGTCGGCGTGATCGACTTCGACATGGCCTCTCCGGGACCGCGGCTCTGGGACTTCGCCTACCTCGCCTACCGGCTCGTCCCCTATGCCGAAGACGCGGTCGGGTTCGAGCCGGCACGCTACGGCGTCCGCGAAGAGCGGCTTCGGGAGCTCACCGAGGCCTACGGAGCCGGTTTCGATCCCTCGGAGGTGCGGCTCGCGATCGCGCGGCGCCTGGATGACCTGGCCTCGTTCACGGAGCGACGTGCCGCCGACACCGGACGGGGCGAGTTCACCGAGCACGCCGCGATGTATCGACGCGACGCCGATCGCTGCCGCGACGGCGCGGCGAACTCGGGCAGGACCGACTAGGGAACGGTGTAGCCGGCGGCGCGGAACAGCTCGTACCACTCCGCGCGGCTCAGTGGAATCTCCGAGCCCTGCGCCGCGGCCGTCACGCGCTCGGGCGTGGTGGTGCCGACGACCACCTGCATCTGGGCGGGGTGCCGGGTGATCCAGGCGGTGGCGATCGCGATCGGCGGCACGCCGTACTTCGCGGCGAGCCGGTCGACCACCGCGTTCAGCTCGAGGTAGTGGTCCGATCCGAGGAACGGGCCGGTGAAGAAGCCCGCCTGGAAGGGCGACCAGGCCTGGAGGGTGATGTCGTGCAGTCGGCAGTAGTCGAGCAGGCCGTCGTCGCGGGCGATCGACTGGTCGAGGTCTTGCATGTTCGCGGCGACGCCCTGGGCGATCAAGGGCGCGTGCGTGATCGACAGCTGCACCTGATTGGCGACGATCGGGCGGGACAGGTGCTTGCGCAGCAGGTCGATCTGGCGTCCGGTGTGGTTCGAGACGCCGAACGCGCGGACCTTCCCGGACTCGGCGAGGTCGTCGAAGGCGCGGGCCACTTCCTCGGGCTCGACGAGCGCGTCGGGGCGGTGCAGCAGCAGGATGTCGATGTAGTCGGTGTCGAGCGCCGCCAGCGAGCCGTCGACCGATTCGATGATGTGCTCGTACGAGAAGTCGAAGTACGGGCCGTCCTCGCCGACGATGCCGGTCTTGGTCTGGATCACGAACCGCTCGCGCTCGGAGGACTTCAGCCGCATCGCCTCGGCGAAACGGCGCTCGCAGCCGTGGACCTCGTTCCCGTACACGTCGGCGTGGTCGAGGAAGGTGATGCCGGCGTCGGCCGCCGTGCGCACCAGCTCGCGCACCTCCTCGTCGGACTTCTCCGCGATGCGCATCAGCCCGAGCACCACGTTCGGCACGGTGATGTCCGTGCCGGGCAAGGTGAACGTCTTCATATGTCAGCTCCTTCGGACTACGGTGCCGGCCCTGGCCCGGACCGACCCGGCTCATCCTATGAAGGGTTAATCTAGAAGTCCAACAAATCTTCCAAATGAGATTCAGAAACCAGAGGCATGAGTCATGGATCTGCGGCAGCTCGAGTACCTGGTGGCGCTCGCCGATGAGCGGCATTTCACCCGCGCCGCCGAGCTCACCGGCATTTCGCAGTCAGGGTTGTCGGCGGCGATCCGCAGCCTGGAAGAGGAACTCGGCACCGGTCTGTTCACTCGCACCACCCGCCGGGTCGAGCCGACCGAGGCCGGGTTCGCGCTGCTGCCGTTCGCGCGCTCGATGCTGGAGCAGGCCGCCAGTGCCCGCGACGCGGTCGTCAAGGCGAGCCGGGCCGTCTCCGGTTCCCTGAGGATCGGCGCGGAGCAATGCCTCGGCCTGGTCGACGTCACGGCGCTGCTCGAACGCTTCCACCGCCGCCATCCGCGGGTCGAGACCCAATTCACGCAGTGCGGCTCGCACGACCTGCTCGCGATGCTCCGAGCCGGCGAACTCGACGTCGCGTTCGTCGCCACCGACAAGCAGCTCAGCGGGCTGCCGCGGACCGTGCTCGGCCGCGAGCCGCTCGTGCTCCTGCTGCCGCCGGACCATCGGCTCGCCTCCCGGGCCTCGGTGCGCCTCGAGGGACTCGACGACGAGGACTTCATCGATTTCGGGCCCGCCTGGGGCGTGCGCACCATGAACGACGCCGCCTTCACCGCGCACGGGGTCCGCCGCCGACTGCGATGCGCGGTCAACGACGTCCACACCCTCATCGACCTCGTGGACCGCGGCCTGGGGATCGCCGTCGTGCCGCGGCACGTGGCCGCGAAGCCCGAGGCCGGGCGGCTGCGCGCCCTGCCCCTGCCGGGCTCGGCGAGCCCCGAGTGGACGGTCTCGGCGGTCTCCACCGCCTGGGACCGCGCCGATTCGCCGGCCGCTCACCTCCTCGAGCTGCTGCAGGAGACTCCAGCGGTCGCGCTCGACCGCACCGAGTCCTGATCAGCGGCGCTCGGCCGACACCGCAGCCCGCCAGCAGCAGGAGTCCGCCGCGCCCGCCGCAACGGTGCTCCTTCGCTGTCGAATCCCGCCTCGAATCTCCAGTGGGGCCCGGGGTCGCTCCTGCGTTCCAGGCCGAACCCGCCGATCATGACCGAGCCCGACGACAAGGCCAACGCCGGGCACCAGACCGAAGGGGACCAAGCACGCCCGTTCGCGGGCTCGCACATCGTACGGAACTCGCGACTATGCCTCCTTAGGCCGCAGAACCCCACCTCCAATAATAGGTAGGAAAAGTCCTACGTATATTGGAGCCATGAACATCACCAAACTCCAAGTGGTGTCGCTCCCCGTTTCCGACCAGGAGCGCGCCAAGTCCTTCTACGTCGACACCCTCGGGCTCGAACTCGTGCGGGACAACCCGATGGGGCCCGACCAGCGGTGGGTGGAAGTCGCCCCGCCCGGCGCGGACACCGGCATCACCTTGGTCACGTGGTTCCCGACCATGCCCGCGGGCGGCACCAAGGGCCTGGTCCTGCAGACCGACGACGTCGACGGCGACATCGCCGATCTGAAGAACGCGGGGGTGGCTGTGGACGGACCTCACGACGCGCCGTGGGGCCGGTTCGCCACCTTCGACGACCCCGACGGCAACGGGATCGTCCTGTCCGGACCGCCGCCGACCGGTGCGTGAGGTGCCCACCGCCACCACTGACCAGGTCTTCGCCGCACTGGCGAGTCCGGTACGGCGCCGTATCCTGGACATGCTCCGCGAACAAGGCGCGCTTCCTGTCAACGCCGTCGCGGCGCAGTTCGACATGCGACGGCCAAGCGTCTCGGA
>NZ_BAAHCB010000009.1:33874-82281 GCF_054776215.1 Glycomyces tarimensis
CTCCGAGACGCCGGGCTGGTCGCGGAGACCCGCCACGGTCGAGAACGGCGGTATGAACTCGCCGCGGCGTCCCTGCGGGCGGCGTCCGACTGGCTCCGGCCGTACGAACGATTCTGGCGACAGCGTCTGCGGGCGTTGAGCGAACTGCTTGATGAGGAGAGCGATGAGCGATCTCAGCCGCATCGAGGTTGACCAGTTCCTGCGGTTTCCGCCGGCTCGGGTGTGGAGCGCCCTCACCGAGAAGGACAAGCTGGCCCGCTGGCTGATGCCGAACGACTTCGCATTGCGGGTGGGACACCGCTTCACCTTCACCACCGCACCCGATGCCGACTCAGGATTCGACGGCGTCATCGATTGCGAAGTGCTCGATTTCGAGGTGCCCCGCCACCTGCGCATTCGTTGGCGAGGAGGCGGACTCGACACCATCGTGACCTGGACGCTCACACCTGAGGCCAACGGGACCCGACTGTTCATCGAGCACTCGGGATTCGACCCCGACGACCCCACCCAGCACCTGACACGCTCCATGCTCGACGGCGGATGGCGCTCGCACTTGGTGCGGCGGCTCGCCGAGTCCTTGGAGGAGGACTCAGGGGAAGCGACCGGAAAGGGACGGTGAGCCCGAACGCCCGAGTGGACATCGCGGACATGCGCGGGCTCAGGCCCCCGGTCGCGATGGGATACCCGGGTCTCCTGGGTGCCGGCCATTGCCAGGGTCCCCGGATCGTCGGTGAAACCGGAGGAGGAGACGGTCCTGACCGTCTGCCACGATCCGTCGGATCGGCGGATCGAGTGCCTGACGGCCTGGATGCCATTGGCGGTGAGATCGATGATCCCGACCTGCATGTCGCCGCCGACGGGGGCTTCTGAGATAGGTGTCGGCAGATCTCGCGCGCGGTGAACCGCTTCAGGCACCGGAAGGTGTCCTTTTTGGTCGTCCCTTTGAAGGCGCGTCGGGCGACGTAGTCGCTCGTATGTCGTGCGGACGGGCACGATCATGTGCAGGGGGGCTGTTGGCCGCGGTCGACGACTGCGGCCTATGGCTCGGCGGTGCCGAGGTTGCTGGACTGGTTCATGATCGCAAGCGTTTCTCGATGGACACCATGCGACTGTCGACCGTTAAGGAATGAATGTTCGCGCAAGCCGGGCCACTCGACAACGACGCCTGAAATAGTTTCGTGAAGCCCTTCTGGAACTGTCGCATATCTGACAGTCATGTTATGTATCTGCATGAGCAGGGCTTTTCTGCAAGTTGATCGTCTGTCCAAGCGTGTCGCATTCCGGGTCGCTTGACCGGTGCAGCGTGCCGTCTCTATCATTTATACCCAACGGATTCTTTTGATCACGCATTGTTGAATCATTTTCGCCCAAAGCACTTGAACGGAGACGATGTCTCATGCCCGGCAACTGGAGTGCGGATTCAGGGAGCGATTTCGCGCGGCGAATCGGAAAGTCAGCCCACGAGCTCGGCCAGACCGGAGGCGATGGAAGCTGTCCGGACATATGGGAACTGTCCAACGGCGATATCGCCGTCATCGGGACGCAATTGCGCTCCGAATACCTGGATCGGCTGCCCGACGGCGTCACCATCGACGATCACGAGAGCCTCGTGGTCATACCGCGCGGCATGCTCATCGCGGCGAAGGCGGACATTCCGGATGCCTGAACCGCTCAACGGCGCAGTCGGCGTCAGGATGGATCTCGACGCCTACTACGCCGACTTCAAGCGACATTTCTGGCGCAGCCGCGAGTTCTGGAAACTCGAACGCGCCCAGACCTTCGCCGAGCCGGGAGACGCCAGCTGGGAAGCGTTCAACAGCGGTGACTGGGACGAGTCGATGCGCCTATTGGAAGAGCGGCGCCCGGACCTGACCGACTACCACGATGAAGCCCGAGCGGCCGGCGTCTCGACTCACCGCATCCGCATCGTCGAGAAGCCGATCAGCCCCTATCTCCAGTGGGAACTCAATCTGCTCAAGATCAGGGACGAGACCGGCGGTCCGATCCGCGTGCTCGATGCCTCCGAGATCGCCGAACTCGAGACCGACGGGCCGCTGCCGGAGATCTACACCATGGACGAGCGGGTCATGTTCGAAGCCGTCTACGACCACAACGGCGTCCTGGAGTGCGCCCTCAAATACACCGATCCGGCACTGATCGCCCACTCACGGGACTTCATACGCGGACTCTACGAACGCGGAACGCCGATCGCTCGATACTTCCCCGACAACGTCCGGCACCTGCCGCCGGCTCACCCGGACCGGCGACTGCGCGACGGCTACCTCGAGCAGGTCGGCAGACCCGGCCCGATCCGCTCGTGACCCGGGGCCGGTGCGATGAGTGCCGTGGACCCCGAACACGGGGCGGATCACGCGAACGAGGTCGACCACCGGCTCGACGTCGACTCGATCGTCGGCAACGTCGTGCAGGCCGGCCACATCCGCGGCGGCGTCCATGTCCACCCGCCCGCCGACCCGCCGCGTGGAGACCGGTTCACACCACGGCAGCTGCCCGCCCCCGGCCACGTGTTCGTCAATCGGAACGCGGAGATCGAACAGCTCTGGGATCACCTGGCCGACACCGGGTCCCGCCACCCGCACCCGGTCATCGTGGTCGCCGGATCCGGCGGTGTCGGCAAGACCTCGCTCGCACTCCAGTGGCTGCACCGCATCCGCGACCGCTTCGAAGACGGCGACCTGTACTGCAACCTCCAGGGCTACGGCGCCGGGCAACCGGTGGCCGCCACAGTGGTCCTCGAACGGATGCTCGCGGGTCTCGGCGTCCCGTCCGACCGCATCCCGTTCGAGCTCGAAGACCGCGCCGCCCTGTACCGCTCACTGATCGCCGGTCGCCGCGTCCTGATCCTGCTCGACAACGCCGCCAACGCGGCCCAAGTCCGGCCGCTGATCCCCGGAGCCGCCGGCCCGCTGCTGGTCGTCACCAGCCGAAGCCGCCTCCCGAGCCTCGCCGTCCGCGACGGCGTGCGATACGTGCAGCTCGATGTGCTGGGTGAATCGGACGCCGTCGCGCTCGTGAACGAGGTGACCGAAGGCGGCCGCAGCGACGCCGACGCCGAGGTGAACGAACTGGTCCGCCTGTGCGCGAGGCTGCCGCTGGCGCTGCGGATCGCCGCCGAGCGCGCCGTGTCCCGCCCCGGAATGCGTCTCGCCGAACTGATCGAAGACCTCCGCGACGCCTCAGGGCTGTGGGAGGCTCTGAGCGTGGAGGACGGGGCCGAAGTCGACGACGTCAGAACCGTGTTCGCATGGTCGTACCGGTCCCTCCCCGAATCGGCGGCGTGGGTGTTCCGCGTCATCGGGCTGCACCCCGGTGCCGACATCGGCCTGGCGGCGATCGCCGCGGCGGCGGGCACGAGCCGCAGGGAGGCCCGACGCGCCACGGACGTCTTGGTCGGGGCGTTCCTGCTCGATCACGCGAACGGCTCCCGCTTCCAGATGCACGACCTGCTGCGGGCGTACGCCAACGCCGAGTCCCGCAGCCACGACACCGGCCCCGCCCTCACTTCCGTGCTGGAGCGCATGTTCTGCTGGTACGCCGCTTCGGCCGCGAACGCCGCGGCGACCCTCGCGAACATCGACCGACGCCTGCCCGCCGCGTCGATGTCCCCGGACGTCAGACCGGAGACCTTCGATTCGGCGTCGGAAGCGCGAAGCTGGTTCGATGCCGAACGCCTGAACCTCCTCGCAGTCGCCCGCTTCGCCGAAGCCTCCGAAATGCCGAGCCACGCGCTGGCGCTGGCGCTCGCCGCGAGTCCGATCTACACCCTTCACCACCACTTCGACGACTGGTCGGAGACCTCGGCCATCGCACAGCGGGCGGCGGGCGAGCTCCCCGACACCGCGGCCAAGGCCGCTGCGGCGGAGAACCGCGGAAAATACCTGCTGCGGCGCGGAGCGTACGACCGGGCTCGCGAAGCGTTCGCCGCGGCGCTGCGGTTCTACGAGCAGGCCGGTGATCAGCGCGGTGCCGCCGCGGCCACGAACGCGCTCGGTCTGGTGTGCCTCCGCGACCGCCGACTCGACGAGGCGACCGAACGGTTCGCCGCGGCGGCCGAGACGTTCGCCATCCTGGGCGATCGCGGCTGGGAAGCCGTATGCCGCTCGAACCTCTCCGAGGCTCGAATCGAGCTCGGCGAGCCGCGTCGCGTCCTGACCGAGCTCGACGGGCTGCTGCCGCGCTTCATCGAACGCGATGACGCGGCGATGCACGGCAACACGCTATGGCTGCAAGCCAGGGCTCGACGACTCGACGGCGACCCGGCCGGCGCCCGAGATGTGATCGAGCAGGCCCTGGCGATAGCCGAAGCGGCCGAGAACAAGATGTGGGAAGGCTTCTGGCTCATCGAAGCCGCCCGAATCCAACTCGAGCTCGGCGATACCGAAGCGGCCATGGAGAGCTGCCAGTTGGCCGCCGCGCTGCAACGGCAGATCGGCGACAAGAGCCGCGAGGCGATGGCGCTGGACTGCACCGGAGGGGTGCTCGCCCAGTCCGGCCGTGCAGAGGAGGCGCTCGCGTTCCATCTGCAAGCCGCCCACCAGTTCAACGAACTGGGAGAGCGGTGGAACGAGGGCTTGGCCAGGCTCGGAGCGGCCGAAGCGCTGTCAGGCCTGGAGCGAGCCGAGGCCGAACGCGAGCAGCTTCACGCCGCGCTGGGCTGTCTCGACCAGTTCGCCGATCCCCGGGCCGAGGAATTGCGGCGGCAGGTGCGCGGTCGCCTGGAATGACCGATCGGGCATCAGGCGTCCTCCCAGTCGGTGAGCCAGAGCTCCCCGTCCGCGCAGCGCGCCGGCAGTGCACCGTCGACTGGAGCCAGACTGCTGGCTCGCAGACGGATGCGACGGCCGGCGACCTCGGTGACGACGCCCTGCCCCGGCCGCAGCAACCGGAGCGCCCGGACTTGATGGTGGACTCGCTCGCGGGGCCGGCTCCAGTCGATCGCATACCAGCTGTCAGTGGGCAGCGGGGCATACGTCGCCTGCTCCTCGACTTGGGGCTCGCCCTCCTCACCTCGGGCGGCACGCGCGATGGCCACGGTGAGGACTTCGGGCAATGCCGAAGCGGTCAATTCCCCGATCGCCTCATGCGACACGAGATCGGGCAGAGGAATCGGCGCGCTCCTGGCCAGCACGGGACCGGCATCGACCCGTTCGTTCATCCTGTGCACGGTTATGCGGAAGTCCGGATCCCCGTTTCGCACCGCCCACGGGATCGGTGACGGGCCCCGGTATTCGGGCAGCGCCGAGGAATGGACGTTCAGGATCCCCAGTCGGGGAACGGTGAGCACCTGCGCGGGAAGAATCCAGTTGAATCCGAACACGACCATGAGATCGATGCCGTATCCGGCCAGTTGCCGCGCCAGGTTCCCCGGCCGGCCCGGAAGCAGGAGATCCATCCCGCTCGGCAGTGACTCCACGATCCTGGAGATCATGCGAACGTTCGCGGGTGTGCTCGGCTCCGCCGAGCGCATCGAACGACTGTGGACGAACGTGACGGCCCGATGACCCGAATCCACCACGACGTCGTTGATCAATTGGAACGATTCAGGACCATAAGACGCGATGGCGATATCGAGCGACTCAGTCATCCACTGAGGCTACCGCAGCTTCGCACTCCAACGGCGCACCCGCGCTGTGCCAATGCCACATGGCCCGAAAGTGATCTTCGGTCGTCATCGTCGCTCTGCGTGGACCGCGAAATTCGCTCCGTGGCCCTACACTGTGCATTACACCCAGGACGGAGCGATGCATTATGGACCCGATTTTGATCGCGATCGCGGCGGCCGCGGCCGGCAAGGCGAGTGAGGCCGTGGTCAAAGGCGGCGCGGTGGCGGTGAGGAAAGGCGCGGAGTTGGTGCGCAGGAGGTTCGCGGGCACGGCGGAGCTCGAACAGGCCGAGCGAGACGAGATCGGTGTCGAAGCATTCGCCGCGGCGATCAGCGGTGCCTGCGCTCACGATGACGACTTCCGGCGGAGCCTGAGCGAAGCCGTGGGACGGCCGATCCAGTTGGCGAAGTTCCACAACGAATTCCATGGCGATGTGAAGAACGTGATCCAGGCCGACCGCATCGACGGCCTCCGCCTGGAATAGTGCCCCGACGCCCGAGCGTGAGGGGTCTGAGGATGCGGTACGGGCATATATGGCGAAGCATCATAGCGGTCCACGCGCGGTCTACTAGGGGTCTTGCAGGAGGACCGGTGCCACCTGATGCGGTTCGGGCGTCTCGATCCCGAATCGCTGGACCGCCTGCTCGAGCTGCTCGCCGATTTCCATCGCTCGTTGCCCGCGAGCCGGCGGTAAGCGCGGAGTCCCTTGCCGCGCATTCACCGAATCCGTCGTGTACCGCCGGGTCACTCGGATTCAGTAGCGATCGCTTCCATGTAAGCCTTGAAGATGTCGACGGCGATCGGTCGGTAGTACTCGAGTTCTGATCCGTCAGAGCCTGGTACCAGGAAGAGGATCTCGTGCCGCATCCAGGTTCCAGGCAGCTTCGCGTCAAACCAAAACTCATATCGATGGCCTGTGAACTGCTCGGCGTCGTCCTCGTTGACCGAGTCGGGCCACCTCGCCACCTCGCCATGGACGTGCTCTTCGAACTCCTTCGTCAGGTAATCACCGGCGGGCCTATCGCTCTCATATTCCTCTCCCGGCTGGAGATCGAGAGCCCCTTCGTTCTGGATCTTGAGGTCCAAGACGGCCCTTCCCATCTCACCCAACGCGGCCGTCTCGCCCCAATCCGAGGGCTCGATGCTGCACCGTACGGAATTGTTGCCGGGGGCCTCGCCGGCGTTCACGTACTCGGATTCATGGTTGTGCGGCATCGCGGAAAGGTCCACCAGCCGATCGCAGACGTCAACCAGATCAATCGGAGGGCCGGTCTCCTCCGCCGCACTCGTCGGCTCTTGCCCGTTAGTGCTTTCGCTTTCGGGCCCCGTTCCCGGTTGGCTGCAGCCCGCCAGAAGCAGGGCGGCGACCGCTATCACTACAAGGATCCTCATGACTCGCTCAATTCCGTCTCGTAGTCCGGTCCGCCCACGTTATTGCCGCCGGGCGTGGTGTCGGTGACATACGGCGGTGCTCCAGGGATCGGGACTTCCCACCCGCTGCGGTCGGTGTCACGCGCCCAGTCCTCGGTGTGGCTCGGGGCCGAGCCTTCATCCCAGTCCTCCATCACGCTGTCGAAGGCGGCCTGGCGGTCCGCGTCCTCTGATGCGTAGGCCTCGGCCGCGTCCTTGATCTGCTCGCCCGCCGTGTAGAGGCGCCCGCAAGCGGTCTTCAGATACCCGTGGAATTCCTCGACCAGTGCCTTGACTTTCGGATCCGCATAGCCCTCGGATCCGTCTTCGGTGGCCAGCGACGAGTCGGCCTCCGGGCCCGTGGCAGCTCGGCACGTCGCTCTCCTGATCACCCTGCGCCCACGTGATCACCTCGCAAGCGCCCCAAATGAGGTGGACCCGGTTGATCGGATCCCAGTAATCCCAGAGATCTTCGCCGTATGGCGCCTGGAAGCGGTGGAAAGCGCTTTTGAATTCGCCGCCTTCCCTGATGGCGGTTGCGACCTCCTCGCGCCAGCGCTTCGTCAGCGCCTTGCGGAAGTCGTTCACCGCGGCTTCCAAGGTGGAGTAGAAACTCGTGTCATAAATGATGTCGCCGGCCATTGAGGTCTCCTGGGGTCCGGAGCCGATGTGGTCCACCCTACTGGGAGCGCACAACCATTGTCGAAGTTGGAAGCACTCTCGTGCGAAACAGCAGTCCATTCCGCATCTCCAGTGTCCGGGTGTCAGCAGGCCTCTGCTAGCTGGAGCGACTATGCAAAGACCATTTCGGGAGCGGACTCGATACACCGCGAATAGAACGACCCTTCCACGACGTGCCACATACCGTATTCGCGCTGGGGCACTACGATAATGCGATGGAGTTCGCGGAGATCGTCATCGCCACCGACCGATTGGACCTCCCCGCGCTGGCAGCCGGAGACGGCCCGGTCGTCGTGTGCTGGCACGGGTTCCCCGACCATCCGGCCACCTTCGGTCCGCTCGCCGAGCGCCTCGTGGCGGCCGGGCGTCGCGTCGTGGCGCCGTTCCTCCGCGGTCTGCACCCCGCCCATGCCGATGCCACAACCTACGCCGACGGCCTCACACTGGCAGCGGACGCCGCCGCCCTCGCCCGCGCGCTGAGCGACGAAGGCGTGGACATGATCGGCCACGACATCGGCGCCGGAATGGTGGCCCGCACGGCCGCGGCCTGGCCGGAGCTGGTGCGACGCTCGGTGACCATGGCGGTGCCGCCACCGGCGGCCCTATCCGGTCTGTTCGCCGATCCCGCCCAGCTGAAGCGGCTGTTCTACATGTGGCTGTTCCAGGTGCCAGGAGTCGCCGAGGCGACCCTGAACCGGCGCCTCGTCGACTACCTGTGGGCGACCTGGTCTCCGGGCCTGGACCCGGGCGAGCATCGTGAGCGCGTCCATGCACTCTACGAGGATGCGGCCCTGGCAGCCAACGCGTTGCGGATCTACCGGGCCAATTTCGACACCTCACTGCACGACCCGCGACTCGCCGAGCTGGCCGCGATCACCGAGGCGCCCGCGTCGGTCCCGATGCTGGTGCTCGCGGGGGTCGAAGACGGCTGCATGCCGCCGACGACATTCGCCGACGCCGAATCGGCTCTCGCGCCGGGCTCCCGGGTCGAGTTCGTGCCGGGCGCCGGGCATTTCATGCACCTCGACCGTCCCGACGAGGTCGCGAGGATCATTCTGGAATGGCTGGAATAACGCCGAGCTGACGCGTCACTGCTCGGTGGCCCGGTCAGTCGAGCGGTTCTCGCAACCCGATCGAACACCGGCTCCGAGACCGTCTCGATGCGCTCCTCCCGATGAGGGGGCCGCCGGGCTCCCAGAGCGGCGGAGGGCTGATACTGGCTCGGTGCGGTGGTTCTACAGCAGCAGTGTCCGCGATGAGTTCGCGCCGTCGATCGAGGTGCGCCTGAGACGTGCCGAGGCATGGTCCGACGGCGCCGTCTTCGATCCCGCCGTGGCCCGGGAGGCGCTTCGCTTCCGCCACGACAGTCGTGACGGCCGACTGGGGTATTGGACCCCGGACTTGGTGCGCGAGTTCCTGACCGAGATCGTCCCCGAGCGCTTCACCGGCCGCGTAGAGCACTACGCCCACGTCCCGGAGGCACTGCGCACCTGGTTGCGGTTCCTGGAGCACGCGGCCGCGCTCCACCCGCACGGCTCGGACTTGAGCGAACTGGAACGGGCCGTAGACGAATGCGCCCGGGATTTTCCCGCCGCATTCGCCGACCCCGCCAAGTGGGGCCCGGCGCGCATCACCGCCGAAGCGGCCCTCGCGGCCGGGATCGACCCGGCCGCACCAGGCGGCGCCGAGCGGCTCGACGCCTTCGTCGCGGAGGGAGCACCGGGCCATGACCCGCATGTGGTGGCCGCTGCCGTCACACGGCAGCACGTCCGGCATGTGCGAAGTCAGCGGATGCCCGCGCTCCCCGCGACCGAACTGCCCGCACCGGAGCGTGCGGCGCAGCTCGCGGCCGAGACCGAGGCGGTCCGCACGGCAACCGCCTTCCTCGACTGGCTCGGCGACGGCCGCGCGACGACCCAACAAGGGAACCTCCGCAAAGCCGACGCGGTCGCATTGGCGGAGCTGCTCGGCACCGGCGACGCCACCGAATCGTTCGTCAGCGCCGCGGACCTGCCGGGCCTGAACTGGCACACCGGGCTGGTGCTCGGCACAGGGCTGGCGCGGCGCGTCAAGCAGCGACTCGTGCCGGTCGCCAAGAACGCCGGGCTCGCCCGAGACCCGTACGCGCTGCTGCTAGCGGCCTCGAAAGTCGAGGCGCTGTGGCAGCCGCAGCGGCCAGAGATGCTCGCGCCGCACCGGGAACACGACGTACCCCTGCGTCTGCTCGTCGAGTCCCTGCTCGGGGACGCACGCGGCACCGCCGTGCCGGTGGCCGAGGTCAGAAGGCGGGTCACCGCCGCCGTCTATGGCGACGACGACTCCGATGAGCTCCGCAACATGATGGTCGCCATGACGCTGCATACGGACGTCGACCACATCCTCACCGCGATGCACCGGCTCGGCATGGTGGAGTTCGACGGCGAATGGGAGACCGGCGAACCCGACCAGATCGACCGGACCGCCGACGTCTCGGTCGCGCTCACCGAGCTCGGACGCCATCTCCTGTGGACGAGACGGCGCGAGGCGGGCCTGGTCGCTCCGGTGGTGGGGGAGCTGACCGACCGCCCGGCGGCGGTGATGCTCATGTCCGTCGGCGAGTTCTACGGTCGGGACACCGGTGCCGAGGAGATCCGCCGCTGGATCGCCGCGCACGGCGACGACCCGGCGCGCTTGGTGGAGGCGATCGCCTCGAACCCGTTCCGGACCGCCCAGAGCACCATGCTCGGCGCCGCGGCCGATGCGGTCGGGCCGCAGCTGCTCGAACGCGCGGCGCGTGACCGCCGACTGGAGCCGATCGTTCGGATGATCGGCAACCTCCACGGCCACGTCGAGTTCGAGACGCTGATGGCGGGCACCGAATCCCAACGGGCACAGGCGGCCCGCGGCATGGCCGAGCAGGCGCTCGAGATGCTCGAAGACCTGGGGCCCGAAGGATTCGTCCAATCCATGAGCGAGCTGCCGCGCGAGGCTGCCGAGAACCTGGTCGCCCTGATCACCGAGAGCGGCCATCCTGACCGGTGGCTGGTGGAGCTGTTCGCCGACGAGGTCGCGCCGCTCCTGGCCGGGCCGCAAGCGCGCCGCAGAGCGGGCCTGGAGGCGGCGCGCGACCGGGCCAAGCACGTCAAGCGCAAGAAGAAGAAGCGGCCGAAGCGCCGCCGCCGCTGAGCCGAGCCGCTTCGCCCGCGCCGGTCAGCTCCCGAAGCCGGCAAGGAGGAACCCCGCGAAGGCGATCGCGGCGAGCGGCAGCGACAGCGCCAGTGACAGCAGGCGTCCGAGCGGCCCCCGCCCGAGCAGCACGGGCACTGCCAGACCGATCACTGCCATGATGACCGCCGTGGCGATCGAATCGGCCCGATGGTCGCCTTCCGCGCCGGGAACGCGCTGCAGCAGCATCGCCGACTCGGCCAGGAAGACGGCACCCAGCGCGGCGACGCCGAGGACGTTCCTCCACCGCAGATTCGAGCGGGCCCAGGCGCCGGCGGTGCCGAAGACCGCTCCGGCCACGATCGCGAACACCAGCCACGCGAAGGTGGTCGGCTGCCACATCGTCGCCGGGCTGTCGTTCTGGATCAGCACGGCGGCAAGGTAGTACGCCTCGACGGCAACCGTCAGCAGCACGATCCCCGCGAGAATGGGACGCCAGCGGCCGTGGCGGACCCAGGACCCGATCGCGAACGCGCCGATCGCCCAGACGGCACTGGAGTTCGCCAGGTTCGCCCAGGGGTACGGCAGCTCGCGCTGCGCGATCAGGTCGACCGCGCCCAGTGCCAGACCGGCGGCGATCGAGACCGCCAGCAGGGGAAGCACCCGGACCCGCTCGTCGGCGGTTCGCATCAGTGAAGGAGCGGCTCCCTGCGTGGAAGGCAGCATGACGGAAGCATACCTGGTATCTATTCGGATCACCTGCATAGGCGGAGTCACGCTCGAGTCGAGGCGGAGGCGATCCGCGCGGCAAAAGCGGTCGACCTTGAAGGAACGGCCAGCGCTTCCTCATTCGATCCCGACGCTTAGCTGAACCTCGCCATCATGAGACTCGGTGCGCTCTCGAAGCCGTGGCGGGCGTAGACCGGGATGGCTCGGTCACTCGAATGGACGGTCACTCGCACCAAGCCGGCCTCCCGAGCCTGCCCGAGCACTGCCTCGATGAGTCGGCTGCCGAGCCCGTTGCCGCGTTCTTCCGGTACCACGTACATGGACTGCAGGTCACCGGCGAGGCGGTCCAGCGACAGCGGTGTCGGTACCCGCGCGGTCACGGCCAGCCAGGCCATGCCGATAACCGTCTCGTCGCCGACTGCCACGAAGCACCGGTGCGTCGCTTCGTTGCGCCGCGCCCACGCGACGAACCGGACCACGAACTCGTCACGCTCCACCGCCGGGCCCGACAGACGCTCCGACTCCCAACGCCACCGCAACCCGGCAACGGACTCCAGCTCGTCGGCATGGACTCGGCGGATCTCCACCCCTGCCATGACGGACCTGGTCCGTTCGAGGCCCTGGTAGTGGTCGTAGATCGCTGCGAGCTGACCGTCGACGAACCGGCGCTTCGCCAGATCGTCGTCGGTGCCGGGCAGCAACCCGAGGCGATCGGCCAATGCGAAGAACCCGGGTCCAGGCTGCTGAGTGCTCCCGTTGTGGACGAGCGCGGAGATCATGAACGGCAGACCGGTGACCGCGTCATGGTGGACGTTGATCGCATCGCAGAGCCGCCCGATCTGGCCCGGAAAGTTGCCGCCGTGGCTGAACGGATTGCCGAGTTCGCGGTTGAGGGTTCCGTAGGTGAGGGTCTCGCCTCGGGCGGCGTATCCGAGCAAGACCCTCAGGCCGGTCTCGACGAGTACAGGGGTATTCGTCATGAACCGCATTCTCGCAGTACGGGAATGCGTCGCCCCCTTCAGCAGGGCCCGTTCGGAAGCCCCACCGCCGATACGGCGACCACAAGTCGAGCCGCGGCCGTGTCCCGCGGGCAATGCCAAGGTTCTCAACCAACTGGTTGACAACGCTCGCGCAGCGATCTAGCGTCGTATTCAACCAACAAGTTGAGGAAGATCAGTGGACGACACTACGGAGCGGCTCAACCTGGCCTTCGCGGCGCTGGCCGACCCCACACGACGCGACCTCGTCGCCCGCCTGGCCGGATCGGACGCGACCGTGAGCGAACTGGCCGAGCCGTACGACATGAGCCTCCAAGCCGTCTCAAAACACGTGAAGGCGCTCGAAGAGGCGGGACTCGTGACCCGCAGCAAGGACGCCCAGCGCCGGCCGGTCCACCTCGACGCGGGGGCACTCGACCTGATGACCAGCTGGATCGAGCGCTACCGCCGGGAGGCCGAGGAAGGCTATCGACGCCTCGACGCCCTCCTAGAGCGGATGGCCGAAGACGAGAACCAACAGGAAACCCACGAGAAGGAAGCATCATGACCAAGCACGAAACCGAAATCATGGCGGACGAGCGGGTCCCGACGATTGAAATCGTCCGGCAGTTCGACGCCGCCCCTGAACAGGTATTCCGCGCTCACACCGACGCCGAGCTCTACGCCAAGTGGATCGGGCCGCACTCGATCAGCACCAGGATCACCAAATGGGACGCCCGCACCGGCGGCGAATGGGCCTTCGCCAACGATCGCGACGGTGAGGAGATCGCCTCCTTCTACGGCAGTTTCCACGAAGTGCGGCCGAACCGGCGGATCGTGTGGACCTTCACCTACGAAGGCGAACCCGACGGCGTCGCACTGGAGACGCTCACCTTCGAACCGATCGACGACGGCCGCACCCGGCTGAGGACCCTGAGCGTCGTCGAGGACTTCGAGACCCGCGATGGCATCCTCGCCAGCGGCATGGACCAAGGCGTCAACGAGGGTTACGAGAAGCTCGACGAACTGCTCGCGAAGGAGTCGGCATGACACCCGAGAACGCGGCCCAGCGGCACGCGCACGACGCCGCCCGCTTCACCGAACTGGTCGAATCCGCCTCGCCCGACGACTGGGCCCGGCCCAGCCCCGTCGCCGAATGGACGGCCGTCGACGTCGTGGGGCACCTGGTCGAATGGTCCCGCGGCTTCCTCAAGGGCGCCGGAATCGAACTGACGCCCCTGGACGTCGCCGCCGACCCGGCCGGCGCCTGGAAACGGCACGTCGACGACATCCAGGCCATCCTCGACGAGCCCGCAGGGCGAACGCACAGCAACCCGCACACCGGCGACATGCCCGTGGAAGCGGCGATCGACCAGTTCTACACGAATGACGTCTGGATGCACTCCTGGGACCTCGCCACCGCGCTCGGACGCGAGATCGACCTCGGTGCCGAGCGCTGCCGCGCCGCGCTGACCGGCATGGAGCCGATCGAGCAGGTGCTGCGCGACAGCGGGCAGTACGGAGCCGCCGTGCCCGTCGCCGAAGGCGCGTCCGATCAGGACAGACTGCTCGCCTTCATCGGCCGCGACCCGGCCTGGCGACCCGGATACTGAGCGGCGCAAAGGAGGCGATGCCCAGATCGGGCCGACGCAGAAGACGCTGCAACCCAATCGCGTCCTCGACACGATCGCGCTTCGTCACCGGACAGACCGAGTGGCTACAGCCATGATTCGGCCCTGACAGACCCTCTGGTGGGCGGTGCCCCAAGGCGCCTCCCTCGCTCGTCGGCGCGACCGTGTCGCCCTCCGATCGGCCTCGAACATTCACCAGGGCAACTCCCCGGATTCGTCCTGGAACGTCCCCGTGGGGCCGTCCGAGCCGAGAGTCGCCAAACGCACGACGGTCCGGGCGCTCTCCTCCGGCGACCTGCCGCCACCAAGGCCCATGGTCATGTCAGTGGCCGTGAAACCGGGCTCGAGCGCGTTGAACCTGACATCGGGATGGGCCTTGGCGTACTGGACCGTCAGCATGGTGGCCGCCGTCTTGGACGCGGCGTACAGCGCGGCGGTCGTCAGCTGGAACTCGGGCCGATCGGGGTTGGTGACGGCCCAGAACGACCCGGCGCTGCTGGAGACGGTGACCACGTTCGGGTTCGAGGACTTGCGCAGCAGGGGGAGCGCCGCCTCGGTGACGCGCACGAAACCCACCGCGTTGGTGTCGAAGACCCGCAGTGCCGTGGGGGCGTCGGTGGCGCCGTTCGCCAAGATGCCCGCGTTGTGGACCAGCACGTCGAGTCGGCCCTCGGCCGCGTCGATCGCCGACAGCGCCTCGCCCACCGACCCGTCGTCGGTCACGTCGAGTTGCACGAACCGTGCGCCGAGCTCGGCCGCCGCCTTCTCGCCCCGTTCGGCGTCGCGCGCGCCGATATAGACGGTGTGGCCCCGCTCCAGCAGCTGTCGGGCGGTCTCGAAGCCGATGCCCTTGTTGGCCCCGGTGATCAATGTGACGGTCATGATGGGTCTCCTCTCGAAATGGGCGCCCCCAGCGGGCCGTTCGAATGCTATTCACGGCCGGGCCCCTGACCGGGGGCCCTGCTCTACCGGGGGAGTGCCGGGACCCCCTCTCTCCGCTTCGCGACCTCCTACGCTTGGCTCATGAGCGACAAACCGAATGCGCTCGGCGCGTTCCTGCGCGCCAGGCGCGCACTGGTGACACCGCAGCAGGTGGGCATCCCCGACGTCGGGGTGCGTCGTGTGCCCGGGCTGCGGCGCGAGGAGGTCGCCATGCTCGCCGGCATCAGCTTCGACTACTACCTGCGCTTGGAGCGGGGCCGCGACCGCAACCCGTCCGTGCAGGTGCTCGAGGCGATCGCCCGGGTGCTGCAACTCGACGACGACCACTGCGCCCACCTGCTCACCTTGGCCTCGACAGGGGACCGCCGCAGGCCACGGCCCCGCAAGGAGACCGTGCCGGCCGGCGCGCTCAAGCTCTTGGACGCCCTCGTCCAGCCCGCCTTCATCGAAGGCCGGTACTTCGACGTCCTGGCCGCGAACACCCTCGCCCGAGCGCTCGACCCCCGCCTGACCGCGGGCGGCAACCAGATGCGGGACATGTTCCTGGACCCGGCCGAGCCGGAGCTGTACCCGGAGTGGGAGAACGTCACCGAGTGCTTCGTCGCGAATCTGCGGCAGTCCATCGGCAACGATATCGATGATCCCCGCTTCATCGAGCTCACCGGGGAGCTCTCACTGGGGAGCGACCGGTTCCGTCGGCTCTGGGCCCGCCATGAGGTGCGGGGGCAGCGCGGGGCGCCGATCCGGTTCGACCACCCTCAGGTCGGGGAGCTCACCCTCAACCGAGAGCGGCTGAGCATAGGTGGTGCTGAAAACCTGCACCTGGTCGTGTTCCACCCGGAAGCCGGGACCGGCGACGCGGACAAGCTGGCGCTCCTGGCCTCCGCGGACCTGCCCGCTCGGACCCGGAACGAGAGCCGGCCCCACGATCCGGAGGGCGCCGCCTTCGAGTGAACCCGCCCAGGCCCCAGGCGCTGCACCAAGCGGCATCGCGCGAGCGGGCCGCACCACTCATCAAGGATTCGAGGCGGGAGCACCTATGGAGACCATCGGGATCATCGGCGCAGGCGAGGTCGGAAGGCAGATCGCGCGCGCGGCGGTGGCGAGCGGGTACACGATCGTCATCGCCAACTCGCGGGGGCCCGAGACCCTGACCGGACTCGTCGATGAACTCGGCTCGTCGGCGCGTGCCGCACGTGCCGCGGAGGCCGCTGCGGCGGGGGACTTCGCGGTCGTCGCCGTCCCGCTCAAAGTCGTCAACGACATGCCGGTCGACGAGCTCGCGGGCAAGATCGTGCTGGACACGAACAACTACATGGTCTGGCGCGACGGTCGCATTCCGGTGATCGACTCCGGCGAGAAGACCGTTCACGAGTTGCGCCAGGAGCAGCTGCCGACATCGAAGGTCGCCAAGGCGTTCACCCACATCCAAGCCGAGCGCATGCTCAGCGCCGCCCGGCCTGCCGGCGACCCCGACCGTATGGCGCTGTCGGTCTCGAGCGATCATCCCGAAGCCGTCGCACTCGTCACGCGGCTGTACGACCAGTTCGGCTTCGACACGGTGGACAACAGCCCGCTGAGCGAATCCTGGCGCAGTGCCCCCGGCCAACCCGCGTGGGTCCGTATGACGCTGCGGAACCGCGACATGGCATGGCAGAACCGCGAAGAGCTGATCCGCAACCTGCGACGGGCGAACCGCATCACTCCGCCGTGACAGCACCGGACACCGCCACTTGGCGCCCAAGTCCGCGGGAGTGCCGATGCGGAAAGCGCTGACGGGCCCCTGAAGGCTCCCAGGCCTTACCGGGCGGGCATTCGGGGACACATCGGGTCGCATCGGTCCGCTACATTGAGTGGCGGCAACCGGACGACGACCGAAAGTGAGCGCACACGCCGATGCGTCCCACCCCGATCTCAAATACTGCTGCGCCGACGGCGGTGTACTGATGGCCGGAGCCGAGGTCTTCGCCATGGAGCCGGACAAAGTCCATGACGCCGTCGCGGCGCTGTTCGGCGTTGAAGAGGCCATCCGCACCGCGAGCGATGCTCTCGAAGGCGAGTGCGGCGCCACTACCGAGACACTGATCGCCGGACAGTGCGCGATCGGCGAAGCGCTCGCCGGCGCGGCGGACTTCTGGTGCGGCGTGCAGGCCGCCGGCATCGCCGGTCTCGTCGGCAACCTGGGTGAATACCTCGCCACCTGCGCCGAACAGGCGGTCGAGATCGACGACTACAACGCCGCCGACTTCGCCTCCTATGCCGATCACGATCGCTACCCGGACCGGGCATCGCAGAACGCCTCGGCCCGTCCGGACTGGTGAGGTGGCGGCGATGAGCGAGATGCGCTGGAAGGACCTGCGCGACACCGACTTCAGCGTGATGCGGGCGCTGGCCGAGCAGTTCGACTCCTATATCGCGGACATGGTCGAGCAGGCCGAATCGCTCACCGAGGACGTGGTGAAGAAGCACCTGAGCACCGACTGCTACGAAGGAGCGGCCGCCGACACCGTTCGCGAGCAGATCGGTCATGTGGCGGAGAGTTTCCTGGACGATCTGAGCGAGTACGCCAACGTGAAGATCAAAGCCACGCTGGAAGACGCCTGTGAGGAGCTCCTCGCGGCTCAGGAGAGCCTCGTCGAGCTGCTTGTGCCCATCGAGGCGGGGAAGTATAAGGTCACGGGGCCCGCCGGCGACCACGGCCTCGAGCTGTCGGAGGACTTGCTGAACGACATCGCCGAGCTCAGCCCACCGGCATCGCTGCTGGCGAGATCCGGACTCACCGAAGCGGACTTGCACGCCGACACCGGTCGCCACATCGTGGCAACCGAACTGAAGCAGGCCGCAGAAGCCGAAGCCGAGGAGCTCGCCGAAGTGCTGCGGGCGATCATGGGCAGAGCCCACGAAGCCGAAGCCGAAGCGGTCGGCATCCTCAGGTCGATCCTCGACGATCCTGCCGAACAACCGCCGCCACTGGGCGTGACCTATGACGACCTGATCGACGACTACGAGGCGGCAGCCGACGTGCGAAACGTCGAGTTCCTCAAGGAACTGGCCGAAGGCACCTCGGAGGCCACGGCGAACGGTATCAACGAGTGGTGGGACGGGCTCTCCGAGGCCGAACGTCACGCACTCATCGATTCGCACCCCGAGCTGATCGGTGGACTCGACGGCATACCGTCCGACACCCGGAACGAGGTGAACCGCGATCTGCTCGGCGCTGAGATCGACGACCTCGAATCGCAACTCGAAGGGCTGCGAGAGCGGGAGCTCGCGGCTCGCGCCGACCCCGAAGCCGACAACGGCGCGCTGATGGAGCAGATCGACGAACTCGAACAGCGCCTGAGCAATGCGGCGTCACTGCAGCATGCGCTGGATGCGCGGGGAGAGAACGTTTACCTGCTCGATTTCGACACCGCTGAAGACGGCCAAGCGGCCGTGTCGATCGGCGACCCCGACAGCGCCGACCACACCGCGGTCTACGTACCCGGCACCACCTCCGACCTCGGGGGCGTCGACGGCCTGATCGGCGACGCCGAGGTTCTGCAGGACGCTGCCAGAAACTGGTCGCCCGACGACGAGACCGCGGTGGTGATGTGGCTGGAGTACGACGCGCCGGACAATGCCGTCCCGGTCGCGCAGGATGGACCGTTCCCGCCCGAAGCATGGGGCACCGAACAGGCGGTCGACGCCACGTCTGGACTGGATTCATTCCTCGAGGGCATCTCCGCTGCCCATGACGGCGAGTCGCACACGACACTCATAGGGCACTCGTACGGCAGCGCGACCGTCGGTGCGACCGCCGCAGCCCACCAGATAGCCGCCGACCAGGTCATCGACTTCGCCAGTCCCGGCCTCATGGTCGATGCCGCCGATGAACTCAGTGTCGGCGGCGACGACGTCTGGTCCACCAGAGCCGACGGCGACGTCATCGACCTGGCCGTCACCACCGGGGCAATGGGTGCTGATCCGATCGCCGATGCATTCGGAGACAACACCTTCGAGGCCGACGCCATCGGCGACAGCGGCACGGAGATCCATAGCGGCTACCTGAAGAACGCCCCCGACGGCGAACCCAATCAGGCCCTCGACACGATGGCGCTCATCATCACCGGACAGACTGAAGGGCTCCAGCCGTGATTCGAAGAGCCCTGATAGCCGCTTGCGCACTGGTAATCGCCCTTGGAGGATGCTCGCTCATGCAAGACCCGCCGCCCGAACGCGAATTCGATGAAGCCGAAGCCTACCCACTCATGGAGCAGATCGTCGCGGACACAGCCGCCGACATGCCCGACTTCCCCGGGTTCTACCAACGCAGCTACGCCTGGCCCGAGGACTGCGGCGAGGCACTCGGCGGCCAGTACGACGGCTGGGTGGCCCTGGAGATACGCTACGGCTTCTCCGGCGACGACTCGGCCACGGAACTGGTCAAAATCGAGTACACGAATCTCCTCCGCGACCGTTGGACCGAGGCCGGCTACGACATCCACCGCGACGACATCGACCCCGACACCGGATACGGATCGATGGAGGCTGAACGACCCGACGGAATCAACCTCTGGTGGGCGGTGGCCAAAGGCGCGTCCCTGACCGTCCAGACCGGCTGTGTCCCTGCCACCGAGGGCTTCGACAAGCCCGACTACCTTCCGCCGGTCGGCGGTGTGCTCCCCGAGAACGACCACGCCGTGAACGAGAAGCGGGTCCACCCCCCGACCTCCGAGTAGACGAGCGGCGAAGCGATCGCCCCCTTGCACCTCTCGGAAGGCCGGAGCTACCGCTACATGGATCTCGCCATCATGAGGCTCGATGAGGTCTCGAAGCCGTGGCGGGCATAGACCGGGATGGCTCGCCCGCTCGAATGCACGGTCACTCGCATCAAGCCTTGCAACGGCTCTCGGCCTCGTCGAGGCCTGACCGAGCGCGGTGGACCAATACCGTTTGCTCTCTCACCTGTAGTCATATCCAGCTCAAGGGAACACCGCTCAACAGTCGCCGGCTGCTACCACAGGGCGACTGAGCTAGCGAACGACTCGATGACCGTATCCTTCAACTCGTCGTCATCCTCCACGATCGCTCGCCGTCCTCAGCGGGAAGCACCAGCAGAGCAATCTTTCGGTCCTCAGATGCTTGGTCCTCATGCCACGTCGGTCGCGCTTCCGATCCGAAGCCGAGCCGCGGGAGCCCGATACGCGCTGTACCCCACGGTTTGCGACGCGTTGATATCGTCAGTGAACGCTGAGTAACCCTCCTGAATCGACCCTTCCGAGGAGCGCCATGAGTTCACCCTCCGATCAGTCCGGTATCACCGACGCGCTCACCCAAGCCCTCCAGATTGCGAAAGACGGCCAGCGGGCGCAAGAGGAAGCGGGCGCTACCACCGTCGAAGTCGAAGCGGCCGAGGGCATGGTGCGCGTCGCCGCGACTCTGGCGGGCAAGGTGACCGTCACGATCGTCGACCCCCGCGCCGTACGCCTGGGAGGAACGGTGCTCGCCGAGGAGATCACCATCGGCGTCAACGCCGCTCTCGACAAGGCCCGTGAGCAGGCCGGCCTCCCCGGCGCCGTCGACCTCGACGCGCTGACGCAGAAGGTCGAGGAGATCCAGCAGCAGTCGGTGCAGCGGCTCAGCTCGTTCATGTCGACCCTCGCGAGCTCGCACGACAGGATCGTCCAGACGGCCGCGGAAAACAAGGGGGTGAACTGATGGCCCTCCAGATCGACCCGGACGGCCTCGACCGGGCCGGGCAGGACATCGAGGCGACCGCGGAGCGGTTCTTCGGGGCCGTGGACCAGTTCGCGTCCAGCATCGAAGGCGTGGCGGAGGCCTGCGGCGGCGACGAGATCGGCGGCCTCATCGAGCAGGCCCACACCGAAGTCTTCGAGTGGGCGAAGGGGTGCTTCCTCGAAGCGGCCCAGTCGATGGCCGAGGCCGGCCTGGACGTGCGCGACTTCGCCGTGCAGTACCTCGACTCGGACAACGAGATCGCGCAGGCGTTCATCCAGCTCTCGTCAGAGCTGGGCGGGAGCGCCTGATGGCGATCATGCTCCCCTCTGAACTGGCGAGCCTGCTCGGCATCCTCGGCTTCGATTGGCCGCAGTCCAACGAGGACCACCTGATGGACTTCGGCCAGGCTTGGATGGACTTCGGCGGCGAGCTGACGGACATCCTCGGCGAGGCCGGCGGCAACGCCGCTCAAGCGTGGACCGATCAGGTCGGCCAGGACATCGACGCGTTCAAGACCTGGTGGGAGAGCGAGGACGGTCCGGCGAGCGTGCTCGACAGCGGCTCCATCGGGGCGATGATCGCCGGCGTGGGCTTGATCATCTGCGCGGTCATCGTGCTGGTCCTCAAGATCATGGTGATCGTGCAGCTGGTGATCCTCGCGGTCCAGATCGCCATCGCGGTCGCGCAGGCCGCGGTCACCTTCGGCGCCTCGCTGCTGCAGGTGCCGATCTTCCAGCAGCTCGCCCGCACCGTGGTCGGCAACCTCATGCAAGAGGCGATCTTCAAGCTCCTGGAGGCCTGAGGATGGCGAAGAACAAGGCGGGGGGCAAGCTGGTACGGGCCGCGCTCCGATTCCTCAAGAAACAGCGCAAACGCCCTGGCGGCCGGAACCGGATGTCAGGGGAACGGCTCGATCACCAGCAACGCGGTGGCATCACCTACAGCAAAGCACACCAGCGGCTGACGATGACCGGATATCACCACCGGCCCGGCGGCATCGACCATGCCGGCAGGCGTACCACCGATGTCGGGAACCGTTGGGACAACGGTGTCTACGACGGCAAGGTCGAGATCAAGAATCCGAGCCCCCCACCCCCGTGGGTGCCCAAACTCACCACCGATGGAAAGAGCACCTTCTTCCCTGACAGCTGGAGTGCCGAACGTATCGACAACGCGACTTCAGACGCTTTCAAGAACAGCACCATGCGCGACCCCTCGAAGGGCGTCTGGGAAGGCTTCTCCGACGGCGTGTGGATCCAGGGCCGATATGATCCGGCCACCGGGAACATCGGGCACGGTTTCCCGTCTGGCAACCAGCGTGGAGTCAAGATTTGAGCATCTACATCAACGATCAGGACGTGCTGGTCATCGGCGATGAATACGACCCGGTGCTCGGGACGTTTCTCTTCCTGGACATCGGATACGACCCCTACAAATGCCTTGTCGCGCTCTATCATGTCGCGCAGATCTCGCAGGGAAGAACCGATCGGACCGTCGTGGGAGGCGAATCGGTGATCGTGTCATTGACTTCCACGCACGCCACCCTCAACGACGAATTCGCTCCTTCGCGGAGCCGCGATATTCCGTTCGACGAGTTCCGCCGTGGTGTCGAGGAACTCTGGGTCGCTCTGTACCAGGCGAATCGCGAACGCAGCCCGAACCGCGTCTACCGGCCGGATCTGTCGCCTGCGGAAGGGGACCTCGTCATGTGGGAGGACACCTTCAAGCAGCGCCACCCGTACCGGGGCCGGATCGAGGGCATTCCCGCGCAGGGCCCGACCTGATGACCCGAGGAAGCCGAATTGGGCTTCGGGGACATGGCCCGGTGGAGCCGTCCATCGATGTCGTTGACGGCCACTTCGAAATCGTGGTGGGCGCGGAGCTCGAGGGCGTGCTCGCACTTCTCCCGGAGGGATCGCGGTTGCGGGAACACTGAACTCGATGGGTATGCGAAGGGTTGGGGCCCTCGGCATGAGGTTCAGTCGGCGGTGATCACAGATCGGATCGTCTCTGGGCGTCGATGAACCAGTCGATGAACGCCGGCCAGGAGTCGGCGTCCTCGATTGAACCGGGCCGGCAGTCAGCGATAGGGCTGGCCTTCTTGCTTTCGAGCGCCGCGAACTCGAGGGGCCGCCGTAAGAGGCTTCCAGAGCCTCTCGGTGCTGAAGGAAGTACTCGAAAATCCCTGACGACTCGATCCGTTCGGGGGTGTGGGAGTACAGCTCGGAGCGCAGCGAGTCCCTGGTGAAACACAATCCGAAGACGGTGCCACGAGGAGCGCCGGTCGAGAAATTGATCCATCTGGCCGAGGTTCGACGACCGGGATGGCACTATCCGTGACCGCGCTGTGCGATCGAATCGGTCAACCGCCCCCAGAACTCGAGGTAGAGCGGGCGCTTGCCTTCCGCGCGCTGCTGAGCCGCGGCCGTCGACCGGACGCTTTTGCCCCAGTTGTTCGGGACCGCGACCACCTTGAACTGCAACGCCGAAGAAGCGGGTGTCGGAATCGGTGCGCTCGTTGAGCCAGTCGAGTGCTCGCCCCCTGCAAGACGCCCTCGTAAGGTCGGCCCGGATCCGGCTTCTTCCAGGGAGTCTCCTTGCCTCCCACGAACTATGAACGCGCACCGTGCTCGTCAAACTGCCCCGAGGAGCAGCGAGGTTTCCTGCGGCTCTTCCGCTGGTGCGTAGATCACGATCCAGTGGTCTCGTTCTGCATCGTGCAGCATTTCACTCTGGAACGATTGCCAGCCTCGAGTCGGGTGGAGCACACGCTTCACCGCTGATCTCTCTGCCGCGACCTCGCTGCGTTCCCAGAGGCTTGGGAAAGTTGGACTGGTCGTTGCGAGTTCTGCGTGCAGCGAGCGAAGGTACTCGTCTGCCGGGTATCGGGCCAGGGCCGAGCGAAGTTCGGCTGTGGCCCATCTGGCGTATCGATGGGCTCCGTCCTCTCCGAGGGCACGGCGTGCCGCGGCCGTAAATCCCTGATGAACGATGTTGTGGCGGTACGGACTGACGCTGGAGGGAGTCCCGAGGAGCTCAGTCGCGGCGGCGTTGCGCGCCATGACGTTCAGACGCCCGTCGTGGACGGTCACCGGGACGGCGGCGTCGAGGCCGCGCAGTAGCCGGAGGAGGCCCGGCCGGACCTCACTGTCTGGGGCGAGCGGTTCGGGCGGGAGCTCGCCGGCGAGTCGAAACAGGTGATCGCCTTCGGGAACGGAGAGGTCCAAAGTCCGCGCCAGCGCGGTGAGAACCGACCGCGAAGGACGCGGCGCCCTCCCCTGTTCGAGGCGCGTGTAGTACTCGACGGAGATTCCCGCGGCTTCGGCCAGCTCCTGCCGACGCAGCCCGGGGACCTGTCGACGCGAGGCGATCCGGTTGCCGGGCTGTCGGGGCGGTGCCATCAGCCCTCGCCGTCGTCGAAGGTAGGTCCCGAAGTCGGCCCTGATTCCGATCGGCATGGTCACAATTGTTCCACGGCCGCCGCCTGGTCCTGCCAGTACCAGGCGTGAAAGGGTCTTCCTCGCCCGATTGCGACCGCGCAGACTGATCGCATAGCGCAACGCGTGCCCGGGGCACGAGCGCTCTTCCGGCGTCCACGCACTAGTTCAGGGAGTTCTTGATGCCTACCGACCGCATCGCACTCATCACCGGAGCCAACCAGGGCATGGGCAAGCATGTCGCCAAAGAACTTGCCGCCGATGGGGCCACGGTATTCATCGGGTCCCGCGATCCCGCCCGCGGGGAGGCTGCGGCCGCCGAGATCGGCGAGGGTGCCGTCGCACTGCAGCTCGACGTGACCGACGCCGCCTCGATCACTTCGGCCGCCGAGCGAATCCGCGACCAGGTCGGCCGGCTCGACTTGCTCGTCAACAACGCCGCCGTCTCCTCCACTCGCACCGACCTTGACATGGCCGAGCTGCGCGCCATGGCGAAGCCGAGCACCGTGCCGCTCGATGAGGTCAGGGCAGTCTGGGAGGTGAACGTGTTCGGCGCTCTGGCCGTCTACCAGGCCGTGCTGCCGCTGCTTCGCAACTCGTCGGATGCGCGCATCGTGAACGTGACCAGCGCGCTGGGATCCTTGACGACCGTCGCTGATCCGGCCTTCCCGTACCACGCGGCTTTCGAGCCGGTCTATGCCGCCTCGAAGAGCGCACTCAACGCCGTGACCCTGTCCATGATGATCGAGCTGGAGGAGACCGGCATCAAAGTCAACCTCGTCTCGCCCGGGTTCGCCAAGACCGCTCTGGTGAACTTCGAAGGGACCGAGACGGTCGAGGAGGCCGCCAGCGAAGTGGTGCGCGTGGCCCGCTTGGGGTCAGACGGACCGACCGGCACCTTCACGTATTCGGGCGGAGTAGAACTCCCATGGTGATCACGCCCGCTGACGCATTGGAGAACAGGGCGTAATCAAACTCGGATCCGTCCGAGTCTCTGTTCGATACCGATGCTCCCACCAGGTGGAGCGACTCGGTATCAGGCTTGAGGACCGACAGTACGCGGCGACGCCGTCACAACATGACGGCCTCGCCTCGACTGGTCATATGCAGGCCTCATCGAGGCCTATGGGAACTTGTTCCCGCAGGTAGATGAATTGGATCGCCGTATCCTGGCCGGGGCGGTCGGAACGGGACCGCTGCCGCTGGCGAAGCCAAGGTCGAAAGTACGGCGAAACGACGGTTATAAACTCGGCGAAACTGTTATTACGATCATTGATTCGTCTGCTATCGTCGCCCCATGTCGAACCTTCTGCCTCGCCGCGCGCTAGCCCATCTGAACGAGCGCGTCGACGCCTTCAGAGCAGTCGTGGTCGGTGGCCCCCGACAAGCGGGAAAGACCACACTGCTGCGGCAATTGCATGCCGAACGCGGCGGGACCTTCGCGACACTCGATGATCCGACCATCCTTCAGACGGTCCGAGCAGATCCGTCGGGATTCGCCGAATACGGCGCAGCGCCAAGGATCTTCGATGAGGTGCAACGCGGCGGTGACGACCTGCTGCTGGCGGTCAAGCGGCTCATGGACCTCGACGATGCGCCCGGCCAGTTCGTCCTGTCGGGTTCGACGCGGTTCCTGACGGTGCCGAACTTGTCGGAATCGTTGGCCGGGCGAGCCGTGTTCGTCGACCTCTGGCCGTTGAGCGCCGCCGAGCGAACGAGGTCAGAGGTCGATGCGCCTGCGCTCCTGTTCGATCGGGAGCGACTGTTGAACTCACCGCCGATATCGCAGTGGGGTAGGGGCGACTACTTCAAACTCATCTGCGAGGGAGGCTACCCGGAGGCGGTCCGAATACGGTCCGAACCGCTTCGCGCGGACTGGTTCGACAGCTATGTGTCCACGGTGGTATTGCGAGATGTCGCGGAGTTCGCAGACGTTCGCCATGCCAACCTGGTGCCGCAGCTCCTGCGGCTGGTCGCCGCGCGTAGCGGGTCGAACCTGGTGCTCTCCGACCTCGCCAAAAGCCTCGAACTCAACCACGCCACCGTCCGCGACTATCTGGGCTATCTCGACATCGTCTACCTGACTGCGAGACTGCCGCCGTGGTCGACCAACCTGACCTCGAAGCTCATCAAGACCCCGAAGGCCTACGTCACCGACTCGGGTCTGACGGCGTCACTGCTCGGAGCTGACGTGGAAGCGGTGTCCGCCCCCGGGCACCCGCTCTCAGGACCGCTGGTGGAGACCTTCGTGTTCGCCGAGTTGACTCGACAGCTGACAGTGAGCGCGATCAGGGCTGGACTTCATTTCTACCGTGACCGGGACGGCCGCGAGATCGACTTCGTGCTCGAACGCAGAGACGGAGCGGTAGTGGCCATCGAAGTCAAGGCCGCGGCGACGGTGCGGTCGGACTCGTTCAAGCATCTCCATTGGCTCCGCGATCGACTCGGTGACCGGTTCCGCGCCGGCTATGTCCTCTACCTGGGCGAAGAGTTGAGGCCGTTCGGCCCTGACATGGCCGCTGTTCCCATTTCGGCGCTCTGGGGTGGGGCGCCCTTGTTGTGATCGCCGCCGCGACGTCTTGGCGGGTACCGAAACTCGGCCGATCGACGCGAAACCGACCACAACGCCGGCAACTCCACCAGGAACAACGAAGGGCCTCTCCAATGTGCTGGAGAAACCCTTCGTTCTATCTGCAGGCCTCATCGAGGCCTATGGGAACTTGTTTCCCCAGGTTACGGCTTTGCATGGCCGCCTATTGGCGGTAGCGCCCACGAAAACGACTTCACGCGCTGCCGGACACCGGTAGATCGTGCACCATCGGCCTTGCCCAGGACCTGCCCATTCACAATCCAGATGCGTGGCAAGCCCGGGGCATGGCAGAGTCAGACCTCCTCTCACTGAAGGGAACTGACTTGAAGACGATGACCCTATGGCGCCCATGTGGCCCGACCGAGCTTGAGTTGGTCCGCGAGTCCGGATGGACCGCTTGGCCTCCTCGCTTGCCCGACCAGCCGATCTTCTACCCAGTCCTCAACGAGGACTATGCGACGAAGATCGCCCGCGACTGGAACGCACCCCGAGATGGTGTCGGGTACGTGGCCCGCTTCGAGGTCGACGGTGCCTTCGCCGAGCGCTACCCAGTCCAACAAGTCGGCGGCAGCACGATCCTTGAACTCTGGGTTCCGGCCGAAGACCTTGAGGAGTTCAACCGCCACATCATCGGCCCCATCGAAGTCGTGGGGGAGTACCGTGCCGAAACTCCGTAAGAGGGGACGGGCAGTAGGTCAGCATGAACCGTCTGCCGTTCAGCAGTTCATCGCCAGCCTCGAAGCTCGGACCTTGAGCGAACCCGGCCCGCTGCAGCGAACATGGTGCGACCCGGCGACCCGGCGAACCGCGAGGCGGGCTGCTGGGCTCACTGCGTACTTGGCAGCGGCTCCTCGAGGCGATGGAAGGTGATCGGAAGGCACCTAACACCTCAATTGTCTACGAGTACCTGAACGAACTCACCGCCCCGGACCGGCTGGAGGGTCTCCAGGGAGGCATGTGAGACCCGCTGCGATATAAGTTCGACCGCTTGCTCGATGACCTCGATCAGCGGTTTCGAGCCCGCACATTCCATGACCAAGGCGAGGAACTGGCGCAGTATTGGAAGCCGCTCGCCGAAGGCAAGGAGACTCGCTGGTACTGGCTTCGACGCCCGATCACCCTGCCACCGGTCTGGTGACCCCAGAGAAACGAAGAAGCGGCCCGGATCGAAGGATCCGGGCCGCTTCAAATTCATCGGCAGGGGTGACAGGAATCGAACCTGCAACCTTCGGCTTTGGAGGCCGCTGCGCTGCCAATTGCGCCACACCCCTTTGCCAGACCCGTTGCCCGGTCTGGCCGCAACCATCTTACGTGTCGCGCTCAGACCGGTGCAACCGGGTTGGTCCGACTGGCGGTGCTGGTCAGGAGGCCGGGATGACCGATCCGTCGGTGTAGGTCTGCTCGATGTACTCGCGGACCTCGTCGGACTGGAGCAGCTCGGCGAGCTTGAGGATGTCCTCGTTCTCCGCGTTGGCGGCCGTGGCGACCAGGTAGTTCGCGTACGGGTTGCCCTCGGCGGACTCGCTGTGGAGCGCGTCCTCGGACGGGCTCAGCTCGGCCTCGAGCGCGTAGTTGCCGTTGATCACGGCTGCGTCGACGTCCTCGAGCGTGCGGGGCAGCTGCGCGGCCTCGACCGGGACGATCTCGAGGTTCAGCGGGTTCTCGGCGATGTCGTCCTCGGTCGCCACGGTCACGTCCGTGCCCTCGGCGAGGGTGATCAGGCCCGCGTCGGCGAGGAGCGCCAGCGCCCTGCCGCCGTTCGAGGCGTCGGCCGGGATCGCGACCTGGGCGCCGTCGCCGAGGTCGTCGAGCGAGGCCGCGTTGTTGGAGTACAGCGCTAGCGGCTCGATGTGGACCGGTGCGATCTCGGTCAGGTCGGTGCCGTTCTGCTCGTTGAACTCCTCGAGGTAGGGGAGCGTCTGGAAGTAGTTGGCGACCACTGAGCCGTCGTGGGTGGCCGGGTTGATCTGCGCGTAGTCGCTGAACTCTTCGACCTCGATCGTCAGGCCGGCGTCGTCGGCCAGTTCGTCGCTGATGAACTGGAGGATCTCGGCGTGTGGGACCGAGGTCGCGGCGACGGTGACCGTGCCGTTGGTCTCGGCCGGTCCGTCGGAGTCGGAGCCGCAGGCGGCCAAGGTCAGAGCGGTGGCGGTGGCGATGGAAGCCCCGATGAGAGCACGGCGAGTTGACATGGTTGTCTCCTTGATAGGTGGGAATTGCGGAATTGCTAGCGGCGGTCCAGGGTTCGGGCACCCCGGTCGCCGAGGATCTGGAACAGCTGCACGAGCACGACGAGGATCACCAGCGGCCAGATCATGTACTCGGTCTCGAAGCGCTGGTAGCCGTAGCGGTAGGCCAGGTCGCCCAGTCCGCCGCCGCCGACGATCCCGGCCATCGCCGAATAGGAGACGACCGCGACGAGCGTGACGGTGAAGCCCCGGATCAGCCCCGGCGTCGCCTCCGGGAGCACTACTCGCCAGACCAGGGCGGGGACACTCGCGCCCATGGAGCGCGCGGCCTCGATCAGGCCCGGCTGCACCTCGAGGAGCGACGACTCGACCAGGCGCGCGTAGAACGGGATGGACGCCACCGCCAGCGGGACGATCGCGGCCTCGGTGCCGATCGTGGTCCCGGTGATGGCCCGGGTCAGCGGCACGATCGCGACCATGAGGATCACGAACGGCGCGCTGCGCCCGATGTTCACGGCCAGCCCCAGTGGCAGGTTCAGCGCCGCGAGCGGGTGCGGCCCGGTCTTGGAGGTGACGTAGAGGATCACGCCCACCGCCAGGCCCAGCGCGAGCGTCCATGCCCCCGCGGCGCCGACGATGTGGAGCGTCTCCCACAGCGCTTCGATGAGTTTCTCGCTCATCGCCGGGCCTCCTCACCCAGCAGGCGGGCCGCCAGTCGGCGGGCCGAGGAGCCCAGGCGCGAGTCCGGGTCGGCGAGCAGTTCGGAGACCGGGCCGGTCTCGGCGAAGCGCCCTGCTTCCATGACCGCCGCGCGGTGGCAGATGCGGGTGATGACCTCGAGCTCGTGGGTGATGAGCAGGATCGTCAGTCCGAGTTCGCGGTTGAGCTTCGCGAGCAGGTCGAGGATCTCGTCGGTGGTGTCGGTGTCGAGCGCGCTCGTGGCCTCGTCGGAGAGCAGGACGGTGGGTTCGGCGGCCAGCGCGCGGGCGATCGCCAGTCGCTGGCGCTGCCCGCCCGAGAGCTGTCCGGGGTAGGCCTTGGCCTTGTCGGCCAGGCCGACGAGGTCGAGCAGTTCGAGTGAGCGGGCGCGGCGGGCGTCGCGCTTGGTGCCGGCGAACCGCAGCGGCAAGGCCACGTTGGACACGGCGTTGCGGTTGGACAGCAGGTTGAAGTGCTGGAAGATCATCGCGGTCCTGGCCCGGGCGGCCCGCAGCTCGCGCCCGGACAGGGCCGTCAGGTCGGCCCCGTCGACGCGGACGGTGCCCTCGTCGGGCCTGGTCAGCAGGTTCACGGTGCGCAGCAGGGTGGACTTGCCGGCGCCGGAGCGGCCGAGGATGCCGAAGATCTCGCCTGGCTGGACGTCCAGGTCGACGCCGTCGAGTGCGACGGTGTCACCGAAGCGTTTGCTCACGCCGGACAGGCTGATGCTGGGATGCATTGGATGGAATGTCGCTTTCGCTGTGGGACTGCTGCCGCTTCGGGGCGCGGCGGTCTGGAGGGCCCTCAGCTGTCGCACATTCGGCAGCATGAGGCGGCGACGCGGTTCGCGTCGCGGCCGTGGATCATGCGCTGCCTACTCACAGTTCGAAAGTGAAGCATGTGAACGGCCGGTATCCAAGTTTCTGTGATCAACGCCGCGCTGTCCGGTGAGATAGGGTCTGGCCATGACTGTTGCGACGATTCCCGCCCCGGCGTTCGCGATCGAGACCTTCAGGCTCGACAACGGGCTGCGGGTGGTCCTGGCTCCCGACCCGGGCGCACCGGTGGTCGGAGTGGCGGTGGTGTACGACGTGGGCATGCGCTCCGAGCCCGAGGGCCGGACCGGGTTCGCCCACCTGTTCGAGCACATGATGTTCCAGGGATCGCACAACGTCGGCAAGGCCGAGCACATGCGCCACGTCCAGTCCGCCGGCGGCACGTTCAACGGCTCGACCCACATCGACTACACCGACTACTTCAACCTCCTGCCGTCCAACGGCCTCGAACTGGCGCTTTTCCTGGAGGCCGACCGCATGCGCGGCCCGGCCATCACCGAGGAGAACCTGGAGAACCAGGTCAGCGTCGTCAAAGAGGAGATCCGGGTCAACGTCCTCAACCGTCCCTACGGCGGCTTCCCGTGGCTCAAGCTCCCGCCGGTCATGTTCGACACCTTCCCCAACGCGCACGACGGCTACGGCTCCTTCGGCGACCTCGAGGCCGCCACCGTCGACGACGCCCAGGCGTTCTTCGACGCCTACTACCCGGCCTCCAACGCCGTCCTCTCAGTCGCCGGCGACTTCGACGTCCACGCCGCCCGGGACCTGGTCGAACGCCACTTCGGGGACGTCCCGGCCCGCACCGCGCCGGTCCACCCCTCCTTCGACGAGGCGGACCTGACCGCCGAGCGGCGCGAATCGTACGTCGACGAGCGGGCCACGCTGCCGGCCTTCGCGATGGCCTGGCGCGTCCCCGACCCGGTGACCGAGCTGGCCGACTTCCTGCCGTACGTCGTCCTCGGTGAACTCCTCACCGACGGCGACGCCTCCCGCCTGGTCGAGCGCCTCGTCCACCGCGACCGTTCCGCCACGGCCGTCGCCGCCCACGCCACGTTCATGGCCGAGCCTTTCGCCTCCAGAGGCCCGACCGCCCTGCTCATCCAGGCGTTCCTCCCGCCGGGCGGCAGCGTCGACACCGTCATGGGCGGCGTCCACGAGGAGCTCGCGCGCGTCGCCGACGGCGTCGACGCCGAGGAACTCGGCCGCGTCAAGGCCCGCGTGGCCGCCCAGCTGCTCCGCAGCGACGACTCGGTCATGGGCCGCTCGCGGCGCCTGGGCACCGCCCAGGTCTTCCACGGCGACGCCACGATGGCCACCCGCTTCGCCACGCTGCTGGGCGAGGTCACCGCCGCATCGGTGGCCGAGGCCGCCGCCGCCCTGACCCCGAACCGCCGCGCCGTCATCGAAGTCGTTCCCGGAGGAAATCAGTGAGCACCGCCATTCCCGGCCTCGCCCCGGAAGTCCCGCTCGCGCTGCCGACGCCGATCGAGCGCGTGCTGCCCAACGGCCTGTCGGTCACGCTGGTGCGCCGCACCGGCGTCCCGCTCGCCGAGGTGCGGTTGTCGATCCCGGCCGCGCACGTCAACCTCCCCGTCGCCGACGTGCTCACCGCGGCCCTGTTCGCGGGCACCGAGTCCTCCACGATGACGCAGATCGCCCAGCGCCTCCAAGGCGTCGGCGGCACGCTCGCCGCCGGGGCCGACCCGGACCGTATCGCCGTCTCCGGCAACTGCCTCTCCAGCGGCCTCGCCGAACTGCTGGAGGTGCTCGGCGAGATCCTCACCGCCGCCGACTACCCCGCCGAGCCGCTCGCCGTCGAGCAGTCCCGCATGATCGACGGGCTCTCCGTGGCCGAGCAGCAGCCCGACTTCCAGGTCTCGCGAGCGCTCGACGCCCGGCTGTGGGGCGACCACCCCTACGGGCACCAGCAGCCGACCGCCTCCGAGGTCGCAGCGGTCGACCGCGACGCCGTGCTCGCCCTGCACGCCGCCCGCGTGCACCCGACCGGGGCGAGGCTCATCATCGTCGGCGACATCGACCCCGACGCCGTGTGGGCCGGGGTCGAGAAGTCCCTGGCCTCCTGGAACGGTGCGGGTGAGCCGCGGCGCATGGAGCCGTTGCCGGATCTGACGCCCGGCCCGATCCTGTTGACCGACCGGCCCGGCTCGGTCCAGTCGGCCATCCGCGTCGCCTACCCCGCCGTCGGACGCACCCACCCCGACAACGCCGCTCAGCACTTGGCGAACCTCATCTACGGCGGCTATTTCACCTCCCGTCTGGTGATGAACCTGCGCGAGTCCAAGGGCTACGGCTACTCGCCGCGATCCAGAGTGGACCACTCGCCCGCGGGTTCGGTGCAGCTCACCAGCGTCGACGTCGCCACCGAGGTCACCGCGCCCGCGCTGGCCGAGATCGTCACCGAACTGCGCGGCATGGCCGAGAGTGCGCCCGAAGAGTCCGAACTGGATCTGGCGCGCCGGTACGCGCTCGGCTCGGTCAAGCTCGCCACCGCCACGCAGGCCGGCATCGCGAACTACACCTCCGCGCTGGCTGCCTGCGGTCTGCCGCTGTCGTGGCTGGCCGAGCACTCCGAGCGCCTCCGCGCGGTCACCCCGGCCGACATCAAGCGCGTCGCCGCCGAGCGCATGAACCCCGAGGGGGCGGTCACCGTCATCCTCGCCGACGGCGAGCACGTCACCGAACCGCTCTCCGAGACGGCCGAAATCGAGGTGCTATGAGCCACCCGCCCTTGGCGATCGACGCGCTCGACCGGTGCGCCGAGCACCGGCACGAACCCGACTGGCTCGACGATGCCTGGCAGCGGGCGCAGGTCGTCGTCTGCGACCCCGATGCCGACCGAATCGACGCCGACGAGGACGGCCTGCACTACCTCGACGCTGCGACCGCGCCCGAGGGCGAGCGGATCTACCTCGGCGGTGAGGACCCGCCCGTGTTCGCCGTCTGGGCGAGCGTGCCCGACGGCCTGCCGACCCGGTGGATCGGCGGGCACTGGGACAAGCGGGACCTGGGAATCGCCGTGCAGGCGGTCGGCATGATGAACTGGCGCTCGACCTACCGGTACCACCCGACCACCGGCGCGCCGCTCGAGGCCCGGCAGGCCGGCTGGGAGCTGACGGCCGACGAGGGACGCGCGGTGTTCCCGCGCACCGACCCGGCCGTCATCGTCCTCATCGACGACGGCGCCGACCGGGTCCTGCTCGCCCAGCACCGCCGCTACGGCGGCCCGCCCAGAACCACGCCCGCGCAGGCGTCGACGAGGCGGGGCCGATACGCGTGCATCGCCGGCTTCGTCGAGCCGGGGGAGTCGGCCGAGGCGGCCGTCCACCGCGAGGTCGGCGAGGAGATCGGCATCAAGCTCGACTCGCTCACCTACGTCTCCAGCCAGCCGTGGCCCTACCCGCGCTCGCTCATGCTCGCCTACCGGGCGAGCGCCGACGCGGGCCAGGAGCTGCGGCTCCAGGACGACGAGATCAGCGACGCCCGCTGGTTCGACGCCGACGAAGTCCGTCGCATGTGGGTCGAGACCGACGGCGACACGCCGAGCGCGGTGCGGATCTCGGTGGCGCGGTTCCTCATCGAGGGCTGGCTCGCCGAGCGCTAGGCCGCGATCTCGACGGTGGGTTCGGCGATGCGGCGCTTCGCGACCGCGCGCTGGGCGGTGAAGACACCGGCGATGACGACCAGGCCGCCGATGATCTGCGGCGCCGTCAGCGCCTCGCCGAGCATCGCCCAGGCCGCGAGCGCGGCCACGACGACCTCGGCGTAGCCGATCGCGCCTGCCACCGGCGCGGCCAAAAACCGCAGCCCGGACAGGCCGAGCGTGTACGCGACGGCGGTGCAGAGGATGAGCGCGACGAGGCTGGCCAGGCTCGTCGTCCCGACGCCGAGGAGCGTCACCTCCGATGACAACGACGCCCAGTTCATCGCCCACGGCGCGGCCAGCGGCGTGAGCGCGATCGTGCCGACGGTGAAGCCGACGGCGAGCAGGACGCGGACGTCGACCTTCGCGGTCAGCCGCTCACCGGACAGGAAGTAGGTGGCCTGGCAGGCCGCGGCCGCCGAGCCGGCCAGGAGGCCGATGGCGTCGAGTCGCAGCCCGGCCCAGACCTCGACGACGATGCACAGCCCGGTGACCGACAGGAGCGCGCCGATGACGGCGGCCCGCGGCAGCGGGTTGCGGCGCACGAACTTCACCCAGGCGACGACCACGATGGGGCCCATGAACTCCAGGAGCAGGGCGATGCCGACCGGGAGCCGTTCGACGGCGATGAAGTAGAAGGCCTGCACGGCGGCGATCGCGGTGAGGCCGAACAGGGCGAGCGCGGCGAGCGGTGGCCTGGGGCCGTCCCGGCGGGCCCGGATGAACGGCGCTATCGCGACGGCGACGGCGAGGAGGCCGACGCCGAGGACGCGCAGCCATGTCACCTGGAGCGGGGTCAGGCCGGCCTGGATGACGACCTTGCCGAAGGGCCCGCAGACACCGAAGAACACGGACGCCATCAGCACCAGGGCGACGCCGAGTGCGGCACGGGGGGACGACATCGGGCGGCTCCTGAGCGATGCGCGGTGGGATTGAGGTGAGCATATCGCTGCCCTCGCGGCCGGGCCCGGGCCTGAGCGGCCGGGAAAGGAGAGCAGAGAAAAGGCCCGGGACGGATCCATCCCGGGCCTGAATGCTTGGCTGCCACCCCTCGAAGCAGCCAAGCAAGCTTGACGACTCAACTATAGAGCATGTTACCGGCTCTGTGTCCTAAACGTGACCATAGTCTCGACATGTGGCACACGTCAAGCCCCCAACTTGGCCTTTACCTCCGCCATCGAAGGATTCGTCAGCGCGGACCCGTCCTCGAACCGCAAGGTCGGCACCGTCTGGTTGCCGCCGTTGACCCCCATGACCCACTCGGCCGCCTCCGGGTCCTGCTCGATGTCGACCTCCTTGTAGAGGATGCCCTCGTTCTCGAAACCGATCTTGAGCCGCCTGCAATACCCGCACCACGTGGTGCTGTACATGGTGATCATGGAACCTCCTTCTCCATGAACCGTAACGCGATCGGCCGGCGGCTCATTCCGACGGCAATGTCGATCCGCACACCTCCGGAGCCACCGGTGCGGGCGGGCCCGGCACCGTGTCACACGGTTCTGCGACACTGTCGGGGTGACTTCGCGCGACCAGGACCTCGATGCACTCCTCGCCGATCTCGACCCTGAGCAGCGCCAGGCGGTGACGGCCGACCCCGGCCCGGTGTGCATCCTCGCCGGCGCCGGCACCGGCAAGACCCGCGCCGTCACCCACCGGATCGCCTGGCGCGTACGGCGAGGCGACATGCGCGGCCAGCACGTCACCGCCGTGACCTTCACCGCCCGCGCCGCGGGGGAGATGCGCGACCGGCTCCGCGGCCTCGGCGTCACCGGGGTCAACGCCCGCACCTTCCACTCCGCGGCCCTGCGCCAGCTGCGCTACTTCGGCGCCCGCCGCTTCACCGGCGGTCTGCCCGAACTGGCCGATTCCACCCTCAAGTTCGTCGCCATCGCCGCGGCCCGCGCCGGCCTGAAGACCTCCCGCGCCAAGAACTTCGACCTCGCCACCGAGATCGAATGGGCCGCGTCCTCCCTCATCGGCCCCGACGACTACGTCGCAGCGATCGCCAAGATCGGTCGGGACGCGCCGGCCGCCCCGGAGGACGTCGCCAAGGTGTACGCCGCCTATGTGGAAGGCAAGCGGCGCGCCGGCGTCATGGACTTCGCCGACGTGCTCGCCCACACCGCCGACATGATCACCGAGGACGAGTCCACCGCCGACCGCATCCGCAGTCAGTACCGCTTCTTCGTCGTCGACGAGTACCAGGACGTCACCCCGCTCCAGCAGCGCCTGCTCGACGCCTGGCTCGGCGACCGCGACGACGTCACCGTCGTCGGCGACGCCAGCCAGACGATCTACTCCTTCACCGGCGCCACCTCGAAGTACCTGCTCGACTTCACCCGCCGCCACCAGGACGCGGCCCTGGTGCGGCTGGTGCGCGACTACCGCTCCACCCCGCAGGTGGTCGGCCTGGCGAACAAGATCATCGGCGAGTCCAAGGGCCGCGAGGCGGCGATGCGGCTCGAACTGGTCGGCCAGCGCCCGCCCGGTCCCGAGGTCTTCGCCGAGACGTACAAGGACGAGGCCGAGGAGGCCGACATGGTCGCCCGGCGCTGCGCCCAGCTCATCGCCGCCGGCACCAGCGCCTCCGAGATCGCGGTCCTCTACCGCACCAACGCCCAGTCCCAGGCGTATGAGGAGGCGCTCGCCTCCTACGGCGTGCCCACCGTCGTCACCGGCGCGGCCCGTTTCTTCGACCGGCCCGAGGTGCGCCAGGCCGTCGTCGCGCTGCGCTCGGCGGTCAAGACCGAGATCGGCGGCATGCCGCTGCACGAGGCCGTCCCGGCCGCGCTCGAGGCGGTCGGATGGCGGCCCGGCGAGGCGCCCTCCGGCGGCGCCCAGCGCGAGCAGTACGAGGCGATCGCCGCCCTGGCCGGGCTCGCCGAGCAGTACGAGGGCTCGACTCTCGAAGCGTTCTGCGCCGAACTCGGCCGCCGCGCCTCCGATCAGCACGCCCCCGCCGTGGAAGGGGTCACGCTCGCGAGCCTGCACGCGGCGAAGGGGCTGGAATGGGACGCGGTGTTCCTCGTCGGCCTCGCCGACGGCACGCTCCCGACGACGTTCGCCCGCACCGATGCGGCCCAGGAAGAGGAGCGCCGGCTCCTGTACGTGGGCATCACCCGAGCCCGCGAATGGCTCCATCTGTCCTATGGACTCGTGCGCAACACCGGCGGGCGCGAACGCCGGCTCAGCCGCTTCCTGGCCCCGCTCGGCCTGGGGGGCTTTCCGCGCGCGCCCGAGCCGGGCTCACCCGGGCAGCGCCAGCGCACCAAGAAGACCGCGAAGGTCCTCGACTGCTCGGGTTGCGGCAAGCCGCTGACCGACGCAAGGGACCGCAAATTGGGGCATTGCGCCGATTGTCCGGCGACAATGGACGAAGAACTGTTCGAACGCTTGCGCGAGTGGCGGATCGCGGTCGCCAAGGACGGCGGCAAGCCCGCGTTCACGGTCTTCACCGATGTGACCTTGATCGCCATCGCGGAGCGCTGTCCGGCATCCGACACCGAATTGGCCTCCCTTCACGGCATCGGCAAGTCCAAACTCGACAAGTATGGTCCGGCCGTCTTGTGCCTGGTCAACGGCGGCACGGTCGAGGAAGCCCTGGCGATCTCCGGCTCGGACGGCTGAGCCGTGCGACCGTTTGCGATAAATTTCTTTGACGACTCGTCGAAAAAGGCGTTGCGCTCGCGAGGCAAGCGGGCGTAGCGTTGCGATTGCCGGGTGAGGTGTGCGCCTCAACTCCGGCGATGAGGAGAAGAAGACCCATGGCGTCCACGGATGAAGGAAGGAGGGACTGACAGTGATGCTGACTATTGACCTCGCAGGCGAGCACACGGACACGGTGCTGCCCGTTGCCGCTGTCTATCGCCAGCTCGCTCCCGTCCCCGCTCCGCTCTGTGGCACCACTCTGCCCTCTGCCGCCATCGAACACGCGGTGGCCGAGGGCACGACGAATGTCCACAACACGGATATGGGCGCTGCTGTGCTCATTGAGCGTGTTTCGGACGGAACCGACTTCGGCGCCACCGGTTGGCAGCTGCCGAGCGTCGGCTTCAAGAAGCGCCACGGCGCCACCCGCGGGAGACCGCCTCGAGAACATCTGAGGGGCTTATTAGAAGCCCGATCGGACCTCTCGAGGCCGCGACTCCCGCCACAGGGATCGCGGCCATTTTTTATGGCATCAGCCAGGTCGCGAAGCCCATAACCAGGCAAAGCACGAAGACGAGACAGATTGCGAAGCAGTTGAGTCCTCAACGAACACGCATGCGACCCGACCAGATGCCGATCGAAATGAGAGAGGAGACCGAGTTCATGACCGACACCCTCATCGGACCTGAGCTCCGCGAGCAGGCCTGCGAGACCGGCAGCGACCTGCCCTGCCGCGAGTACGACGCGGACCTGTGGTTCTCAGAGTCACCCACCGAGCTGGAATTCGCCAAATCCCTGTGCACCGACTGCCCGGTGCGCGTGGAGTGCCTCAGCGGGGCCCTCCAGCGCCACGAGCCGTGGGGCGTCTGGGGAGGCGAGATCTTCGAGAAGGGCGGCGTGGTCGCCCGCAAGCGGCCGCGCGGACGGCCCCGCAAGGACGCCGCCGCCATCGAGCAGGCCGCGCAGGCCGAGCTCGACGCGCGCACCGCCCATCTCGCGATGGCGGGGGTGAATGTGTCGTGACGGTCGAGTACCTGAGCCGCCACCTCAAGCGTGACGTCGGCGTGCACGATCTCGGACTCACCATGCGGGAGGTCGAGCTGGGCCGGGCCATGAGCACGGCGAACCTGCTGTACGGACGCGTCGGGCGCATCCGGATGCGAAGTCTATGGAACGAGGCCGGGCATTCCGCAGCCGCATTCACGGCTAGCAAGCATCGCCGTGGAAGGCATTGAAGCCGCAAACGAATGCGTTGGCTGAAGGGGCCCATCCCAGAAGGATGGGCCCCTTTCGTGCTGTCTGCGGAACCGCTCAGGCCCCGGGGGCTTCTTCGGGCCGCCCCGGATCGGCGAAGCCGGGCAGCCACTGTTCGAGGATGTCCCGCCAGCAGGCCCTGGCGCCGAGCTGGCACAGCACCCCGATCGAGCCCATCGTCACGCGGTGGATGAGCAGATACGACGGCGGGAAGCTCAGCTGTTTGCCGAACTGGTAGGCCTCGGACTGCTGACTGGTCAGCCGCGTGCTCTCCTTGCGCAGCCACTCGCGCGAGAACTGGAACTCCTCGGTCCCGAGCGGTTCGAGCATCGGCCGCAGGAAGTCGAGCATCGCCGGAGCGTCGATCTCGAGGCCCGGCGGGACGAAGCCCTCGCCGCGCAAACCCTCGACGACCTCCTCGGCCTTGCCCTCCAGCGTCAGCTTGGTCAAGCGGCCCACCTGGTAGGGCATGCCGCCTGGCATGCGGGCGACGGCCCCGAAGTCGTACACGATGAGCCGGCCGTCGTCGCCGAGCGCGAAGTTCCCCGGGTGCGGGTCGGCGTGCAGCAGCCCGGCGCGTTTGGGCGCCGAGAAGTGCAGCGTCGTCAGCAGCAGACCCGCCCGATCGCGCATCTCGGGAGTGCCGTCGGCGATGATCTCGGCGATCGGCGTCCCCGCGACCCACTCGGTGACCAGCACCTCGGTGCTGGCGTGGACCACCTCGGGCACGCAGATCTGGTCGTCGCCCCGGTAGGCGTCGGCGAACTGGCGCTGCGTCGCGGCCTCCAGCTCGTAGTCGAGCTCCTCGAGCAGCCGCTCGCGCAGTTCGACGGTGAGCTTCTTGACGTCGAAGTTCGGCTGCAGGACCTTGAACAGCGGCGCGAGACGCGCCAGCTGGCGCAGGTCCGAGCGCAGCGCGTCGCCGGCGCCGGGGTACTGGATCTTGACGGCGACCTCGCGCCCGTCGTGCCAGACCGCCCGGTGCACCTGGCCGATGCTCGCCGCGGCGGCCGGCTTGTCGTCGAAGGACGCGAACCGCTCGCGCCAGTCGTCGCCGATCTGGCGCTCCAGGACGCGGTGGACGCTGGCCGCCGGCAGCGGCGGCGCCGAGTTCTGGAGCTTCGTCAGTGCCTGCCGGTAGGGGGCGGCGAGGTGCTCGGGGAGCGCGGCCTCGAAGATCGAGAGGGCCTGGCCCAGCTTCATCGCCCCGCCCTTGAGCTGCCCCAGCACGCTGAACAAGTGCTCGGCGGTGCGCCGCTGCGCCTGCTCGCCGAGGATCTCGTCGGCCAGGCCGGTGACCCGCTTGCCGAATCCGACCGTCGCGCGGCCGGCCAGGCCCAACGGCAGGGAGGCGAGCTTCATTCCACGCGAGAACGCTCGCCGGGGAAGGTCCTCCCCCGATTGGGTGTTTCCATGCCTGTCGCTCACATTGCCAATGCTCTCACGCCGAGGCCGGAAATCGCCCCCCGCGAGGGTGAGCGTGCCGCGGGTGGGTACCCCGCACGGGTGAAGCGGCGCGCCGGGGCTTACAGGCGTGAAATATGTGGCATTCTGAGGCCGGGCGGTCGCACAAAGTGACCGTTGACAGCAAGGAGGATATCCAGTGGCTCAAGCGACCGAGACTTACAACGGCTATTGCGTCAAGTGCCGCGAGAAGCGCGACTTCGAAGGCCACGTGGTCGTGTCCGACTCTGGACGTCGCATGGCCAAGGGGACGTGCCCGACGTGCGGCACCAAGATGAACCGGATCCTCGGTAAGGAATCCTGATGGCGGACGCCCGTGCCGAGTCATGAGTCCCAATCTCCTGACCCCTCGCCTGGTCCCAGATAACGGGAAATTGGCGGGGGGATTTCTTGACATTCAAGCTTCTACCCACATAATCGCGACTTTCGTGTTATGCGATTGTCACCGGCAGGGATTAATGTGCGGTCATGGCGCGCAAAGTGCATCCCCCCGTTGAGGTGCGGCGCTCACCCCGGCGCCGTGCCACCGTGGCGGCCTATGAAGAACGAGGCCGCATCGTCGTCATGATCCCCGACGCCTTCTCGGAGATCGAGGAGCGCGAGTGGATCGAGCACATGCTCGAACGACTGCGCCGCCGCCAGGCCCGCGACGGCCGCGCGAGCGACTCCGCCCTCCGCGCCAGGGCCGTCAGGCTCGCCCGGCGCTACTATCCCGACCACCCCGAGTGCGCCGCCCCGGCCAGCGTCAAATGGGTCGACAACCAGCAGCGGCGGTGGGGATCATGCACGCCCGACGACGGCACCATCCGGCTCTCGCGCCGGCTCACCATGATGCCCTCGTGGGTCACCGACTACGTCCTGCTCCACGAATTGGCCCACCTGGTCCACCCCGACCACTCGCGGCCGTTCTGGGACATGGTGGGGCGTTACCCCAAGTCCGAGCGGGCACGAGGCTACCTCGAAGGCATCGCGGACGCCGAGGCCGCCTGAACGGCCGCGGCTACTTCTTGTCCTCGTCCTCGTCCTCGTCCTCATCCTCATCTTCGTCGTCTTCGTACGCTTCGGGCGGCTGCGGATCGTTGACCGCGAGCTGGTCGAACATCGACATGTCGAGGTCGCCCAGCGCCTCCGAGACCGTCGCGAAGCCCTCGGGGTGCTCAAGATCGGCCGCGCTCGGCATCAGGTCCGGGTGCGCCCACACCGCCTCGCGACCTTCGACGCCGCGAGCCTCGGCCAGCGCCTTCCACAGCCGGTTCGCCGCTTGGACCTTGCCGGGATCCAGCTGGAGCCCCACGAGCGCCTCGAAGGTCTGCTCGGTCGGGCCGCCGCTCGCGCGCCGGCGCCTGGCCGACTCGAGCAGCCGCTCCATCGTCGGCAGCCGCTCAGCCGCCGCGTCGGCGACCACCACGTTGATCCACCCGGTGATGAGTGCCAGCGTCGTGCCCAGGCGCGCCAGCGCCGCCTTCTGCTGCTCGGTGTCCTCGGGCTTGAAGACCTCGCTCAGATCCATGGTGGCCGCGGCCTCCGGATCGGTCGGGTCGATGTCGGCCATGGCTTCTTCGATGGCGGATTCGTCGATGCGGATCTCCCGCGCGTACGCCTCGAGCGCGCCCAGCAGGTGCGAGCGCAGCCACGACGCGTGCGTGAACAGCCGGTGCGCCGCCGCCTCGCGGAGCGCGACGAACAGCCGCACCTCCTCGATCGGCAGCTCCAGCCCCTCCGCGTAAGCGGCGATGTTGTTCGACAGGAGCGCGGCCACGCCGGTCTTGCCGAGCGGCAGGCCGACCTCGGTGGAGGAGAGGACCTCGCCGGCGAGCTTGGCGAGCGCCTGGCCCATCTGCGCGCCGAACAGCGCGGAACCGACGCCCTTCATCAGGTCGGCCATCGGACCGAGCATGCCGGACATCTCCTCGGGCACCAGCGTCTGCATCGCCTCGCCCATCTGGGCGGCGAGCGGCTCGGCCAGCTGCTTCCAGGATTCTTCCGTCTGCGAGATCCACTGCTTGCGCGTCCACGCGTCGGTCGCGGAGACGCCCGAGGGCCAGTCGGTGGCGCCGTCGAGCCACAGGTCGGCGAGGCGCACGGCCTCGGAGGCCGCGGCCTGGTCGGCCGGCCCGATCGTGTTCTCGGCTTCCAGCTCGGACTCGGCGAGCTGCTTCGCCAACTGCCAGTTGACCGGTCCGGACGACAGCGACTGCGCCATCATCTGCTGCAGCTGCTGCATCATCTGCTGCACCCGCGGGTCGTTCGGGTCGGGCAGGTCGCCGCCCAAGTTGCCGAAACCGAATGGAATGTCGGAGCCCATGCGCCAACCGTACGTCAGGGATTTGCCGGAGAACCAGGGCCTGGCGATCTACGGCACCCCGAAGTCGTACGCCCAGAGCTGAACCGAAGAAGGAAAGTACGCGGATCTTCCGGTCATGCTGCACCTGTCTTAGTTCATGGCCGGAAGCCCACATGGCGTGCGCCATGGAGGTCCCGCCCTCCTTCGTCGGGCGTGCATCCGCTTCGCGGATCTTCCGCCCATGCTGCACCTGTCTTACTTCATGGCCGGAATCCCACATGGCGTGCGCCATGTAGGCTTCCGGCCATGAAGAGGCGCGGAATAACCGTCTTGCTCGGCGCGGCGATGGTGGCCCTGCTGACCTGGCAGGCGCTGTCGATGGACGTCGCCTACGTGGTCATGGGGCCGGGGCCCACCGAAGACGTGCTCGGCGTCGTCTCGACCGAGGACGACACCGAAAGCCAGATCATCAGCGCCGACGTCGAATACGACACCTCCGGAGAGCTGCGGCTGACCACGGTGCGCGTCAAGCAGAGCGTCACCCTCGCCCAGGCCCTGCGCTTCTGGCTGTCCGACGAGCACGCCATCATCCCGCGCGACCTGGTCTACCCGCCAGACCGCTCGCAGGAGGAGATCAGCGCCGAGCAGGAGGAGGACTGGATCGAATCCCAGTCCAACGCCGAACAGGCCGCGCTCGCCTACCTCGACCAGCCCGCCGAGATCCGCGCCATCGCCGACGGCGGCGGCCTGATCGAAGGCGACGTCCTCCTGGGGGTCGAAGGCAACGCCGTCGAATCCCTCGAGGCTCTTGAAGATTTCGCCCAGAGCGAAACGCAGGTCACCATCGAACGCGCCGGTGAGACGACCACCATCGAGGCCGCTCAGCTCGGCGAAGCCGAACTCGAGCTCACGCGCGAAGACCCCTACGGGATCGAGATCCACACCGATGCCCTCAACATCGGCGGCCCCTCGGCCGGACTGATCTTCGCCCTCGGCATCGTCGACCGCGTCACCGAGGAAGACCTGGTCAGCGGGCTTACCGTCGCCGGCACCGGCGAGATCGACCCCCAAGGCAACGTCGGCGGGATCGGCGGCATCCAGCAGAAGATCATCGCCTCCTCGGAAGCCGACGTCGAGGTCTTCCTCTCCCCGGCCACGAACTGTGCCGACGCCGCTTCGGTTGCGCCTGAGAACATGACTATTGTCAGGGTGGAGACCCTCGAGGACGCGGTAACGGCACTGGAGTCCATCGCCAACGGCGAAGAAGTGGAAACCTGCTGATCCCCGCGTCGGCTCGATGAGACACAAAGGAGTTGCTTAGAGTGGCGAACCGGACGCCCACGCCCCCACGGATGAGCCGACGAGGACGCTACGTGCTGATTCTCCTCGTAGGCGCCATAGTGCTGCTGTCGGTGCTGGGATGGCTCGTCAGCCTCCGCACCAACTACCTGTGGTACGACTCGGTCGACTACACGACCGTCTTCTCCACCATGATGTGGACCCGAATCGGGCTGTTCGCCGTATTCACCTTCGCGATGGCCGCGTGGACCGGCGTCAACCTCTACCTCGCCTGGCGCTTCCGCCCCGACACCTGGCCGGCCACCGCCGAGCAGGAAGGCCTCGAACGCTACCGCGAGCTCATCTCCCCGCGCGCCGGCTGGTGGATCGCCGGGGTCGCGGTCGTCGTCGGCATCTTCGCCGGCATGTCCGCCCAGTCCCGCTGGGAGACCTGGCTGCTGTTCCGCGAGGGCGGCCAATTCGGCTGGGAGGACCCCGTCCTCAACGTCGACGCCGGCTTCTACGTCTTCCGGCTGCCGTTCTGGGAGTTCCTCATCGGCTTCGGCTTCGCCGCCGTCGTCGTCGGCATCCTCGCCTCCCTCGGCGCCTACTACCTCTATGGGGCGCTGCGCTTCTCCGGCCAGGGCGAGCGGATGACCAACGCCGCACGCATCCACCTGTCGATCCTGGTGGCGCTGTTCCTCGGACTCAAGGCCGTCGCCTACTACTTCGACCGCTACAGCTTCACCATCCAGGACAACGAGGTCACCAACATCGTCGGCGGCGGCTACACCGAGATGACCGCCCTCATGAACGCCAAGAACGCGCTCATCTGGGTCTCCGTCATCGCCGCCATCGTCATCCTCATCTTCTCCTGGGGCTTCACCCGCTCCCTCGCGCTGCCGGGCGCCGCGCTCGGACTCGTCGTGGTCACCGCGATCGCCGCCGGCGGCATCTACCCGGCCGTGGTCCGCAACTTCCAGGTCGAGCCGAACCGCCCCCAGCGCGAAGGGCCGTACGCCCAGCACACCATCGACGGCACCAGATACGCCTTCGGCATGGAGGAACTCCAACAGGAGACGTACGCCGTCGCCTCCAGCCCGAACGCCGAACAGCTGGAGACCGACACCGGCACGGTGCCGTACACCCGCCTGATCGACCCCTTCGTCGTCTCCGACGCGTTCACCCAGCGCCAGCAGCCGCGAAGCTTCTACGACTTCAACGACAAGCTCGACATCGACCGCTACACCTACACCAACCCGGACGGTGAAGAGGTCACCGAGGACTTCGTCGTCGGCCTGCGCGAACTCAACCCCGAGCAGCTCACCGGCGAGCAGCAGGACTGGACCGTCCGCCACACCGTCTACACGCACGGCTGGGGCTTCGTCGCGGCCTCGAGCACCCGCAACTGCAACGGCGGCCCGTTCTTCATGAACGGCGTCATGCGCTCCGACGACACCGAGGCCGGCCAATGCGAGGCCAGCGACGACTTCCTCGATGTCGAGCAGCCCCAGATCTACTACGGCCTGCTCAACAACGACTACGCGATCGTCGGCGCCCCCGAGGGCGAGACGCCGCGCGAGTACGACCGGCCCGCCGACATCGCGGTCACCACCGACGACCCCGACGACGCCGAGGCCGAGGAGATCGGCTCGGACCGCTACACCACCTACCAGGGCGAGGGCGGCGTCGAGATCGGCTCGTTCACGCGGCGCCTGCTCTACGCGTGGGAGTTCCAGGAGCCGCGGTTCCTGCTGTCCGACCAGATCAACGAAGAATCGCAGCTGCTGTACAACCGCAACGTCCGCGACCGCGTCCAGGCGGTCGCGCCGTTCCTGACCATCGAGACCGACCCCTACCCGGCGGTCATCGGCGGCGAGGTCGTGTGGATCGTCGACGGCTACACCACGACGAGCAACTTCCCGTACTCCGACAGGGTCGACCTGTCCGTGGCCACCAACGACACCTATTCCGGCCAGGGCGTCGCGAACCAGGCCTCCGAAGAGGTCAACTACATCCGCTCCTCGGTCAAGGCGGTCGTGAACGCCTACGACGGATCGGTCGAGCTGTACGAGTTCGACGAGGAGGACCCGATCCTCCAGGCGTGGAGCAACATCTACGGCGACGACTTGGTCACGCCGAAGGAGGACACGCCCGCGGAGCTCGCCGAGCACTTCCGCTACCCGCAGGACCTGTTCAAGGTCCAGCGCAACATCCTCCAGCGCTACCACGTCGACGAGGCCCGGACGTTCATCGAGGGCGGTGAGGCATGGGCGACCCCCGAAGACCCCTCGCAGGGCAACGCGGTCTCCCAGCCGGCCTACTACGTCTTCGCGCAGTATCCGAACCAGGAGCAGTCGCACTTCCAGCTGACCAGCACCTACGTGCCGAGGAACCGCGAGAACGCGCTGGCGAGCCTCATGTCGGCCTACTACGACGAGAACGGCGACCCGAATCTGGTGATCTACGACGTCGCCGGCGGCGACGACCAGTCGGTGGGCCAGGTGCACCAGATCATCACCTCGACCACCGAGGTCGCCGAGGAGCTCAGGCTGTTCCAGCAGCAGGGCACCACGGTCGAATGGGGCAACTTGCTCGCGTTGCCGGTCGGCGACGGGATCATGTACATGGAGCCGATGTACCTGCGCCGGCAGTCCGGCGGTGATGGCGCGACCCTGCCGCTGCTGCGGCGCGTCGCGGTCAGCTACGGCGGGTACGTCGGCTACGCCGAGGGCTTCGACGAGGCCATCGCGTCGGTCGTGGAGCAGTACGTCTCCGGCGCCCCGACCGCGGCCGAGGAGATCGAGGATGACCCGGACGCCACCGGTGACGATCCGGCCACCGAGGAGCCGGCCACGGAAGAGCCGACGACCGAGGCGCCCGACGCGGGCGCCGAGGATCCGCCGGAGGTGACCGAGGCCATCGACAACGTGCTCACGGCCCAGCAGGCCTACGAGGAAGCGCAGGCCACCGGCTCCAACGAGGAGATCGGCCGAGCCTTGGACGAACTGTTCCGAGCGCTCGACGAGCTCGAGGCCGCCAGGGAGGCGGCCGGGCAGTAGCGCCCGACAGCGAACGAAGCAGCGCCCGACCCGCCGTCACGGAGGGTCGGGCGCTGTCGCGTCTACTGGCCGGGGCGCGGCGTGGGCGAGGGGTTCTGCTCGGACTCGTTCTTGCACGCGGCGGCGTCGGCGGCGCGCTGGACGGTGAGCTGCACCGTCGAGTCCGGCTGGACCTTGGCGCCGGAGTTCGGGTACTGGCGGACCACGCCGCACTTGTGGTCGCCTTCGCCTTCATAGGCGACCGAGGCGGCCAGGTCGGATTCCTCGATGCGCTGGCGCGCCGTGGCCTCGGACTGGTCGACGACGTCGGGCACGGTCACCGACGCCTGCGGCGTAGGCGAAGTGCTCTGGGTGGGGCCCGGCGCGGTGGTCGTGTTCTCGGTGGGCTCGAGGCCGCCGACCGGCGGCGAGGTCTGCCCGTGCTCCTCGGCCTCGGCGTTCGCCGAGGCGTCCGGCATGTCGGTCTCGCCGGGTCGCCCGGGCGCCTGATCGTCCTCGGCGGCGGGTGCCTGCTCGTTGTCCTGGCCCTGGACGGCTGCGTCGTCGCCGTCGGTCTCGCCGGCGGGCAGGCGGCCCGGCCCCGACGGGTCGTCGTTCACCAGGCCGGCGGCGGCGATCGCGGCGGCCGTGCCGATGACGGCGAGCGCTCCGGCGAGCGTGGCCCACAGCCGCTTGCGTGAGCGCGGGCGCTCCTCGGGCGCGGGCGGTGCCGCCTCGGGCGCTTCGGGAGGCGGTGGGACCGGGTGCGAGCCGGTGTGCGCCGCGACTTGGGGCCCGGTGCGATGGACGGGACCGGGGCGCGGGGGTGACTGCACGCGCGTGGGGGAGGGAGTCACCGGCGCTTGGCGCGGCGCGGTGGTGATCATGGCGCGGACCTCCCGGCACGCCTGCGCGAAGGCGGCGGCGTTCGGCCAGCGCGCCGACGGATCCTTCTGCAGCGCCTTGGAGACGATCGCGTCGACCTCTCGCGGCACGTCGGGGGGCAGCGCGGGAGGGGGCTTGCGCAGGTGCGCGGAGAGCACGCCGAGCGGCGTGTCGGCCTTGAACGGCGGCGAGCCGGCGAGGCATTGGTGGGCGACGATGCCGAGCGAGTACAGGTCGGAGACCGCGGTGAGGTTCTCGCCGGCGGCCTGCTCGGGCGACATG
>NZ_BAAHCB010000009.1:82363-95148 GCF_054776215.1 Glycomyces tarimensis
GGGCGATCCCGAAGTCGACCAAGACGACCGAGCCGTCGTCGCGCACGAGGATGTTGCCGGGCTTGATGTCGCGGTGGACGATGCCGGCGGCGTGGGCGACCTGGAGGGCCTCGGCGACGCCGCCGACGACGCGGAGCGTGTCGGCGGAGCCGAGCTTGCCCCACAGGCCGAGGAGCCGCGACAGCGGCTTGCCGTCGACGTACTCCATGATGAGGTAGGCGATGGCGGCGTCGCCGTGGTCGATCTCGCCGTAGTCGTAGACCTCGACGACGCCGGGGCCCTTCATGACGGCGATGGCGCGGGCCTCGCGCCGGAACCGTTCGCGGAAGCCGCGGTCGTCCACGAGGTCGGCCAGCAGGATCTTCACGGCGACGGTCCGCCACAGGATCGTGTCGGTGCCTTGCCAGACGTCGCCCATGCCGCCGCCGCCGACGCGGCGTTCGAGCCGGTACCGCCCGTCCAGGACGTCGCCTGCCTTGAGATTGTGCGTACTCAGCATCCGACGGCTTTCTCCCCTCGACGACGCTAGCGAGCCGTGATTTCGGCAAGCGTCGGTTCATCTCTCAGGGACTAACGACCGTGTCGGGCTGAAGCTACGCGCTATGCGGCGTTCTTTTGGGCGGCAGGCGCGGCGGCGGGTTTCGGCGTCCGTGCGTGGATGGGGATGGGCTCGGGCATGCGGCCGGCCGGAGCGGGACGGGTCTTCGCGGCGCCCGTGAGGCTCTCGGCGGCCGTTCGGGGCATGGCTACGGCCTCGCCGAGCTGGCCGTCCCAGCACGCCCACGAGTGGCACGGCCAGGTCTGGCGGCAGTGGCCGCAGACGGGGCGCCGGGCGCTTCGCTGGTCGAGAGCGGGCGTGTGTCGTTTCCACCATCGCGCTTGCACGCGCCACAGGCTCGGCACCAGTACCCCGTTCGGTGGTTCGTCCGGCGGGGGATTGTCGAGTGTGTACGGACTTCGCAACGCGGGCTGCCTTTCGTTATCGTCTAGTTGACCGGTTTCGTCTGCGGCCGACCGCCTGCCGTGCCGCGCTCCAGGTGACGCCTGGTCGGTTTCGAGTCGCGGTGTCGAATCGGTACAGTCGGACGAGGCGGATAGCCCCTCCGTCAAGTAGAATTGCACATGCAGATATTCGATGCAAGAGGTATAACCGGATCGGGTGGCGTATTTTTCTCGCCGCTCGCGGCGGTATAGGCGCAACTTGCGGGCGCGGGGCACGACAGGATCGCGGCGCCGCCGAATTGCGACGCGCACACGGATGAGCGGCCAGCGCTCCTCTCCAGCCGGTGCGTCCTCACCCAAACCGGAGGGATCAGGGTGTCAAATGGGAACATCGAACGACGACGCTGACAACGATCTGCCGAACAGGTTGGGGGGCAAGGCGATGCCTTCAGGCGGGAGTCCCACCGTCCGCCGCAGGCGGGCGGGCAAGATCCTGCGCCAGATGCGCGAGCAGTCCGGAAGGGACGCCCAGGCGGCCGCGGACGCGCTGGAGGTCACCACCTCCACGATCTACCGCATGGAGCTCGGACGCGTGGGCATCAAGCCCCGTGACGTCATGGCGCTCACCGAGGTCTACGGCGTCACCGACGCCGCCCAGATCGAGGAGCTGGTGCGCCTGGCCCGCGACGGCCGCAAACGCGGCTGGTGGGCCCGATACTCGGACACGATCTCCCCGCCGTACGCGACCTACGTCGGCCTGGAGCAGGACGCCTCGAGCCTGTACCTGTACGACGGGCTGATCATCAACGGGCTCTTGCAGACCCCCGACTACGCCCGCGCCACGTTCGACTTCGCGTTGGAGCAGTCGCGGCGGTTCATGGACGAGCGCATCCAACTGCGCATGGAGCGACAGGCGCGGCTGCGCGACGACCTGAAGATCTGGAACGTCATCGACGAGGCCGCGATCCGCCGCGTGCTCGGCGGGCCCAAGGTCATGATCGACCAGCTCCAGAATCTGCTCGAGCTGGCCTCGCTCCCGAACGTGCACCTCCAGGTCCTGCCATTCGACGGCGGCGCCTATCCCGGCATGCTCTCCTCGTTCACGATTCTCGGTTTCGGGGAGGTCGACGGTGAGGTCGACCCCGGTTACCGGCACCCGGACGTGGTCTACATCGAAGGCCACAACGGTGACGTGTACGAGGAGGGCGAGGATGTCGCCCCCTTCCACGAGGTGTTCGGAAACCTGCGGTCGGCGGCCCTGGGGCCTGGCCGCAGCCTCGAGTTCATCGAGCAGCAGGCCAGTCGGCTCAAGGCGATGTGACCTGTCCCGCCGAGCCTGACGGGGCGGCCGCGGATCACTCCGCGACCGCCCCGTCTTCCGTCTCGTTACCGGCCTTCCGATTGCAGCAGTGACCGCCAGTCAGCTTGGCTGGTCCGCAGGATCGGGCTCCGGGTCAGCTTGGTGTCCCTGATCTCAACGACACCTTCCGTGAGCCTGACCTCGACGCAGGCGCCGTTCGGGCCTGATCTGCTGCTCTTCCTCCATGCTTGGGTCAACATGGATCTCCTCCTTCCAAGGAGCATTTCGAGTCCCCAGGTCGGTGTTTACCATAGCCAGCGGCACCATTGTCAAGCGTCATATATCCGTCACTATCGGTTTCCGGACATACCTGCGGAGGGTTTCACCAGGCGGGCCTATCGCAGACCTGATCGGCGCTGCCCGGTTCGATCTGGACGGTGGCGTGCTCGATGCCGAAGCGTTCGGCCAGCGTCTGCTGGGCGTCGACGAGGACCGCGGCCGGATCGGCGCCCGAGCAGAGTGCGAGATGGACCGTGGCGACATCCATACCGGAAGTGAGCGTCCAGAGGTGGAGATCGTGCACCTCATTCACTCCGTCGAGTGCCTCCAGGGAGTGCTCGACGTCCGTCATGCTCACGCCGACAGGCGCGTGCTGGAGCAGTATGCGCAACGCGTCGCGCCCGAGCCGAGCCGCCCGCGGCAGCATGAACAGGCCCACGGCCACGGCGATGATGCTGTCGATGTAGTACCAGCCGGTGAACCAGATGACCGCGGCGGCGACGATGACCCCGATCGAGCTGAGCGCGTCGGCGAGGACCTCGAAGTAGGCGCCGCGCACGTTGATCGACTCGGCCGCGCCCGAGCGCAGGAGCAGCAGCGACGCCATGTTGGCCCCGAGCCCGACCACGGCGACGGCGAGCATCGGCAGCGAGTCCACCTCGGGCGGGGACTCGATGCGCCTGACCGCCTGGACGACGACGAAGGCGCCGACACCGAACAGCAGCACCGTGTTCGCCAGCGCCGCGAGCACCTCGAGCCGGTACAGGCCGTACGTGCGCCGGGGCTTGCCGGTGCCGCGCCGGACCGCGACGATCGCGGCCAGGGCCATGACGATGCCCAGGGAGTCGCCGGCCATGTGGGCCGCGTCCGAGAGCAGTGCGAGGGAGTGGGTGTACCAGGAGGCGATCGCCTCGACGAGCATCACGGTGACGGCCAGGCACAGGGCTAGCCAGAGCCGACCACGGTGACGGGCACCGACGCTGGCGGCGCCGTGCGAGTGATCGTGTCCCATTCGGGTATGCCTCCATCTGTAGCCTGCGCCGCAGAGCGTTCCCGGCGACTGATGAATGCTAACATGCGCATTCATGCATATTAATTGTCCGGAAAGTGAACATTGCCCGGAAGTGGCGTCAACGCAAGGAAAAGCCTTGCCTGCCACAAACCAGGGGGACTTTCATGAATCTGCCCCGGCAATGGAATAATATTCATGAGATAGAGATCAGTACTGGTCACGGGGGTGACGATGCAAAGCGCCATTGAAGTAGCAATCGCCTCGTTCGGGGCTGTCGTCGCAATCGTCCTTATCTTCGCCGCCGTCCTCGGGCTGCGGTCGAGCATCGAGACACGAAGGCGCCGCAAGGCCCGCGCGAAGGCCGACGCCCAGGCCTGGGCTGTGCTCCTTGCCAACCAACTCATGATCGCGCCCTCGCACGTCACCGACGTCGAGGCCGCGGCCGCGCTCGACCGGGCACGGAAGCTCCACCACAACGTCGACCAGGCCCTCAAGACGGCCAAGAAGACGAAGCAGTTCGAACGGATCCGCACCTACGCCCTGGCCGGGCTCCACAACCTCAACGTCGTGCGGCGCCGGCTCGGCAAGGCGCCCGGACCACAGGGCCCGATGCCATTCAACGCCGTCAACTACAACGGCACCGGCCCCGAACGGACCGACACGCAGCGCGACATCCCGACCGGCCCGTCCACCGGGCTCTACTTCTACTGAGGCGGCCGGGGCACCGGGCCTCTCGCCCGGTGCCCCTATTCGCCGCGCGTCGGCGTGAGCAGGTCCATCACCCACATCGCCAGCCAGACGATGATGGCGCCCCAGAACGCCGCCCAGAACCCGTCCACCGAGAACCCCAGCTCGAACTGCTCCGAGACCCAACCGGTCAGCCAGAACATCAGCGCGTTCACCACCAGCCCGAACAGCCCCAGCGTCAGCACGTACAGCGCACACCCGATCGCCACCACCAGCGGCTTGACGAGCGCGTTCACGAGCGTGAACACCAGCGCCGCCACCACCAGCGACAGCACCCGTCCTCCCGTCGTATCCCCGAACAGCTCGATGCCCGGGACGATCACGGTCGCCAGCCACAGCGCCAGCGCGGTCAACAGCAGACGCACCACGAAACTCATGGCGACAGTATCGCCGCTCATCGGCCGAAAAACCGCGACTCGGGCAACAACGGCATGCCGAGGGACCGCGTGACCCCACCGCTCCCGTGCGTTCACCGTCAGTTCACCCCAGATCGGGCCTGACGCTACCCGCGCGAACTACGGTCGCCACAGCCCCCGAACGCCTGCTTGCAGCTCATCGCAGAGGAGACATCCATGAGCGACCCGACCATGTCCGGCGCCGGACGCACCGTGAGCCCGCGCCGCATCGGAGCGGCTCCTCAACCAGCACCGCAGCGCGGCCCCGCCGGCCCCGGCGCACCGGACGTCTTCGACATCCGCGACGTCAAGGTCTTCTACGGCGCCTACAACGCGGTCAAGAACGTCGACTTCACCGTCGCCAAGAACGAGATCACCGCGCTCATCGGCCCCTCCGGCTGCGGCAAGTCCACGCTGCTGCGCTCGCTCAACCGGATGAACGACCTCATCCCCGGCGCCCGCGTCGAGGGCACGGTCGCCTTCCAGGGCAAGAACATCTACGACTCCGACGTCGACCCCGTCGAAGTCCGTCGCCGGATCGGCATGGTCTTCCAGAAGCCCAACCCGTTCCCCAAGTCGATCTACGAAAACGTCGCCTACGGGCCCAAGATCCACGGCGCCTCCCGCTCCGAGCGCGACGGCATCGTCGAGGACTCGCTCAAGAAGGCCGCGCTGTGGGACGAGGTCAAGGACAACCTCCGCAAGAGCGCGCTGGCGCTCTCCGGCGGCCAGCAGCAGCGGCTGTGCATCGCGCGGACCATCGCGCTCCAGCCCGAGGTCGTCCTCATGGACGAGCCGTGCTCGGCGCTCGACCCGATCGCGACGGCCCGCATCGAAGAGCTCATGGTCGACCTGGCCAAGCAGTTCACGATCGTCATCGTCACCCACAACATGCAGCAGGCCGCCCGCGTCTCCGACAAGACCGCGTTCTTCTCCACCGAGGTCAACGAGCTGAGCGACACCCGCACGGGCATCCTCGTCGAGTTCGACGACACGCAGCGGATCTTCACCACGCCCGCCGACGAGCGCACCGAGAACTACGTCACCGGCCGCTTCGGCTAGACCGCACCACCGACCAGGCCCCGCCACCGGCGGGGCCTTCGTCGTATCCGCACACCGACCGATGCACGCAAAAGGTCCCCGCGCCGATCGTCGGCGCGGGGACCGCTGGTAGAGACCAGGGCGGGTTCGCCTACCGCTTGTCGATGGCGAACCGCGAGGCGATGATCCTGGAGAGGATCGTGAACAGGAAGACGATCGCGATGAGCGTCAGCGCCGCTCCCCAGGCACGGTCCTGAGAAGCCTCGAACGGCCGCGCCGCATTGCGGTAGATCTGCGCCGCCAGTGTGGTGTTGCCTCCGGAGAACAGGTCCATGTTCGTCTGGAAGAACAGGCCCACCGTGACGATGATCGGCGCGGTCTCGCCTGCCGCGCGCGCGATCGCCAGGAGCGAGCCGGAGGTGATGCCCGATGAGGCCGCCGGCAGCACCACGCCGAGCGTGGTGCGCCACTTGCGGGCGCCCAGCGCCGCCGAGGCCTGCCGCAGCTCGTTCGGGACCAGCCGCAGCATCTCCTCGGTGGAGCGGATGACGATCGGCAGCATCAGCGCCGCCAGCGCCAGGGAGCCCGCGAAGCCGGTCTTCTCGTCGATGAGCAGGACGTAGGCGACGTAGATGAACAGGCCCATCACGATCGACGGCACGCCGGTCATGACGTCCGACATGGTCCGGATGAACCGCGCCAGCGGCTTGTCCTTGCCGTACTCGTTGAGGTAGACCGCCCCGAGCACGCCGATCGGGATGGCGATCAGCGCGGCCATGCCCGTGATGAGCAGGGTGCCGACGATCGCCGGGCCCATGCCGGGGCCCTCGGTGCGGTAGTTGCGCGGGATGTCCTCGGTGAGGAAGCTCAGGCTCATCGACGAGCCGCCGCGGGTGATGACCTGGTAGATCACGAGCGCGAGCGGGAACGCCGCGATCAGGACGCACAGGCCGATGAGCACGGTGGCGGCCCGGTTGCTGAAGGCCCGCCGCCTGGACAGGTTCCGGCCCGACAGGTCGGGAGCGCGGTGGGGAGTTTCGATCATGGTGGTCATGCGTGGGCTCCTCTCATCTTGATCTCCGCCCGATAGACCACCCAGCGGGCCAGGAAGTTGATGATCACGGTGATGGCGAACAGCACCACGCCGATGCCGATCAGCGCGTCGGTGTGCAGCCCGGTCGACTCGCCCCACTGCTGGGCGATGACCGCGGCCATGGTGTTGCCGGTGTCGAACATGTTCGACGAGATGTGGAACGAGCCGCCGATCACCAGCGCCACCGCGATGGTCTCGCCCATCGCGCGTCCCAGACCGAGCATCGAGGCGCCGACCAGGCCGCCGAACGAGTGGGGGAGCATGGCGCCCTTGATCATCTCCCAGCGGGTCGCGCCCAGCGCGAAGGCGGCCTGCTTGTCGGTCTCGGGGACGGTGTCGAAGACCTCCCGCGCGATCGAGGTGATGATCGGGATCGCCATGATCGCCAGCACCAGTCCGGCGGTGAAGTAGTTGCGGCCCGTGTTGGTCTCGGAGAAGATCGCGTTCAGCACGGGGACCGGTGAGACGATCTCGGCGATCCGCTGGTAGACCGGGGTGATCCACGGGACCACCACCAGGACGCCCACGAGGCCGAAGACCACCGAGGGCACGGTGGCGAGCAGGTCGACGATCGTGACGATGTACCGGCGGAATCGGCGGTGGGCCACCTCGGTGATGTACAGCGCGATGCCCAACGACACCGGTATGGCCACGACCATGCCGATCAGCGAGGTCACGAGCGTGCCGTAGAGCATCGGGAAGGTGCCGAAGACGTCGTCGTTCGGCGCCCAGCGGGTGCCGGTGATGAAGCCGAGCAGGCCCTCGTGGCTGATGGCGGGCAAGGACCTGGCCGTGGTGGTGACCAGGATCAGAGCGAGAACGGCCAGGACGGTGAGACCGGCGGCGGTCACCAGCACCCGGAAGGCGCGGTCGGCGCCGCGGGCGCGGGCGTCCCCGCCGAGTTCGAGGTCGTCAGTGGATTGAGTGGTGCTCACAATGTTGCTCCGGTTCCGATAGCGGAACAGCCGAAAACCCCACCGGCGCCGGCAGGCGCCGTTGGGGCCGTCGGGCTGACGTTCCTACTCAGGGATCGTCTCGTTGAGGGCATCGAGCGCCTGCTGGCGAAGGCTGTCGGGCAGCGGCGCGAAGTTGTTCTCCGCGGCGATGTCCTGGCCGTCGTTCAGCAGCCAGGTGAGGAACTCCTTGACACCGGCGGCGACCGCCTCGTCCTCGTAGTCCGTGCGGATGAGGATGTAGGTCGGGGCGGTGATCGGGTAGGCCTCCGCACCGGCCGCGTTCAGCGGGTTGTACGACAGGTCGTCGTTGACCTCGGCACCTTCGAGGCCGGCCGTGGTGCCTTCGAGCGACGGCTGCACGAAGTTGCCGTCGGCGTTCTCGATGGCGGCGGTGACCAGACCGGTCTCGATCGCGTCGGCCAGGTCCACGTAGCCGATCGCGCCCTCGGTCTGCTCGATGTTCTGGGCCACACCGGTGTTGCCGTCGCCGCCGATGGAGTTCGACGGCCACTCGGCGGTGTCGTCGGCGCCCAGCGTCCAGGACTCGGTGGCCTCGTCGAGGAACCGGGTGAAGTTGCCGGTGGTGCCCGAGCCGTCCGAGCGGTGAGCGATCGTGATCTCGGTGTCCGGCAGCGTGGCGTCCGGGTTCTCCTCGGCGATCGCCGGGTCGTTCCAGGCGGTGATGTCGCCCTGGAAGATCTGGGCGAGGGTCTCCTGGCCGATCTGCAGGCCTTCGACGCCGGGGAGGTTGTAGGACACGGTGATCGGGGCCGCCACCGTCGGGATGTACTGGTACGAGCCCTCTTCGGGGCCGTCGCCCTCGTCGACCAGCGAGTCGGTTCCCGCGAAGTCGTTGAGGCCATCGCCGAACTCGGACTTGCCGGTACCGGAGCCGACGGCGTTGTAGGTGATGATCAGGTCGGGGTTGACCTCGGCGAACGCCTCGATCGCCGCCTGGTAGTAGGCGTCCGGGAAGCTGGCACCAGAAGCGGTGATCTCGCCGGAGGCCCCTTCGCCCTCGCTACCGTTCGCGTCGTCGTCACCGCCGCCGCAGGCCGCCAGGCCGAGCGCGAGGGTGCTAGCGGTGATCGTTCCGAAAATGGCTCTGCGGTTCAGTTTCATATTCACAGCTGGTCTCTACTCCGTTTCCCGGTCTTGTACCGGGGACTGCTTCACTGTTCGCGACCAATCAAAACCAAACCCGGTGTTCACCTGGCGACTTGTAGTTGAACTTGAGGTGAACGACTGAGCGCGATTCGCAACAACGGCGCGCGACGAAAGGCGTACAGCAACGAAAACCCTTGTGAGCAGGGAGTTTAATCGGAGCAATGCCGGGCTGTGATCTGACCGTTATGAACGATCGAGGTGAACATCACCGGTCACGAGGTAGACCACCTGATGCGAGATGCGCACCGCGTGGTCGCCGAAGCGCTCGAAGAACCGCGCCAGCAGCGCCGCGTCCACCGCCGCCTGCGGCCCGTAGTCCAGATCCGGCAGTTGCTCGTGGATGCGCTGCTGGATCGCGTCCAACTCGTCGTCGTCGAGTCCCATCTGCGCTGCCGCGAGCTGATCGTGCTCGGCCAAGATGCGCACCAGCTTCTCGGAGATCCGCGTCGCGGCCTGGCCCATCGCCGCGAAATCCGCGCGCAGCGACGCGGGGATCGGGCAGACCGGGGCGCGCAGGAGGACCGACTTCGAGACGTGCTTGGCCAGGTCGCCCATCCGCTCCAGATCCACCGAGATGCGCACGGAGGCCAGGATGAACCGCAGGTCGCTCGCGACCGGCTCGTACCGCGTCATCAACTCGACGATCCGGTCGTCCACGCGGAACTGGAGCGCGTTGATCTCCTGGTCGTCCGCCACGACCGCCTCCGCCGCCACCGTGTCGGCCTCCAGGAGCGCCGCACCTGCCTTCTCGATGGCGTCGCCCGCACGGCGGGCCATGTCGACGAGCAGCTCGTTGAGCTCGGCGAGGTGCTGGTGGAAAGGGTTCGCCATGATGGGCCAATCAGGGGTCGGGTGCTGGGCTCGTACCGGAACGCGGCACATGTCCAGTCTAAGCCCAATCGGGGCCCTCACCTCGGGACGGGCGCGGAGCGTCGGTCGTGGCACGGTGGTCAGACGAGGTTAAGGTGAGGTCGAACCATGATCGATCCCCGGGAGTGAACGAATGTCGTACCCCTCTCAGCCGTCCTACACGCCCCCGTACGGACAGCCGCAGACGCCGCGTCAGAACAACCTCTGGCTGGTGTGCGGTGCGATCATCGCGGTGCTGCTGGTCGTCCTGACCGTGATCCTCTTCATCGTCCAGCGCACCGCAGGCGACGACACGGCCGCCGGCAGCGGCGGGGAGAGCACCACGCCGACCGAGGAGGCGGCGACCTCCGAGGAGGGCGACCCCGAACCCACCGAAGAGGAGGCGACGCCGGACGGCGGCGGGACGGGCGAGGCGGCCGGCTTCGACGAGGCCACCTGCGACGCCTACGACCTCACGAAGTTCGAGGAGGTCATCGGCGCGTCAGTGGATCCGGACGAGACCTACACCTCCGCGTCCTCCAGCGGAGAGACCGGCTCGGTGAACTGCCAGTTCTATACCGACGACCTGTTCTGGCACCTGACCATCGACGTGAACGTCGGCTCCGACCCCGACTACAACATCGAGTACATCCAGGACGACATCGAATACTGGTCGGATTCCGAGGGCTACGAAGTCGAGGAATACGACTACGGCGACGCCGGATACATGTACAAGTACGGAGACCCCACGTACCAGAAGCTCAACATCAACGTCGCGGTCAGCAACATCGAGATCGAGGTCAGCACCTGGATCGACAATACGACGCACGACTACGACGCGGCTGTCGAGATGCTCCATGCCTCGCTCGAAGAGGCGCACGGCTACTTCGCCGAATACGAGATGTGATCCGCTGCGGGGCGCCATCGCCGATGGTGTTCCGCAGCACCGTCCCCGAAGAGTGAGATCCGGGACTCCCCGAATACGACGAAAGGGCCCTGAAATCAGGGCCCTTGCTGGTGCGCCGCCAGGGACTCGAACCCCGAACCCGCTGATTAAGAGTCAGCTGCTCTGCCAGTTGAGCTAGCGGCGCATGATGATTGAGCTGATCTGGGCATTTGGGCCCGTGTCGCTCGCACGAGGAGAAACTTTAGCACGTCCCGCGGGCTCGCGCTCCCGGGGGAGGGCCGGTGGCTACGCTTGAATGGTGACAAGTTTCGTTGACCGGGTAAATCTGCAGGTCATTGCTGGTAAGGGTGGAAACGGCTGCGTGTCGGTCCACCGAGAGAAGTTCAAGCCGCTCGGTGGACCCGACGGTGGTAACGGCGGCCACGGCGGTGATGTCGTGTTCGTCGTCGACCCCAATGTCCACACGCTGCTCGACTTCCACTTCCAGAGCCGCCTGCAAGCCGGCAACGGCAAGCACGGCCAGGGCTCCAACCGCGACGGCGCCTCGGGGGAGACGCTGCGCGTCTCCGTGCCCAACGGCACCGTCGTCTACACCGACGGCGAGCAGCTCGCCGACCTCACCGGAGTCGGCACCGAGATGACCATCGCCAAGGGCGGCAGGGGCGGACGAGGCAACGCCAAGCTCGTCAGCTCCAAACGGAAGGTGCCCGGATTCGCCGAGCTCGGCGAACCGGGTGACGAGCTCGCCATCACGCTCGAACTCAAGAGCGTCGCCGACGTCGGCCTGGTCGGCTTCCCCTCAGCGGGGAAGTCCTCACTCGTCGCCGCGATGTCGGCCGCGCGGCCGAAGATCGCCGACTACCCCTTCACGACACTGACGCCGAACCTCGGCGTCGTGTCCGCGGGGGAGACGACCTACACCGTCGCCGATGTGCCCGGCCTCATTCCGGGCGCCGCCCAGGGGAAGGGCCTCGGGCTCCAGTTCCTGCGGCACATCGAGCGCTGTGCGGTGCTGGCGCACGTCGTCGACTGCGCCAACCTCGAGACCGACCGTGACCCGGCCTCCGACATCGACGCGCTCGAGCATGAGCTCGCCGAGTACGGCGGTCTCGCCGACCGGCCCCGCATCATCGTGCTCAACAAGGTCGACATCCCCGACGGGAAGGAGCTCGCCGAGTTCGTCCGTCCCGATCTGGAGAAGTACGGCTGGCCGGTCTATGAGGTGAGCGCGGTCAGCCGCGAGGGACTGCGGGAACTGAACTTCGCATTCGCGAGGGCGGTGGAGGCGTACCGCGCCGAGCAGCCGCCGGTCGAGGCGACCCGTGTCGTCATCCGGCCGGCCGCGATCGACGACTCCGGCTTCACCGTGCGCGCGCTGACGCCGGCCTATGAAGGAGACGTGGAGTTCGTCGTCTCGGGTCAGAAGCCCGAGCGCTGGGTCGGCCAGACGAACTTCGAGAACGAGGAAGCCGTCGGGTACCTCGCCGACCGCCTCGCGAACCTGGGCGTCGAAGACGAGCTCGCGAAGCAGGGCGCCGTGCCGGGATCGGTGGTGAAGATCGGCGACGCCGAGTTCGAGTGGGAGCCGACGGACCCGACGGTCATCGCCACCGTGGGACCGCGCGGCACGGACGCCAGGTTCGAGCGCACCGACCGCAAGGGCGCCGACGAGCGTCTCGAAGAACGGAAGTCCCGGCGCCAGGAGTTGCTCGATCAGGTCGCCAAGGAACAGGAAGCGCGCGGCAAGAGCCGCCGCAGATAGTCAACGATTCGGTTCTGACCTGCGAGAACACGGGGTTTGTAAGGGTGTGTTCCCGAACACGCACCCCCCTTGCAAACCCCGGTTCAGGGTCGCGTAAATTAGTTCTTGCCCGAGGGGGAAACGGACAGGAAAGCCGAAAGGCAACTGGCCTTCACCGAAAGGGCAAAACTCCGAACGAAGTGATCGGGGGCCGAATACGGCCTGAAAACCGGTCTGCTAAGTTACTGGAGCCGCTCCGGTCGGAGCTGGAACATCACCGATGTTTTGGACTGATTGTGGCGTGTTGTTTGAGAACTCAACAGGGTGTTTGGATGGTCGACGTGCGGGCTGGCCGG
>NZ_BAAHCB010000010.1:0-3498 GCF_054776215.1 Glycomyces tarimensis
TCCCGCCCCTCAGTTACGGGCATCTCTCAGATCCCGACCTTTCGGGATCAGACTCCCTCTCAGTGCCTTGAGCAGTGGGTTCGGTCAAATCCAGACGATATGACGCGCCGTGGTCGACCTCCTCTCGACTCGGAAGGGAGGGAGATTCGCGACTTACGGCCCGCGGGGAACGGTCCGGCTACGGGCGAGGTCGGACGAACCGAACCACCGGCCGCATCGTCGATCACGACACCTTCGACCACCGTCCCGTCGAGCCCCAGGTTTCCCGCCCATACCCTGTTGTTCGGTACGCCCCTTGCGGATCCCGAGTTTCCGCAACCCGGGAGCCTCTGCGACAAGCGGCGTGTCCCTGCCATGCACCTCTCCTGCTCAACGACCCGCACACCACTACGAAGTGCCGTTTTCTATAGGGAGCACGACGATGACCATCCGAACAGCCGGACGCCCGACCCCTCTGATCGGCGCGCTGGCGGTGTCGCTGCTCGCGTTCACCGCTTGCGGCGGCGGAGCCGATGACGACGCGAGCACCCCGGAAGCCGACGGTCCCTCCGTGGAGACGACCACCGAGGCCGCCGAAGCGGCCGTGGCCGCCTTCCCCGTCGGCGAGCCCTTCGGTGAGGCCGTCTGGAGCGTCGATGTCGGTCCGGGCGAGTCGACGGTGACCGTACGGCCCGATCGGGTCGTAGTGGACCGCTTGTACCCCGACGTGGCCCGCGTGATCCAGGCCTACACGCCCGACGGCGACGAAGCCTGGACCTATGACCTCTCCGAACACGAATACCCCCAGCACATCCCGGTCGCGGTGCTCGAAGAGACGGTGGCCATCCTGGAGCATGCAGAGATCGAGGCATCGGGCCTTGACGAGGCTCAGACCGTCACCGAGCTGACCTTGCTGTCGATCGAGGACGGCTCGGTCGTCGCCGAGATCGAGTTCCCCGACTCCCCCGAATTCACCAGTTTCGGGAGCATCGTCTTTCACGGAGACGACGGGATCGGCTTCGTCACCGAGGAGGGCGAGGTCATCGAGGTGGAAGCCGAGTACTTCCGCGTCACTGACGCGGGCCTCGTCCGAGGAGCACCGTTCTGGCTGGACAAGGGCAATAACCTCAACACCCAGGCCGGGACGTTGAGTGAGCTCCCGGGCATCGAACAGCCGGAGATCAGCGGTATGGACGTCCTCGCGGTGGACCACAGGCAGGGTCTGCTCGCCGTCCAGGTGACCCATGGCGCGCTCGCCGACCTCGCCTACTACGTGGTAGCGGTCGAAACCGGCGAAATCGTCTACGAATTGAGCTGCTCCGACTATTCGCACACTGACGGTACGACCGACGTCGCCCGCAACAGTCCGAACGGCGAGTACGTCGTCCATGAATCCATCTGGATGTCGGCGACCGGCGGCCGGTGCTTCGGCGGCGGAGACGGGCAGCGCACGGTCGAGCTGCGAGCGGTCGACGACGACGGCAACGCCTATGGAGCGGTCGAAGGGGACGCCCCAAGCGACGAACTGGTGACCATCCCCGTCGGAGGCGAGCCCGAGGTCTCGGACCTGCCTGAGGGCGCACCGGTACCGAGCGGCATCATGAACGGCGACATCGCGGTCCACCTCAGCGGAACGACGCTCACAGGCAATCCGATCAAGTAGCCGACGAACACGCGAACCCCGCGGAGGTCATCTCCACGGGGTTCGCTCTTGCCGTAGGCAACGGGCGGTGCAAGCCCGTGTCCTCCGCCGCCGACACGCACGGACATGCGCTCACCGTCGCACGGGGCATTCTCCCGACACTCAGGTAACACGCATGAAACATTTGATTTACGCTGAGGCAACTGATCGCGGATAGCGTTTCGTCTAACACCTTCGGTGTCGACAGCGACGTCGGTGCCCGTTCCATGGCGTGGCCATTCATGGCTCGCGAGCTTCGCCATGGCTTCGCGAGCCGAGTATCAGCTTCATACCTACCGAGAGGAACACCTTCGTGTTTTCCAGCCCAGAAGAGCTCCTCGGATACGTCCGCGACAACGACGTGAAGTTCATCGACGTCCGCTTCTGCGACCTGCCCGGCGTCATGCAGCACTTCAACATCCCGGCCGCGTCGTTCGACGCCGACCTGCTGGAGGAGGGCCTCGCGTTCGACGGCTCGTCGATCCGCGGCTTCCAGGAGATCCACGAGTCGGACATGCTCCTACTCCCCGACGTCGCCACCGCATTCGTCGACCCGTTCCGCGAGCAGAAGACCCTCGCGCTCAACTTCTTCATCCACGACCCCTTCACCCGCGAGGCCTACAGCCGCGACCCGCGCAACATCGCCAAGAAGGCGGAGCAGTACCTGGCCGGGAGCGGCATCGCCGACACGGCCTACTTCGGCGCCGAGGCCGAGTTCTACATCTTCGACTCGGTCCGCTTCGACACCACCGCCAACCAGGCGTTCTACCACGTCGACTCCATCGAGGGCGCGTGGAACACCGGCGCCGAGGAAGAGGGCGGCAACCTCGGCTACAAGCCGCGCCACAAGGGCGGGTACTTCCCGGTCGGCCCCGTCGACCACTTCGCCGACCTGCGCGACGCCATGGTCACCAACCTCATCGAGTCCGGTCTGACGATCGAGCGGGCCCACCACGAGGTCGGCACCGCGGGCCAGTCCGAGATCAACTACCGCTTCTCGACGCTGCTGCACTCCGGTGACGACGTCCAGAAGTTCAAGTACATCATCAAGAACACCGCCACCAAGGCCGGCAAGACGGTGACGTTCATGCCCAAGCCGCTGTTCGGCGACAACGGCTCCGGCATGCACACCCACCAGTCGCTGTGGGCCGCCGGCGACCCGCTGTTCTACGACGAGACCGGTTACGCCGGCCTGTCCGACACCGCCCGCTACTACATCGGCGGCCTGCTCAAGCACGCCCCTAGCCTGCTGGCGTTCACCAACCCGTCCGTGAACTCCTACCGGCGCCTGGTGCCGGGCTTCGAGGCGCCGGTCAACCTGGTCTACTCGCAGCGTAACCGCTCGGCCTGCACGCGCATCCCCGTCACGGGGTCGAACGCGAAGGCCAAGCGCGTCGAGTTCCGCGTGCCGGACCCGTCGAGCAACCCGTACCTGGCGTTCTCGGCCATGCTCATGGCCGGCATCGACGGCATCAAGAACAAGATCGAGCCGCCGGCGCCGGTCGACAAGGACCTGTACGAGCTGGGCCCGGAAGAGTACGGCGACATCGAGCAGGTCCCCGGCTCCCTCGACAGGGTGCTCGACAACCTCGAAGCGGACCACGACTTCCTCACCGAGGGCGGCGTGTTCACACCCGACCTCATCGAGACGTGGATCCGCTACAAGCGCGAGAACGAGATCGACCCGGTCCGCCTGCGCCCGACGCCGCACGAATTCGATCTGTACTACGAAGTATGAGTAGTACCTGAAGCAGCGCTGCGAGGTCTGTGTAGGACCTGGACCAGCGCCGCGAGGTCTGCGCGACTGCGAGCCCCTGGAAGGGCCCGGCCGGTGACGT